>JACPVC010000205.1 GCA_016191955.1 Chloroflexota bacterium
AACAAATTGATATTCTGTCATAACTTGTCTCTCCTTGGTCGATTCGGAGTATAGCACAAAATAAATTTGGGAATTATGTTCATAGTCTCAGCCCCGCTCAATTTGACATCCGTCCCTGCTCTGTAGGGCGACGCGTTTGCGTTCAAGTAAAATATGCCCCATGCCCAACTCAACTGAACTTCCCACTTTAACGTTTGAATCCAAAAAGAAATTTGCGGACTGGCTTGCGAAGAATCATGATAAGTCTGCTGGGGTGTGGATGAAGCTTGCCAAGAAGGGGAGTGGAATTCCCTCTGTGACGATCATGGAAGCGCTGGATGTCGCTTTGTGCTATGGCTGGATCGATGGTCAGAGGGACAGCTTCGATGAAAAGTATTATCTCCAAAAATACACGCCGCGCAGACCCAAGAGCATTTGGTCCAAGATCAATGTGGAGAAGGTGGAACGTCTGATCGCGAGTGGGGAGATGAAACCGTCAGGGTTGAAGGCGGTCGAAGCGGCGAAACAGGATGGGCGTTGGGATGCGGCGTATGCGTCACAGAAGAATATTGTCGTGCCTGAGGATTTTCAGTCCGCGTTGAATAGGAGCAAGAAAGCTAAAGCCTTCTTTGAGACGCTGACAGGTTCAAGGCGATATTCATTTTTGTTCAGGATCGAAACTGCAAAGAAAGCCGAAACGCGCGAGAAGCGCATCCGTCAATTTGTGGAGATGTTAGAAAAAGAAGAGACGTTCTAAGGGTGCGCTTCACTTTCCTTCGCCATTCTCGCGCTCCCAACTGCGCTCAAAACTACTCCGCCAAGCACCACCAATCCACCAACTAAAGCAAAAACTCCCATGCGTTCTCCGTAGAATAGAAACACCCAAATGGGATTTAGAACCGGCTCCAGTGTGCCGATAAGATTCGCCTCCAAAGCAGGGATGTGCTTGATTCCTTTTGTGAAAAAGATGAACGCCAGCCCGATCTGGAAGATACCGAGGAAGGCAAGGATCGACCAGTCTGTAACCGTCCAGGTTTCTTGCAGGATGAAGGGAAAACCAAATGTCGCGGTGACAAGAAAAGCAATCAGATTACTTTCTGCAGGGTTGCCGTCCTTTTGGGCGCGGAAGGAGACTATCATCACTGCCGAAGTTATGCCGCTGAGAATCGCGAGCAGGTTGCCGTACAAACCATCCGTACTGAGTTTGTCTGCGAAGAAGAGCGTGAGACCCAGAAAGATGATGAACATGGCAAGAAAATCTGTGCGCGAGGGCTTTTCACGTAGGAACCAATAGGCGAGCGGGATGACATAGATCGGCGCGGTGTATTGCAGGAAGATCGCGTTTGCGGCGGTGGTCAACTTGGTGGAGGTGATGAACAGGAACTGGGTCAGGATGAACGCTGCGGCAGCCAGCAATTGCCAGCGATTGAAGCGCGTGGGAAGGCGGCGCAGGTAAAAGAGAAATACGATGCTTGCAAACAGGCTGCGTCCGGAAAGGATGGCGATCGGCTGCCAATTGAGAATCTTGACGAACAGACCGCTGGTGCTCCATAAGACGGCGGTAATGGCAAGGTAAAAAATTGCCTTGCGGCGTTCTGAAAGGGAATCCATTGATGTCCTCACAAGGGATAGAGTCGAAGCCTGATTATACAGGCATCAACTCAAGCATATTCGTTTGATTCTCATGACGGGTTTTACACGGGTATCCCCAAATAGACTCCAACTCCCCAAAGCACGGCAGCTGCAACAAGCTCGGCGGCGGCTATCCACAGATCGCGGCGGGCGATCTGCCATTCTTTTTGTAAGTAGGCTTTCCAGGGTGTTTCTTTTTGATATACGACCTCGACTGTGACTCCTGTTTCATAGCGGCGATTCATAAAGCCGCTGCTATCGGTCATTTCCACCAAATGCTCAGTATCCTGGACCCGAAACGCCACCAACGGACGAGCAGACCTGCCCACTTCTCCCAAAAAATTCCATTCGCGAGATTCTCCCGCCGAACGAACAACGCCAAATGTAGTTGAACTATGTTTTCTGATATTTTCCATTCGCCGAAATAGCAGGATGGCGGGAATGCCTGTTGCCAGCCCAAGGGCAAAGAGCAAAACGGAATAGACGTAAAGCATGGTTTATCTCCCTTATGTAGTTACAATTTGCTTCTTTAATTCTACTGCTATTTCCACCCTCGGGTCAGCATATTTTAGTAATTGATGTTACGCGATTTCTGTTTTCTTGCGTCCCTCACCCTTCGACTGCGCTCCTCGTCCTTCGACAAGCTCAGGATTCGCTCGTAGTCGAAGCGCAAGTGCGTAACATCAGTTAGTAATGCTTCTCGATTCCCCCGAACCCAAATATCTTGTTCTTTTCCGTCATTTCGATGAAGTATCGTAGACGCTTCTTGAATTCCTCCGGGCGTTTGCGCACTCCATCGATAAAGGCGATTCGAATCCGAATGTATGCATCCGAAAAGTTTTGGAAGTTCTTCCACGCTTCTTTGTTTGACTTGACGGCTTTCAAAATATCAGGCGGGATAACATACTCCTTGTTCAACACATCCCCCAATGTCTCTGCCACCTCTTTGATGACTTTCTTCTGCGCGATCAACGTCCGCAGGCGCTCGATGTTGGCTTGCGAATATTTGGCTTTCGGCTTGCGCGGCGAAAACCTTTGGACGGTATGGTCGTCATCCAGTTTTTTGATGAGACTGTCGATCCAGCCGAAGCATAGGGCTTCTTCCACTGCATCGTTGTATTCGATGCGCGGCTTCCCCGTACTTTTCCTGGGATACACTAACCAGACCTCGTTTTCGGTTTTGTAGTTTTTCTTCAACCAACCCCGCCAGTCTTTGCGCTTGGCGGTGTAGAAGGTTTTGGTGATGTCCATTTGTCGGTCCTTTCAAGCTTTCAATGGGAAGAACCTATCTTTTAAATCGTTGACCGGTTTTTCGAGGAAACGGAAGCTCAGGCTGGCGACGAGAGTTGTCAGCGCCAGGGCGAGGAAGTACGTCCGCGCTGTGCCGTAGTTAATGGACAGGTCGAGCGCTTCGCGGTTCTTATTTTGCGCCTGAATCATAAACCAGATGACGGCGTAGTGATACACGTACATGCCGTACGAGATCCTGCCGAGATATTGCATGACCGGCAATTCTAGAAAACGAGTCCACATGCCTGTACGGTGTACGGCGTGGACGATCAGCGCGAAGAAATAATTCAGGAGGGAGTAACCCCAAATGAATTTATACGAGCCAGACAAGGTGAATTCATATCCCAGCGTATCCGGGCGGATCGACCCATAGGAGACGTATTGGGTTGCAAAGCCGAGAACAGGGATGGCGACCGCCAACACCGTGAGCTGGATGCGCGGCTTGGGCAGGGAAAATTGCGAAACGAAAGCGCCGAGAGCAAAGGCGTCGATGTGGGAAAAGGGCAGGACGTAAACCGCAAGATAGGGCGAAGTCAGAAGCGAGGGGAAGGCATGAGATTGGTAAACGAGAAACGTCGCCCAGCGTAGGATGGGTCCAAGAGCGATGGCGGTCAGAAAAACAGTCTTGATCTTTTCTTTAGGCGTAAAGAACAGGATCAGGGGCCATATGATGTAAAACTGCTCCTCGACCGAAAGTGACCACAAGTGCGAAAGGAAGGGCGTGTGCTGATAGCCTGTCGTGGCGTGCAGGAAGTTGTACACATACAGGAACGCAAATGGCAACTGCGGCTGGACGTTGCTCTCGATTTCCCTTTGAATGAACTTGAAGGGAATCAGGTCCGTTTGCCATGCTGCCAGACCGAGAAGAAAAAGATAAAAATAATAGAGGGGAAAGATGCGCAGGAATCGTCTGCCGTAGAAGGCTTTGAAGTATCGCTGAACGGGCAGGCTTTCCTTCATGCGCAGGAGGATGCCTGTGATCAAAAAGCCGGAAAGCACAAAAAAGAACTGGACGCCCATCCAGCCGAAATCGTAATTTTTTGTGTGTGAACCAAGGACAGTCAGAATGGCGAGGGCACGCAGCCCGTCGAGACCGGGGATCATGGAGTGTTCAAGTCCTTCATTTTGAAGAGTGTTGAGGTCGTTGTTCCTCATTGTAACTGAAACGACTTTGATGATACAGACTTTTGTCATGCGGAGAGTGTCTAAAAGAATGAGCTAAGAGAATCTTTCACCACGGAGATCACGGAGTCCACAGAGATTTTGAGGGTTTTCTCCGTGATCTCTGTGTGCCCTGTGGTCAAATCTTTTGGAAAGCCCACGAAATTAGACACTCCCGTCATGCGATTGCCTTTTGAGCGAAATAACGGATGGGTTATACTCGGTGAAAATTTCACTCTACGTCAAAAAGGAATCCCGCCATGATTACCCGCTACAAAATTCGCCAAAACCTGATCTCCATCGGAGATGATTTCTGGATCGAGAACGAAGAAGGTAAAAATGTCTTCAAGGTGGACGGCAAAGTGCTGCGCATTCGTAAGACCCTGGTGTTTGAAGATGCGAAAGGCAAAAAGCTTGCCCAAATTCAGGAACGCCTGCTAACCATCAAGGATACGATGGTGGTTGAAGATGCCGACGGCAACAATATGGCGACGATCAAAAAGGCGCTCATCACGCCTTTCCGCGACCGTTGGGATGTGAAGGTCAAGAATGGACCCGACCTCGATGTGCAGGGCGATTTCCTTGCGCATGAGTACAGCATCAAAGATGGGCGGAACAAGGTCGCCGAGGTCTCCAAGAAATGGCTGCGCATTACGGATACCTACGGTGTGGAGGTCGAAGCCGGACAGAACGATATTCTCATCCTTGCCATCGCGATTGCCATCGACATTATGGTGGATGAAGATGCCAAGAAGAAAAAAGAAAAGAAAGAAAAGCAGGATAAAGAGTAGGAGTGAAAAGCTGGCGAATGATCCAAGTCATTCGCCAGCTTTTGAGTTAAGGATCTGATGTTACGCACTTGCGCTTCGACTACGAGCGGGTGCTCCTCCGCTCGTAGTCGAAGCGCGGCAGCAGTGTAGACCAATACTGTAGTGGGACAGTTCCCTCTTGACAAAAACTAATTAAATTAGTTAAAATACTAATATGATTAGTAATCAGGAGTGAACGATGAAACCTCAATATCTTAAACGTAAAAATGGACAAATTGCCTACGAAGTGACGGGCGCTGGTCCGCTGGTAGTGTGTGTCCCCTCGTTGGGAGATGTGCGCGGCGAGTATCGCTTTCTCGCGCCTTTGTTGGTGAAGGCTGGCTATCGCGTGGCGGTCATGGACCCGCGCGGACACGGCGACTCGAGTATAGGCTGGGACGATTATTCGGTGGCGGGCGTCGGCGATGACATTCTGGCGTTGATCCGCGAGTTGAATGCGGGACCCGCCGTCGTGGTGGGAACGTCGATGGGCGGGGGAGCAGCTATCTGGTCCGCGGCTGAGACGCCTGAGTTGGTGCGCGGCATGGTTATGATCGATCCATTCGTCGATGGCGATGGCAATCCTTTTTTCGTCTTCTTGCTATCCATTATGTTTGCCCGCCCATGGGGACCCGCCGCGTGGAAGATGTATTACTCGTCGCTGTACCCCACCCGCAAGCCTGCGGACTTTGCCGAATATACAACGGCGTTGGTTGAAAATCTCAAACAACGCGGGCGGCTCGAAGCGGTGATGGGTATGATGCGCGCGTCGAAGCGGGCTTCGGGCGAACGCATTTCCAAAGTGACCCAGCCTGCGCTGGTGTTGATGGGCAGCAAAGATCCCGATTTCAAGAACCCCGAAGGTGAAGCCAAACGTATTGCAGACGCCGTGCATGGGCGTTATTGGATGATCGAAAATGCGGGGCATTATCCGCACGCGGAAATGCCTGATGTCACCGTCCCGCTCATAATTGAGTTTTTGAATTCATTGAAGTAAGAACAAAACTTTTTCACCACGGAGAGCACGGAGTTCACGGAGATTTGAAAAGTTTTTTCTCGGTGCTCACGATGTGCTCCGTGGTGAAATCTTTATGAGGAACTGACATAACCCAAAAGAAAAAACGCACCCGCCTCGATAAGAATGCCGTTGTGCAAGCCGCCGTGGAGTTGGTCAATGCAGAGGGTATGCAGGAACTCACGTTGAGTCGCCTTGCCGAAGAACTCGGCATTCAAACCCCATCGCTCTACAATCACGTGGATGGTCTGACGGGTCTGCAAAAGGAATTGGCGATTTTGAATGCCAAAAACCTTGCCGACTGTTTAAGCGAAGCCGCCATCGGCAAAAGCGGCGATGACCTGTTCATGGCGGCGGCGCAGGCATTTCGTGCATACGTGAAATCGAATGCGGGCCTGTACATGTCCACGCTGCGGGCTTCGGGGATGCAGCCCGCGCAAGACCCGGACCTCGTCCACGAAGAAGAGCGCACGTTGAAAGTGGGCATGACGTTGATGTATTCGCTTGGTTTGCAGGGCGGGGATGCCATCCACGGTTTGCGCGCCTTCCGCAGCCTGGTGCATGGCTTTGCAACGCTTGAAGCGGCGGGCGGCTTCGGTCTGCCGCAGGATTGCGACGAAAGTTTTCGCAGGCTTGTTACAGCTTTGGTTGCTGGTTTGAAAAAATGAGTGCGCCAAGGAAGCGTACGGTGAGCAATCCTCTCGGAATAATACGGAGATTGCTTCACCACCAAAGACCAAGAACGGTGGCTCGCAACGACAGGGCTGGCGAACGGGTGAAGGAAGTTATATTTTTACGAACCCTAAGACGTTTGAATTTGTTAGTACTCTTGTACACCAAAGCCGGGTTAAGCTGTAGGGCAAGATGCCATCTTGCCCGGGCAATTTAGCAAGTTGCCCTACATTTTTACCCTGTTGTTACATTGGTTTTCCCCCGGTACGTATGCAATGTCAGTTTGGATGGATCAACATCACCGGAATGTGCGCGTGATGGACGACCTTGTCTGCCACACTGCCCATCAGCCAGCGTTGTAAGCCCGTCCGCCCATGAGTGGACATGGCGATCATATCGGCATGGGTTTCTTCGGCGACCGCGAGAATGGTGTCTGGAATGGGACCATCCTGCGTCACGGCTGAGACCTTGATGTGGTCCTTCTTCAACTCTTCCACTTTCAGGTTGATGTAATTCACCGCCTCCGCCTGCTCTTCGTCGTGGATCTTTATAGCGATCGCGGGGTCACGCGAAAAGAATTCTGCGGTAGGCATCGTGGGGATGCGCAGCAGGACGATCTCTGCGCCTTCCAATTTGGCAATGGCTTCGGCATGCGGCAGCGCCGCCTCGGCGAGCGGCGAGCCATCCAACGGGACGAGAATCTTTTTGTACATGGTCGTCTCCTTTCATGATCTGAAGACCTTGCAACTTGATTCACCATTACCATAGCACGCTTGCCGGACGCTTTCAAGTGACGATCTGCATATTGTTCGGTCTGCTGTGCCGTTATGAATTGCTATTCTGATTTTCCCAGTTTTATGATCTCGTTCAAGAAAACATCCACCACGTTTGGTTCAAAGTATTTACCGCTTTGCTCGCGGATGTACTTAATGGCTTTTCGTTTCGTCCATTTTTTACGGTAGGGGCGGTCGCTGGTGATGGCATCCCAGACGTCCACCACGGCAAAGATGCGCGCCGCGAATGGGATGCGCGTGCCAGACAGCCCGCGTGGATAGCCTGTTCCGTCCCATTTTTCATGGTGGCAATAGGGAATATCCAACGCTTCTTTCAGGTAGGCGATGGGGCTGATCAGATCGTATGCGAACTGTGGATGTTGGCGCATGATCTCCCATTCCACATCAGTAAGCGGACCCTCTTTGAGTAGAATGTGATCAGGCACGCCCATCTTCCCAATATCGTGTAGCAGCGCGCCCCGGCGGATGTGAGGGATTTGGTCTTCTTCGATATTCAGAGTGCGTGCCAATTTCAGCGTCATGTCTGTTACGCGCTGGGTGTGACCCTCGGTCTCCTTATCCCGCAAGTCGAGCGCATGAGACCAGCCCTCAATCGTCGCTTCGTAGGCGAGGATGAGGTTGGTATTTGAGCGCTGCATCCCTTGCACCAGCAGGGCGTTATCCACGGCGATGGCGGTTTGCCAGCCGAGACCGTCTAGGAAGTTTAGCCATTCCATATCCGGCTTTAGCGGAGCGCGGTGAAATACTTCCAACACGCCTTTTATTTCTCCGCGGGCGATCAACGGCACGCCGTAATACGAAATAAAATTCTCATCGGCAAGAAGTTTTTTGCGGGTGAACTGATAATCGTCAGAGAGTGCATCGTCCAAAGATAGGACACGGCGCTCGAGTGCGACTTGCCCCGTCATGCCCTCGCCGAGGCGCACGCTGGTGGATTCGATCTCGCGGGTGCGGAAGCCGTGTCCCATGGCGTATTCGAGACGTCCATTTTCCGGTTTCAGGAGCAGGACACAGGCGGCATCCACACCGAGCTGTTTTGCCGTCTGCTCAAGCACGACGTTCAACGAGATACGCAGGTCGAGGCTGTTACTGATCGCCAGGTCGATCGTGCGCAGCGCTCCGAGGCGTTCCAACTGTTTCAGCGTTTGCTCATGCAGACGTGTTCGCTCAAGCCCGAGGGCGGCGCGACTCGCAAAGATGGACATCAGGCGTTCATCGTTTTCATGAAAGGCATCCGGTTCGGGGCTTTGTACATCCAATGCACCGATTACGTTGTTGCCGACTTTTAAAGGGATCACGAGTTCCGAACGAGCGGCTCCCCAATTGGGAGCGTATTCCTCTTCCTTCAAAACATCTGCGGCGTTGATGATCTGCGACGTGCGCAGGGCTTTTGCCACCAGCCCGGGCATCTTTAAGTTTAGCGCCGCATTGCTCACCTCTTTCGCGTACGGACCCGCAACTGCCACGCGCTCCAGGTCTCCGGTGTTTGGGTTTAGCAAAAGGAGGCTGCAATTGGATTGCTCGAATTCCCGGAGCACGGTCTGTACGATGGTTTGGGCAAGTTCTGCCAGTTCATCCAATGCGCCGGTGAGCAGCGCTTCAGAGGCGCGATACAAACGCATCAGTTCGATGTTTCGCAGTTCAAGTTCCTTGTCTCTTTGCTTGAGCAATAACTCGGCTTGTTTGCGTTCGGTAATATCATGCGCCAGCACAAGGCGCGCTTTACGGTCCAGCCATAAGATCGAATGTGAAGTGATCTCAACATGGATGAGTGTGCCGTCTTTTTTACGATGCCGCCATTCGGTGGGAACTTGATCGCCCTCTCCCGAATTTTCGATATCGTTCAATAATAATGGGATGTCTTCAGGAGGGCGGATATCTTTGAGGGTCATGCTGAGGAATTGGCGATGACTGTATCCGTAGTGGGTGATTGCCGCTTTATTGACCGCCAGGAATTGCAGAGTCTCGATATCGTACACCCACATGGGATGTGGGTTGGACTCGAACAACATGCGGTAGTGCTCTTCGCTTCGTTGCAGCGCTTCAATGGCAGACTTGCGCTCCCGGCGAAACTCGGCGTCGCGCAGCTCCCGTTCGATTGCCGGACTCAACCGCGCATAATTTCCTTTGACGATGAAATCGTGCGCGCCCGCTTTCAAGGCTTCCACTGCGGTTTCCTCCCCAATGGTGCCGGAGACGATGATAAATGGCAGGTCAATGCCGCTGTCTTTCAGGATAGTCAATGCCTGCATCGCCTGAAAATGCGGCAGGGAGTAGTCACAGAGGATCAAATCGAAATGGTTGTTTTCGAGGGCGTCCCGCATCTCTGGCGCGGTTTCGATGCGTTGATAGTCCACCTGGTAGCCGTTCTTTTCAAGCTCACGCAGGAGCAATATGACATCATTTTCAGTATCTTCGATGAGTAGGACGCGTAAATCTTTTTTCATCGGCTGTTAAAAAGGAGGCGGCTCATTCAGAACCAGCCAATACATTTCAAGCTGGTGGATCGCCTCCACAAATTGACTGAAATCCACCGGCTTGCGGATGTATGAATTCGCTCCCAGACTATAGCTTTTGATCAGGTCCTGTTCTTCCTTCGAGGAGGTGAGGATCACAACGGGTAATAAACGGGTGCGTTGATCCGCCCGCACCTGGCGCAGTACCTCCAACCCATCCACTTTGGGGAGTTTGAGGTCAAGTAGAACCACCTCTGGCATATCGTGCGGGTCGCGGTTGGAATAGGGTCCGGTGCAAAAAAGAAAATCAAGCGCTTCAACGCCATCCCGCACTATGGAAAGATTGTTGGCGATCTTGTTCTTGTTGAGCGCTCGAATGGTTAGAGCTTCGTCATCGGGATTGTCTTCAACTAATAATATCATTTTTTCTGTCATTTGAGACTCCATCGATCGTAAAGTAGAACGTCGCGCCTTCGCCTTCCTTGCTTTCTGCCCAGATGCGCCCGCCGTGAATGTTTATGATGCGTTGGACCGTTGCCAGCCCAATTCCGGTTCCGGGATAATCGCTTACGGAATGCAGCCGTTGAAAAACACCGAATAATTTATCCGTGTATGCCATGTCGAAGCCGGCTCCGTTGTCGCGTATATAGAAAGTGCGCTCTTTTGCCCTTTCCTTTTGTCCGAATTCGATGGTGGCGTGCTCGCGCTTCGATGTGAACTTCCAGGCATTGCCCAACAGGTTTTCGAAGACGATGCGCATCAACTGCGGGTCGCCTTCCGCCATTAAACCCGGTGTAATGGTGACTGTCACTTTTCGCTTCGGTTCGCTCTCGCGCAGGGAGGTGACAATCTCTTCTGCAATCTCGCTCAGATTGATGAAGCGGGGTTGCAGGGAGGTGCGAGTTACGCGTGAAAGGGCGAGCAGCCCATCGATCAGAACTGCCATTCGTTGTGCCGCCGCGCGCACCCGTTCGAGATAGTTACGCCCCTCCGGAGGCAAGGTCTGGCTATAATCTTCCAAAAGAGCCTGGCTGAATCCATCAATGCTTCGCAGTGGGGCGCGCAAGTCATGCGACACGGAGTAACTGAACGATTCCAATTCCTTGTTTGCCGCTTCCAGTTGCGAAGCGCGCTGCTTCAGGTCGATGTTCAGCTTTTTGATGTCATCTTCGTTCTGTTTGCGGCGCGTCACATCCCTGACCACGGCGCTGACAAGCAAGTCTCCATCCACATCGAGCGGGCTGAGGCTGATCTCCACCGGGAATTCCGTGTGATTTTTCCGCAAGCCAAACAACTCCAATCCGACACCCATCGGGCGTACCGGCGCGTCGGCGTAATATTCCTGTCTATGCCCCGCATGTTTTTTACGAAAGCGTTTTGGCACCAGGGTCTCGATCGGTTGTCCTACGATTTCACTGCGCTCATAGCCGAACATTTTCTCTGTCTGCGTATTGACAATTTGGATAATGCCTGCGCGGTTCACAACGATGATCGCATCCGGAGCGGCTTCCAACAAGCTGCGGAATTTGTTTTCTGCCCGCTGTCGTTCGGTCGTATCGCGGATGGCGGCAATTGCATATCTCCCTTCAGTCACTTCCAAAGGACTGAGGCTGATCTCAACCGGGATTTCACTGCCATCCCGCTTCAACCCGAATAAATCCAAACCGCTGCCCATGGGTCGTACACGCATATCGGAAAAATAGTTGTTGCGGTGTTGTTCGTGCTTTCGGCGATAGCGTGTAGGGATAAACGTCTCAATCGGTTGCCCCCGCGCTTCATCCTGGGTCCAACCGAACATCTTCTCGAACTTTGAATTGACCAGTGCAATGCTGCCCTTACCATCGACAATGACCATTGCATCTGGTGCTGCTTCCAAAAGATGGAGGAACTTTCGATCTTTGAACACAGATTGGCGCCTTTCAATTTTTTACTACTAAAGTGCTTCAGAGAAAGTGTAGTTGCTAAAGAATGAAAAGGCATTGTACATTAAAATCAGATAAAATTGGACAGAATTTGTCTGATTTTAGAAAACTATATTACCATCACTATATAAAATCAAGTCAATAACTGGTAGTACATTTATGCTATCGCTATAATATTTATATGACACTTTATCTTGGCTGTCCGGTCTGGTCGTTCAAAGGATGGGTGGGGAGCTTTTACCCCAAAGGTACAAAGCCCGCAGATTTTTTGCGCGAGTATGCCAACCGTCTGACCACCATAGAAGGTAACACAACCTTCTATGCTGTCCCTGCCCCCAAGACCATTGACTCATGGATCGAACACACCCCGGAGTCTTTCCGCTTCTGTTTGAAGATTCCAAAGGCGATCAGTCACAACGGCACGTTGAAAGATTACATCGACCGTGCTCACGCGTTTGTGGATGCCATGCGCCCGCTCGCCTCTCGTCTTGGACCGATGTTTTTGCAGCTGCCCCCAAGCTATTCGCCCAAGCTGATAGCTGACCTTGCCACTTTTTTGTCCGCTTTCCCGAAAGATGTGCGCCTCGGCGTGGAAGTGCGCCACCTCGACTGGTTCGAGGATGAGCATCGCAATGCGCTGAATAAACTCCTCGCAGATCACAACATGGCACGTGTCGTTATCGATACCCGTCCGATCCGTGAGTTGGCGGGAGACGAGTCTATCAAGGGAAGCACGTATGAGAGTCTACTTGAAGCGCGCGAACGCAAACCGAACGTGCCGGTCTTCGAGGAGGTCACCACAGATTTCACATTTTTGCGTTTCATCGGTCACCCTGAAATGGAGCATAACCAGCCCTTTATCAGCGAATGGGTGGCTCGGGTCGTGGATCAGTTATCGGCAGGGAAAGATGCGTTCGTCTTCTGCCATTCGCCGGATAATATGCTTGCTCCATACATCGCCCGCGAGTTCCACAGCCAAATTTCATCCCGAATCAAAATCGCCCCACTCCCGTGGGACGACATTGAAACACCAAATAAACCCTATCAGCCTTCGCTGTTATAGAAAAAACGGATTTTTCTATGGCAATAATGGGAATTCGAAAGGCAGGTTGGGTTCTAATTCGATTGGCTTTTTGCCATACGACGCCAGTTCTTTGATGATCTGTTGGCGCAAGGGGGCATACCCGACATCCAAGGTTTGTTCGGCTTGGTGAAGGTAATTAATGCCTGTTTCTGTATCCCCTTCAGCGAATGCCATTTGCGCATTGACATACCAATAAACACCGTTTCCATACCATGAATATGCATCCCCTGTTTCGAGGTCTTGCAAAGCAAGCTCGGTTAGCCCTTGTTCATAATAGATCAGGGCACGGATGAAGTAACGCCAGCCGCCGCCAACGGGTTGCCAGTTGATCATGTAGTTCACCGTATTGAGAGCATTATCGTAATCTTCAGACTGTAAGTAAATCTCAGTCATTAAGCCAGATTTACATGTAGAAACCGGATCGTCGCAAGTGATGAACTGAGCACTTTCGAGCGCTTTATCCAGTTCGCCGAGACAGATATATGCTTCGGTGAGATAAACACTGTAATATTGACCATAGTCAGGACCTTGTGTGCCAAACTGTTGAATCAGTTTTTGAGTCTCTTCCAACCCCTCCTGACAGTGATTGCCTTCAATAAGGTTTCGGGCATAATGCCGGTAAACATACGATGAAACGGGCGCGCCCAGTTCAATGGATTTCCTCACATCTTGATTCGCAAGATCGTAGATCGTAAACTTATTTACGGAATAGATTTCCAGGTTTGCGAGTTCGCGCAAAATGTAGTCTCTTTTTGCGTAATAACTGGCATCTTGAGGTTGCAATTCCAAGATTGTATTTGTATCTTGTAATGCCGCAACTAAATACCCCTGTGCTTCCGTAAAAACATTGGATTGAAAACTGAGATAGCATTCTACGCGGACTTGATATGCTTTCACCGATTTTGGGTCGTCAGCTATGATCTCATCCAGCAATTGAATTGCTTCGGGGCATCTCCCCTGGAGCGCAAGTTGACTTGCTTGAATCAAGCGACTGTTTTTTTGTCGAACTATCAAAAGCGCCAGACAAGCAATTGCACATATTACAAGAAAAAACAGGAAAACCAATAAAATTTTATTGGTTTTCCTGTTTTGATGAGTGTCCTGATACTATTTCCGGGTTGATTTGAGTTGTCATATTTCCTCCACTTTTTGTTTTATTCATCTACTTTGGGGCAACTTGACTCATAGCATACTCTGCCAATGCCGTAATTGTCAATGATGGATTCACGCCGGGGTTGGCGGGCATCACCGAGCCGTCGATGATATACAGCCCATTGTAATTGTGAATTTGAAAATTCTCATCAATCACGCTTTCTTCGGCGTTCTTGCCCATTGGCGCGCCGCCGAGGATGTGAGCCGTGGTCGGCAGGTTGAACACGTTCTCGGTGACGGAACCCAGCGCCGCGCCGTTGATGCGTTTTGCAAACTCGCGCGTCACATCATGACCGGCATCCACGCGCGCGTTGATCTCGCGGTCGGTTTCGCGTTCTGCCACCAAGCCGCGGCGAAAGAACGTCAACGGACTGCGCCCGATATGCAGTTTCATGTGGTTATCCACATTTTGCATTACGAGCAGGATGGTGGTGTTGTGCGCCCAACCCGGCAATGCCATTGCCCGCAGATAATCCATCGGGTTTTGGAAGATCCACGTCAGCGAGCGGAAGATGCGCGCCGGGATGTTGGTCACGTCCGAAATAAGCGGCGCGCCGAGAAAACGCATCAACGACGAGCCATCGGGGTAGCGCACAGGCTCGATGCGTGTGACTTCGTCTGCATTGAAAATGGACGAGATCGAAACGCCCTCTGAATAATTGATATCCGAGTTGCGGGCAATCGAACCGAGCAAGGCTTCAGAGTTGGTGCGTACCATGTCACCCAGCCGCGGCGAAAGATTCGGAAGCGACTTTTTCACGTCGCGCAATTTCAAAAGCAATTTCATCGTCCCCATCACGCCTGCCGAGAAGATAACGTTGTGTGCGTAGACGGTTTTTGTTTGCTTGAATATCTTGGTTGAGTCGCGGAAGGTGATTGTATAGCCTGGTTCGGACGATGGACCATGGACCGTAGACGGTCCATGGTCCATCGTCCACGGTCTAACGTCAGTTACTTCCACTTCCGCTTGCACTTTCGCCCCGTGTTTCTCGGCAAAATATAGATAATTCTTCGGCAATGTGTTTTTCGCGTTGTGACGGCATCCCACCATGCAGCCGCCGCAGTGTTGGCAGCCTGCCCGGTCTGGTCCTTCGCCACCGAAGAATGGATCAGGCATGGTCACGCCTGATTCGCCGAAGTACGCGCCCACATCTGTTGCACGGAAGGTGTGACCCATGCCGCGTTCTTCCGCAATTTGTTTGAGGGTGAGATCAGATTTCCAGAGTTTAGGATTGCGTGCCACACCTAACATGTGTTTCGCTGTCTCATAATGCGGGCGGAGCACCTCGCCCCACTTCACATTTTTATTCCACGCCGGGGTGGCGAAGGTCTCATCATTCGGAACTTCAAGGACATTGGCATATCCCAAACTCCCACCGCCTACGCCAGCGCCGTGCAGCACCATCACGCCTTTGAGGATGGCGATCTGCAGAATGCCATGTGCTCGGATGGCAGGCATCCAGATATATTTCCAGAATTGCCAATTGGTTTTGGCGAAATCTTTATCTTCATATCGTTTCCCCTTTTCGAGAACGAGAACGGAGTATCCTTTTTCTGTCAACCGCATGGCTGAAACACTGCCACCGAACCCCGAACCGATGATGACGTAGTCATATACCTGTGACATCCTGTGTCCTCCGCGTTGAATTGACGCAATTATAACAAGTTACAAAAAGAGACGGTCATCTGCTAGATGACCGTCTCTTTGCTAATGCTTCTTCTCGATATATTTCACCCCATCCAGCCCTTTGAAATGTTCATCTTGAGTCCAGAGGATTGCATTGTTCGCCCGCGCCGTGGCAAGGATGAGACTGTCTGCCATTGGCAATTTCAAGTCGTGGGAAATTTGCGCGGCGCTCAGGGCAAGGGATTCGTCGATTTCGATGACCGTGCCAAGTTTCATATCCCCGATGTGCTGTTGCGCTTCGTTGACTCCGCGCTGCTGGCGGATGCGCTTGAAGACCTCGTAAATGCAAATGACAGGCACAAGCAGATTTTTTGTGTCTTCGATGGCAGGAGCGAAAAAGTCCGCGTTACCCCCGTTTGCGAAATATTCGAGCCAGCCGGAAGAATCCACGATGTTCATACGTGGTCTTCCTCTTCGCGTTCAATATTAGTGTCAATGCCTTTGAGAGACCCGCGTGCCTCTTTCATCGGGCGGACGGGAATGAACACGACCATATTGTCATAAGCAATGACGTGCATCTTCTGCCCCGGCTTGACCTTCATCTGCTCGCGGATCTTTTGAGGGATGACCACTTGATATTTTGGGGATACGGTTACAGCGTCCATACGATTCTCCTATCGAACCTAAAAGCGTAAAACGATTATATCATTATCTGAATGGACACACATCCGCAGGTATGTAGATATGACTCTGCCAGCCGTGATAATCACTGCCGAGCGGAATCAGAATCTCCGGATGCTCCACCGCGTATTGGATTGCCGCCGCACAGCCATCATACATTTTGTGCATGGACTGGTACGACTCCCAGAACGTGGTTGCCATCTCCACATAGGGAGCGGCGTATGGGTCGGTACCAAAAGCATCTTGCAGGGTTTGGTACGCGGACGCGGCTTCTGTCTCCTGTCCCTGCATGAGGTGGAGGAGCATGATACGGTAATAGGCATAGGCGGCTAGGCGGGGGTATTCGGTGGGATCGGAGACAGGCTCTGGAATAGGGGTATATCCCGGAATTGCTCTGTGCGAAGCATCTTGTTCGTAGGCAAATTGTTCAGGTGACCACCATTCCAGATTTTCGTTTACGATAACTTCCTTATATAGATTCAATGCTTTGTCAATTTTTCCCTCGCTTACATCAAAATCAGCGTCTTGAACTGCCTGAAAGCGATATTTGGGTGATGAGAATTCATTTGATGTTTCAATAAATTCTTTTCCATTCCATCCATAGGTGATAGTTCTTTCTCTTTGAGGTAGAAAATTGGAACAACTAAGGCAGCCAGGGTTATCTCCAATAAAAATAATCTCCTTACTTCCATTCCTATCGGAGTCTTTGATTTCTGTTTTTCTAAGTGCTAAAATGTTTAGCGTACCCAAGATTTCAAAAGTTTGTCCATTCCACTTATATATGAAAATTTTGGATTGAGGAAAACTGACACCACTTGTCCCTGTGACAATTATTTCAGATATTCCGTCTCTAACCAAATCATCAATTTCAAGAGTGTAGTCCCAAAACTCATAATCCTCTGATAGGACAAAACGCTTTTCAAAGTTTCCGTTCTGGCATGAGAAGACAATAGGTTTTCCTTCGTAATTTATTTCTACAAATAGAAATTCAGGAACTTGATCGCCCGTGACATCACGAAATGCATACCCACCTCTATAATCTGATTTTATGTAGATTTCGTCGAGTCTTTTAGCAAGAGCCTCTCCATTTCCCCCTTTGTTCAAGAATTCTAGAATTTTTTCTGTCACGTCAGGAGAGGGGTATTCTAATTTTTTTGGAAAATAATCATTCACATTTACTGTCAAATCAGAAGGTGGGCACTCCGCTTTCTCCGCCGGTGTGACCGTGACAAGGGTCGAGACATCGAATGTCGGGGTGAAGGTTGGGATGGTGGGTAGGGGCGTAATGGTGGATGTGGGCGTTTGAGTCGCCGTCGGGGTTACAGTTGGCGTCCCTGTTTGTGCGAGAGGCGTGGGCTGTGTGGATATTGTCCCACAGGCGGAGAGGGTTAGGCTGATCGCAAAGAAAAGGGAGAGAAGTTTTTTCATCGTCCACCTCGTTGATGGGATTATACTTCGCCATGTCACTCTGAGTGGAGCGAAGAGTCTCTACGATAATCTCAGAGATCCTTCGCTGCGCTCAGGATGACAGAATCGAGAATCCATGACAACCACATCTTTCAACTCTCGTCGCTCTCCCGTGTATAGCCGTCGCGGTATTGTTGCCACGTCTCAGCCGCTGGCAACTGCCGCGGGCATCGAAGTCCTTTCCAAGGGTGGCAATGCCGCGGATGCCGCCGTTGCCGCCGCCGCCGCGCTGAACGTCACCGAGCCAACCTCCACGGGCATTGGCGGGGATATGTTCGCGTTGTATTATGACGCGCAGACTCAGCAGGTGACCGCCCTCAACGGATCGGGACGCGCCTCGTCCGCGCTGACGCTTGAGCGACTGAAGCGTGAGGGACTCCTCGCTGAGTCATTGCCGCCGTTTCATCCGCATACGGTCACCGTCCCTGGGGCGTGTGCGGGTTGGTGTGACTTGATCGAGAAACACGGCTCACTTTCGATGTCTGAGATTCTCGCTCCAGCGATTCGACTCGCGGACGAAGGTTTTCCCGTCGCACCGATCACAGCTCACTTTTGGGCGCGCGGCGCGGACAGACAATTGAAGTCCGCGTTGAATGGAAGTGAGTTAACCATCGACGGGCGTGCGCCGAAGGCCGGCGAAATTTTTCGTAACCCCGGCTTGGCGCGCACATTTAAACTCGTGGCGGAGCAGGGCGCTCTCGGCTTTTACCAAGGCTCGGTTGCAGAATCAATTGTCGCCGTGATTAAAGAGGCGGGCGGGTGCCTGTCCGTTGAAGACCTCGCGTCGCATGTGTCCACTTGGGAGACTCCTTTATCCGTCGATTATCGTGGACTGCGTGTGCATGAATGTCCGCCGAATGGGCAGGGCATTACGGCGCTGATCGCATTGAACATCCTCGAAGGCTTTGACCTTGCTGGAATGGAATTGCTCTCAGCGGAGCGCATGCATTTGATGATTGAAGCTATGCGCCTTGCGTTCGCGGATGCGAAGTGGTATGTGGCAGACCCGGCATTCACGAAAATACCGATGGCGGAGTTGCTCTCGAAAGAATATGCGAGCGAGCGCCGCAAGTTGATCGACCTGAAACACGCGACGATAGACCCGCAGCGCGGCTCGCCGGTGACGTTGTCAGGTACGGTGTATTTGAGTGTAGTGGATGGCATGGGCAATGCGTGTTCGTTCATCAACAGCAATTACATGGGCTTTGGCACGGGCATTGTGCCGAAGGGCTGGGGCTTCACCCTGCAAAACCGCGGACATAACTTCAGCCTCGACCCGAATCATCCCAATGCGCTCGCGCCCGGCAAGCGTCCATATCACACGATCATTCCAGCGATGGTGACGCGCGTTTCAGATAACTCGTTATATGCTTCGTATGGTGTGATGGGCGGATTCATGCAACCGCAAGGACATGTGCAAGTGCTCTCTACATTGAAGGATGCCGGGCTTGACCCTCAAGCGGCATTAGATCTTCCGCGCTTCTGTCTCGATGCTGAGTCGGCGGGCGGCAAGGTGGATATTGAAGAAGGTATGCCAACTGCCACTGTGAATTCTTTGCGCGAGATGGGTCACTCATTGAATGAGGTCAGCGGGTATGAGCGGGCGGTCTTTGGCAGGGGGCAGGTGATCTTGCGCGATGAAACAGGCGTGTTGTGCGGGGGCAGTGATCCACGGGCGGATGGGGTTGCGGGAAGTTTGTGAGAGTGTGTCACCCTGAGGGAGCGCGATCTTCGCGACTGACACATGCACCGCGCCGCGGATGCAGTGCCGGTGAGGGTCTCTGGTGGAATTTGGTAGAGATGCTTCGGGGCAAAGAGCGCCCCTCAGCATGACATAATTATTGACGAGGAAAAATGCGACTTGAAGAACTGAACTGGATGGATGTGGAACGATACCTTGGGCAGGATGACCGTTTGATTTTGGTCACTGGCGCTTGCGAACAACATGGCTATTTGAGTCTGCTCACGGATATCAAAATTCCGCTGGCGATGGCGGATGCAGCTTCAAACCAGACCGGGGTGCTGGTCGCGCCGCCCGTGAACTTTGGCAACTCTCCATACTTTCGCGATTACCCTGGCACGTTGACCTTGCGAGTCTCGACTCTGATTGCGGTTGTCGAGGATATTATCCGCTCGGCATATCATCAGGGTTTTCGCCGAATTTTGATTCTGAACGGGCATGGCGGCAATAAGGGTGTGAACGTCCACTTGAATGATGTCATCAACGACATGCCCGGTTTGAAATTAGATTGGTACGACTGGTGGATGTCTCATTCGGTGGAGAAGGTGGCGCTCAAATACAACCTCAAGCCGAAACATGCCAACTGGCTGGAGGCGTTCCCGTTCACCATTGTCAGCGAGATGCCTGCCGAGCCGAAACTTTCTCCCATGGTTCCCAGCGCCATTATGGATTCCAAGACTGCCCGCGAAGTGTACGGGGATGGCTCGTTTGGCGGGGAGTATTTTGTCCGCGATGAGATTATGACCGAGGTGTTCAACGCCGCCGTGGAAGATATTTTGATGATGTTGAAGTTTGCGTGATTTGATTTACCGAACCCAATTCGAAAATGTCTCGTTGGCGGGGAACCATTCTTTTGAAAGGGTATTCTCCGCTACATAGGCTTGCCCGGTCTCATCCACGTACACGGGGATCATGTACCACATTCCATAGAGTTGGTCGCTGTAAAGATTGAGGAAGAAACTTTGATAACCTGCATGGACTTGGTCGGGCGAGATGGCGGAGGTCCCTTCGCGTATTGGCGTGAGGGCTTCTTTGATGAGCGCCGCATCTGTTGAGGTGATGGGCGCGGTCCCGGCTGTAGCACTGCTTGGGTAAGGATAGAGCTGCATCTCGGTAAAGTCAACTGCGCGCCAGTCGAAGGGCGGATTTCCGCTTTTGCGAAAAACGCCAATGGGTGACATGAAATCGAAAAGCACGACATAATCGGGCTGCCCTGCGACTTCGATTAGCCGCCCGCCCATTGGGGTTTGACCGATCTGATGATCGCTCCCGCCGGTGGATAATCCGAATTCCGCATGGTCGCTTTCGTAGGTGATGCCCTCGCGCGTCAGAGTCTGGTGTGAGTACCCTTCATGCACGGATGGCATGATCTCATATTCATATACTGGCATGAAGGGGTTGAAAAGCGCCGGGCGGAAGAAGCCGACTCCAAGCAGCCACACGCCGGCGATGCAGATACAAGCAAAAACGCCAATTCCAACAGTCAACCATTTCTTTTTGGACATGATGTATCCTACCTTTCAAGATTTTGAAATGAATCTTGACGGTCATTTTCCCAAATAAATCACCTCATTGATAGGTGACAATGGTCATGCCCTAGGAGATGTATCCTTCCGCTTTCAAAATCCCATCGAACGCCTGCTCGGCATCTTTGACCGCCTTCTGTTTCCAATCTTGTGCGGATGGGTTGAACAACCCTTCAAATCCCTGCTTCGCCTGTGCATGGACTTTCTTATTGACCGCCCCATGCCAGTGCGCGCGGTTCTCGTGGATCATCACGCGCGGACTTTGGAATAAGCCGTAGAGTGTGTCACCGAGGGTGCCGAATTCAAATGAAGTGGCGTAGAGTCTTTTAGCAGGGAAGTCGCGTTGCTGTAACGCGTAGATGTAATCGATCATGTCGCCGCGGATGGCGTAGAACTCGTCTGCGGTGGCGGCTACCACGAGGGGATAGTTGAAGCGCTTCTCGAAATATTCGGATGTGCCTTTATCCAGGGATGAGTTGACCAAACTCATCTGGTAGCGCGGACCGTAGCCGGTGTGCATGTCGAGGTGCAGCACTTGGTCATAGTCGCGCAGTGCTAATTTGTATAAGTCCATGATGGTGCGAGTCTCTTCGGGGATTTCCACGCCGCCGTAGTACAAGCCTTGCGAGTTGCGATATTGTCCAAGCAGGAGGGCGTCTCGGAAACCGCGCATACCTATGCGTGCGATATTCCAACCAAGCCCAAAGAGATAAGCAATGTTATTGATGATGGTGTTGGTTAACGTTCCTTTGGGGTTGAGGAATGCATCGATCTTATCGTAAGCGGGATTAAAAGTCGGGTCGAATTGCGGGTCGAGCATGAAGGTGCGGTTGAGGTCGATGTTGTCCTTGTTGCCGCGGCGGTGATTTTTCATGCCCCACGGGTTGATCGCGTGGACAAGCAGAATGCCCGTAGTTCGCGGGTCGATCCTTGGCATATAGTCTTCGATGAAGCGCTGCATCATTGTCGAGCCGACATAACATTCCACGCCGTGTTCGCCGGTGGTGAAGACGAGAATCTTCTCGTTCTTTTCGGTCGCTTCAGAGTAGATCCAGTCGATGGTCAGGCTGTTGTCAAAGGATAGGGTGTGTTGATGCAACGCTGCCTTGCTCCACATCTTGTGGACGGCAGGGAGGTTTCCGCGAAAACGCTCGCGGGAGGATTCGTAAGTGGTGGGGAAGAGGGAGAGAGTGGTAGTCATGGTGTTTACCTGCTCCCTGCGCCGTCCTCGGCGCAGAGTTTTTATATTTACACGCCGCCGTCCTCGGCGGCGTGAGCTTAAAGACAACCGCCAAGTGCGCGAAGAACGCGAAGAAAACCGTTTGAATCTTAGCGCCCTTAGCGTGCTTTGCGGTGGATATTAATGCTGGTAGGGTTCGAGTTTATATTCCGCGTACACCGTTTCACACGGATGTCCGCGCCCGATCCAGGCGGTGAGGGTTTCGACCTGGACGATGATGCTGAAAACGGTCACGCTGTTAAAGCCGTGCTTGCAAATGGAGGTGGGATACCCCGCATGGTCGGCGAGAAGTTGCTTGAACAGATCAGGAGTCAATTTGCCGTAGTTCTCTTTAAGCAAGTACTCGGCTCGGTTGTGGCGAATGATCGAGTTGGCAATCGTGCTCCGGTCAAGTTCGAAGCGGCGCATGGCGGGATGGGTATAGTGATTCGCGTGCGCCATCACATCCTTTTCGATGTAGATCGCTTCGAGGTCGGTGGCGCTGCCTTCCATCGAATAGACTTCGCCCGTGCCGTCGGCAATGACGTTGTTGTAGCTGGATGCGCGTTCCTTGAGCAGGCAGGCATCCATTGCCTCGCTCAAATGCCTGGAACCGAGAATGGCTCGCACGACGAGGAGCCGCGGCACGCCGTGACGGACGTCATTGCTGTTGAGTTGGTTGCCAGTCAGGCTGATCTTTGCGGCATTGTAGCCCGCGCTGATTCCAACCCCGCCCGCCGAAACGCCAATAAATTCCGGCTCATCGCCTGCTTGAATTTTGAGGATGACAAGATCGTGCTCACTTTTTGCAGAAAGGTCATTTGTGTGCGCGACCAGAGTTGTGCCGTCGAGTGTGGCGCGTCCGCGAGCTGCCATGTCGGTGCAGCCTTTGCCGTAGGGCGGAGTCTCCCAAAGTTCTTCGCACATCGAAATGAAAATTTCATCGAACGAAACGTCCGCACCCTCTGCGATACCTTCGAGTTCATTCATGTATTGCGGGTAGACTGCGCGGCTGTGGGTTTGGAAGATGCGGCTTTCGTTCACGAGCATGTCCCAGGTTTTATTGGGGGGCAGGCTCTCACGCAACAGGGACATCATCCCTGCGATTTGTGTTTTGCATTGCTCACCGATTTGCCTGCCAACCTTGTGGTATGTTCCGCGCGCTTCAATGACCGGGATGGGATGATTAGGCATACATTCTCCTTATAAACGAAAATGACCCGCCAAGTGTATCAGAACACGTTAAGCGGGTCACTTGCATTCATGAAGATCAAGTGGGGCTGGCGTTAATCCACAACCACCTTGCTTCTGTTGAAGGTGATGGTGTGTTGTTCGCCTTCTTTCAACATGAAGCCGCCGGTGAATTTCCTGCCGCCAACGTAAGCGACATAATCGACCCAGCCGGTGGGAATCTCCGCGCTCACCCGGTTCTTGACCGGATATTCATTGACCCCATTCGTCCCGTCTGCGCGGCTGGTGTGCAGTGAAATATAAACTTCGGTCTCCGATTTGTTGACGAGCCAGACGGTGGCGTAAGCGGCGTTCTTGGGGATCTCCGAATTATCTGAAAACTTTTGTGGTTCCTGCGTGGCGGTGGGGGAGCCGACAGGATAGTATGTTGAATTCGGGATGTAAATCAACTGCCCGATATACAGCACATTGATATCCGTCAACTGCGGGTTCGCCGCCCAAAGTTGAGAGACGCTCACCCCATAACGGGCAGCGATGTTCGCGAAAGTGTCACCCGCCTGAACGATATACGTGTTGGTATACGTCACCGGGGCGTTGGCATAGTAATAGTTGTAGTAATAATAGTAATAATTATTCACCACTGCGCCGGGGATGGCGGTTGCATTTCCCGCTGCGGGGGTGCCCGTTAGATCCGCAGTCGTTGTCACGCCATAATTCGCGCCGGGAATGGTGATGACTTGCCCAACCGTCAGTGGTTCTTTCAAGCCGGGGTTGGCAGAAAAGATGGCGGCGGATGTTGTACCGCACATGGCAGCCAGTTTGTCGACGGTATCGCCTTGGTCAATAGTGTATGCGCCGCCGCACACGCCTCCCGCGCGGACCTGGAGCGGAATCAGCGCTGCCAGCATTGCCAACAGGGCGAGGACGGTCAGACGAGCAAATGATTTGTGAGTCACAGCTACCTCCTTGCAGGAAAAGCGGTCATTTCGTATAACCCTATGATAAGGCAAAAAGAAGGGAAAGGCAATCCTGTTACACGGCTGTAATTTGCCTGTAAATACCTAAAAATAAGGGTTTTCCCCCAGCTAAGTTCAGCACAAACCCTAATTGTGTAGTTTTTCTTCTTGGATTATTGTATTATATAAATCGTAACCATTTAACAATTCGCAAAGAAGACCGAGAAGAGGCGGTAAGGGAAATCTATTGATGTACATTGAAGAAACAGGTCCCAGTATAGGCCCGACCGATCATTTCGCGGGTTCAGAGGTTGTCGTTATACATTTGTCCAGCCCTGGTATTTGCCAGGGTGGAGAAATGTTTTTTTAGTTACGTATTCTGTTATGTAATTGAAAAGGGCAAAAAAATGAAACCATCAAATCCCAAAATCATTTCGAAGAAGCTTCAAAACCTGTTCTCATTTTTAACAATTATCGGTTTGACATGGTCGTTGATTATTCCCCAAACGTCAGCCGCTGCCGCCGCAAACCTGACGATTGAACCGATCACATGGAATGTGATCGGTCTCGATAGCAATAACGTCAACGTGGGACCGAATCACTTTCCCATTGGCGCGCGTGTTTGTAACACGGGTCCTGATCCGGCAACGAATGTGACTGCCACATTTAGTCTGGATGGTTCGAATCCTTACATTGGTGTGCGCCCCGGAACCAATTCTTCGATCACCATTGCCAGCCTTGCCGCAAACGATTGTTATGATTTCTACTTTGAAGTACAAGTGGAACGCGACTCGAACGCATACGATACGACCGAATACTACGACATTACCGTCACAGCCGACGGCGGCATTTCCGAGAACACGCCCGCTGACAGGGAATTATATGTGGAGCATCTGGTCTCTCAAAACCGTAACGCGGTGACCGATGTGCGCTTCGCCACCAACGAAGCGGATCTGGCTTTAGGGTCCAGTTCGGTTGCTCCCGGCGGAACGATGACCATGATGGTGGGGAATACGTATTATATTCGCTTGATCGGCTTTACCGCCACACAAGGCTATGAACAGCTCGAAAGTTTTATCAATATTCCCAATACGATCTTTCAGGTGGAAACCGTTTCCACCACCTACACGGCAGATTCGTCGGCGACGGTTTCCAGCCCCAACGATAAGGCATATGGCGATGCTTGTACGTGGGAAAACGACACCACAGACCCGAACTACCGTTCCTGTTTGAGCACCGGCAAGGTGGGCGGGGACATCACCGTTACCTATAAGGTGACGATTCTTCAGGTGCCAAGCGCTCCTTTGGTCAACCCCGAGCCGCTCAGCACCTTGATCTACGACTTCTCCGGTAGCAGCTATCACTATAACTCCGACTACGGCGTTTCGACGCGCTATGCTTATATTGTCAATGCCGGTGTGGAAAAATCCTTTTCACCGAAGACCATCACTCCCGGCAATAACTCGACGCTGACATTTACCATTAACAACCCCGGGGCGGAGCAGATCGATGATGTCAATTTTACAGATGATCTGCCTGCCAATGTGAGCCTGGCAAACGCCAATGTAAGTTATACCGGTTGTGGCACGCCCTCGCCAACTTCCGGCAGTCTGACCGACCCACTCACATTTACCAATATTACTGTGGCGGCTTCAAGCACATGTACTATTGCGGTAACAGTCACTTCGAACACGACCGGTACCTATGCCAATACAACCGGTACGTTAAAGATAGGCGCTACCGATACCGGCGATACGGCTTCCGATACCTTGGTGGTCAGTTCTTCACCAGCCCCGCCAAGCACTTGTACAAGTTCAACGACCCTGGCTACATGGAATTTCAACAGTCTTTCCACGGGCATCAATAGCGGTCCATTTGCCGGGACCACCAGCGGCACTGCTTCTGGTGCTACAACTTCATACGGGTCTGGAGGCGGGTCTTCTTCCGGAATTGCAAATAGCACCAGCAATACATTTGCAGGGGACCCAAGTGGTTTTGTTAACCCGGTAGCTCTTGATGGCAATACGTGGGGTATCCAGGAGGGATGGTCTTCAAGCGGAACTCCCACAGGTAGCACAACCCCTTATTTCCAGTTCCAGGTTAATGCGATTGACTATGGCGGTTTAGTGCTGACCGCCAGTGCCAATTTGGGCGGCAGTTGGTCCAATGGAGATAACTGGTATGTCTTGGCTAGTACGGATGGAACGAACTGGACTCAGAGAGGAACCGGGGCATGGGGTACCACTGGATATAAGAACAATTGGGGTTCAGTTTCCAACAACACCTCGACGCCTGCCAACGCTGCCACAACCTACTTCCGCATTATCTTTGTGGGATCGCAGAGCGGCAAAGCCGATGACACCGTATTTTTGGATAATGTCTCGATCAGCGGTTGTTCGAATCCTCCTCCGCCAACCATTTCTAAATCCTTCCAGACGGATCCCATTTCGGTGGCAAGCGCCAGCACGTTAACCTTCACGATTGACAACACAACTTCCGGTGCCGATAATCTGACCGGCGTTAGCTTTACGGATGTCCTGCCTGGCGGACTGGTGATAAACACACCCAACTCCTTGTCGACCAATTGCAGCGGCACAGTGACTGCCACCGCAGGTACATCCACGATCAGTTGGAGTGGCTCATTAACTGCCAATAATTCCTGTACCATTTCTGTAAGCATTAAAGGGAATACTGCCGGTTCTTACACCAACACCACCACCAATATCACTGCGACTGAATCAGGCGCGAATACGAGTACCACACCCAATGTTGGCTTTGGTCAGGATACGCTGACCGTGATAGCCCCCCCGGTCATTGCCAAATCATTCACGGCGAATCCGATCTTTACAGGCAACACCACTTACCTTAATTTCTCGATCAACAATCCCAATACGAGCACAGCTTTAACAAATATCGCTTTTACCGATAACCTGCCATCCGGCTTGGTTGTGGATACGACCACCACCGCTCCGGCAACCCCTGCAACATCCACCTGCGGCGGCACACTGACAGCCAATGATGGCGCTTTGTCGGTTCAGTTATCCGGGGTCAACTCCCTCGCAGCTGGGGATACGTGTACGATCACAGTGCGTGTGCGTGGAACAACCACCGGTCTCAAGAGCAACTTTGTGACTGTCAGCTCATCAAATGGCGGCACGGGCAACACTGCCACTGCCAGTGTGCTGGTGAAAGACCCGGAGCCTAAAATTAGCCTCTTGAAATCTGTGGGTCCTACGAGCACGGGTCCATGGACTCCCAGCCTGACCGTGACCATCCCAGGGAATGTCTATTACCGGCTGCTTGTTGAAAATATTGGCGATGTGGCATTGAGCGCGGTCAATGTGACCGACCCGGATGTCAGCACCTCGGGTTGCTCGTGGGTGGACGGTGATGGCACAGTGTTGGGTTCTGCGCCGCTTACCCTCCCGGTTGCGAACGCCAACGATGACCAGATCGCGACCTGTATCCTTGGACCTGTGAACGCGGAGGATGGGTCCAATCCCAACACTGCCACAGCCAGCGGGACCTACAACACAACCACGGTCACCGATGATTCGACGGCGACCTATACCGGCTCTGCCCCTAACCTCGGCTTGACAAAAAACGACGGTGTGACGAGCGTCGCTGGAAGCTCTACACCGACCTACACCCTGACGGTTGCCAATAACGGGAATGTAGCCACAAGCGGGACGATCACTGTAGTGGACGTCTTGCCTTCGGGCATGACCATCAGTGATAGTGCGGGCTTTACACCGGGTGGAACTAACGGCATCAATTGGAACTGCGTTGCAGCAAGCAATGTTATTACGTGTGCAAGTAACACAGTGATCGCGGGCGGCTCGACGAGTGTGTTCAGCTTCCAGGTCACGGTGGATGCGAGCCCGCCCAGTGTGATGACCAATCAAGCTCAGGTGGGCGGCGGAAATGATCCGACGAATTCATCCGCTCCGACTAGCACCACGGCTGGTCAGTGTACTGGAACCGATACTCCAAATGAAGGCTGCGCGGTGGATACCGATACAGCCAATTCCCCCAACCTCGGGCTTGCCAAGACCGATGGCGTGACATCCGTTACGGCTGGCGGCGCCACATCCTATTCATTGACAGTGACCAACAACGGCAGCGCCGATACGAGCGGAACGGTCACCGTAGTGGATGTGCCACCGGCAGGTTTGACAGTTACAGCCATAAGCGGCACGGGCTGGACCTGTACGCTTGCAACCCTGACCTGTACGCGTTCGGATGTTCTGTCTCCGCTAAATAGTTACCCGGATATCATTGTAGATGCAGATGTGGATGCGACCGCGACCGGCACATTGACGAATCAAGCGCAAGTTGGCGGCGGTGGTGACCCGTCTAATCCGAGTGCGCCGACCAGCACCACGGCGGGTCAATGCACCGGCACCGATACGTTAAACAAAGGCTGTGCGGTTGACAGCAACGCCGTAAATTATGTAGACCTTGACTTGGTGAAGAGCAATGGCGCGACGGTCATTGCCGCAGGCAGCACGACCACCTATACATTAACCGTCACGAATTCGGGCAATATCTCGACCGGCGCTAACACGATCACCGTAGTGGATGTACTTCCGACCGGCTTGAGCATCACCGATAATGTAGGCTTCACCCCCAGCGGCACCAATGGAGCCGATTGGACTTGTGTGGCGGCAAGTAATGTCATCACCTGTACGAGTACAACCGCCATTGCTGCCAGCGGTGGAACCAGCGCTTTCGATCTGACGGTAAATGTTGCCGCCAACGCCAGCGGCTCATTGACCAACCCCTCCCAGGTAGGCGGTGGCGGTGACCCCACGAATCCAAATCCTC
>JACPVC010000234.1 GCA_016191955.1 Chloroflexota bacterium
GCGTCCTTTGGTTAATCGCGCGTATTTTATCACCATTGATTTTGTTTTGTACACGGATTTCACGGAAGACACAGAAAAATGTTTTCCGTGCTGTCCGTTGTCTCCGTGTACAAAAAGGAATTTTCTAGCGCATAGTCCTGCAATCACATGGGATGATATTTTCCTTGATGTGCAGAGAAAGGTGTGACAGTTGTTGCTGAAATTTGCTTATGAGCTGATGTTACGCACTTGCGCTTCGACTACGAGCGGGACGAACACCCGCTCTCCGCTCAGCGCGGCAGCCGCCCTGAGCGGAGCGACGAGTGAACGTCGAGGAGCGCAGTCGAAGGGCAAGAGGTGCAAGAAAGTAGAAATTGCATAACATCAGTTATAAGGTTACGAATTTTGCTCGAACGTCCCATCCAGTTTCAAATAATACGTATCCACTTCAAGTTGCGGGAATAGCCTGCGGATTTTGTCTTCGGCTTTATCGAGGTCGTCTTCGTGGCGTTCCTCCGTCCCGCCGGGACCGTACATACCGCAATCTTCATGGTTGATGAGGATGACCTTCGAGACGCCATGCAGCCGCGCCGCAATATCCACCTGACGAATGACATCATAGACATCGTACACGCCGCCCGCCATCACAGCGCGGTCATAACTACCTTTTCCTAAATTTGCTTCCAGCCATTGATTGATATAAGACTGCAACCGATAGTCCATGCAGTGGACGACGATGGCTTCGCATTTGTGTGACATTTTTTCCTCCGAGGATGTGGGTGCGTCGCACCAGACGGGTGGGTGGGTCTACTTAAGGAGAGAATCTTCACTGAAGACTCATCTTGTTAAGTCTGGTGCGACGCACACTCTAAATGATCTGACTCGCCGCTCTTAGCAAACGGTCATGGATGGCAAGCCCCAAACCCTGCTCGCCGAAATCGCGCGTCAGGATGAGGCTTACATTTTTATCATCGAGCGCGCGCATGCCTGCGTAAAGATTTCGCGCAATGGCTTCAAAGTTATTGGCTGAACCGAGCGGATATGAAATACATGAAAGGGATGCGAAGCTTTGGATGTCTTCGTTTGCAAGCAAGAGACCCACGCTTCTTCCTTCCGCCCGTGCCTGCTTCGCCAATTCCGATAATTTTTCCAACGCCGAAACTCTTTCGCCCTTGCACAGGACCAATTCCGCTTTGGGCGTGTAGTGCTTGCCCAACAACCCCGGTGAAGCTTGTGCCTCTTCAGCCAAGTTTGGTCGATTATCTCGCAACTCCACGCGACCGATGACTTTTTCAATCGCTTCCCGCGAAACCCCACCCGGACGCAGAATCATCGGTGGTGTACAAGTGACATCCAGCACCGTGGATTCGACTCCCACCGAAGTCGCGCCACCATCGAGGATCATGTCAATGCGACCGGAGAGGTCATCTATCACATGTGCCGCCGTGGTGGGACTGGTATGCCCGAATCGATTCGCCGATGGCGCGGCAATGGGCACGCCACTGACATGGATGAGCGCCAACGCAATGGTATGAGATGGAATACGCACCGCCACCGTCTCCAACCCGGCTGTGACGGAGGCGGGCACATGCGGTTGTTTGGGCAGCACCAACGTCAGCGGACCGGGCCAGAAGGCAGCAGCTAACGTTTTGACGATGGGTGGCGTTTCAGAAGCGACGAGTTTGACATCGTCGAGGGCGGCAATGTGAACAATGAGCGGGTCGTTGGAAGGACGTCCTTTGGCGTGAAAGATTTTTGCGACGGCTTCTTCGTCCAAAGCGTTCGCGCCGAGTCCGTAGACGGTTTCGGTGGGGAAGGCAACCAAGCCGCGGCGTAGGATCACGTCTGCGGCTTGGCGAATCAGTTCAGGGTCCGGGGAATGAGGCGAGAGCGTCAGGGTGATTGTCATTATCAGGAAATAGACTCGAATTCTCCATCCAGATGTAGATAGAAGGTTTCCACTTTGAGCTGCGGGAAGAGCGCTTTGATCTTTGTTTGCGCATCGATTAGATCGTGCTTATGACGCTTGTATGTGCCCTCGCGTCCATATGCGCGGCAGTCTTCGTGGTTGATGAGGCAGACGGTTTTGATGGTGTGAATCTTAACCGCCAATTCTACATACTTCAACACCATTTCATAATCATGCACGCTGCCCGCGAGCGAGACGATATCGAAGTTGTCGTACCCAAAGCGGACGGTGATCCACGGTTGGATGAATTTTTGCAGGCGGTAATCCATACAGTGGACGACGAGTGCGTCGCAGTGGATGATCGGTTTTTTGGATGGCATGAGTTACCTCTAAATGATATTTTATGCTCTATTGGGGGCTTAGCCCCCAATAGAGCTGTGGGTTACAAAACCATTCCTTCGCTTCGCTTCAAAAACTTTCCATCCCCGCGCTTGCCTTTCCATTCATCGCCGTCCACGATCAATTTGCCGCGCAGGAAAACTTTTTCGGGGTAGCCCGTGAGTTCCCAACCTTCGTACAAGTTGTAATCGGTGCGCTGATGCGAATGGGCAACGCCGTATTTCACTTGCTTTTCAGGATCCCAAATGACGATGTCCGCATCGGCGCCAGGGATGAGCGCTCCCTTGCGCGGGTACAAGCCAAATATCTTCGCCGGGTTGGTGGACGTATACGCCACGAATTGATTCGGTGTGATGTAACCTGCGTTTACGCCATAGGTCCATAAAATTGACATGCGGTCTTGGATGCCGGGCAAGCCGTTGGGGATCTTGGTGAAGTCATCCCGTCCGAGTTCCTTGCCGGGGATGGCGATCTCGCTTCCTTCATAGACGATGGGCTTGGTCCCGTCATAATAGAAGGGGCAGTGGTCCGTGCCGATGGTTTGCAAAATGCCTTGATGTAGTCCTTCCCACAGGCGGGTGTTATCTTGCTCTGTGCGCATGGGTGGGGAGCAGATCCATTTTGCGCCATCGGGTCTGCCGAGATGGTCAACGGTGAAGAAAAGATATTGCGGACAAGTTTCGCCCATCACTTTCACGCCGCGTTCGCGTGCATATTGCAGCATGTCCACTTCGCCGCCTGCGTTCATGTGGACGATGTACACGGGCGCATCCGCTTGTTCTGCCATGGCTGCCATGCGCAGGGATGATTCGACGGCTCCCCAGGCTGGTCGCGTAAGCGCATGCCAGATGGGCGAGGTCCGTTTTTCGGCGAGGGCTTGGGCGGTGAGCGTTTCGATCACATCGCCGTTTTCGCAATGCGCCATGACGAGCATGCCGTTATCGCGCGCGATCTGCAACGCTTTGAAGATGCCCCCATCATCGAGGCGCAGACGTCCATTGTAGGCGGTGAAGACTTTGAGGGTTTGAATGCCCATCTTCATGAGCGTGGGGATTGTCTTGGCGATCTTCTCGTCAAAACGAGTCAGGTTCATGTGAAAGGAATAGTCGATGGCGGATTTCTCGGCTTTCTTCATCCACAAATCGACGGAATGTTCAAAGCCTTCGTTTTCCAACACAACGAAATCCATCGCAGTCGTTGTCCCACCGAAGGCTGCGGCTTTGTGACCGGTGTAATGGTCGTCCGAGGAGACGGTGTCGAACATGGGCAGATCGAGGTGCACGTGCGGGTCCACGCCGCCGGGCAAGATCAGCTTGCCTGTGGCGTCCATTTGATGGTCAGAATCAGCTTCGAGATTGAGTCCGATGCGCGATATTTTTTCATCCTCGATCAGAATATCCGCTTTGAATGTGTCGGATGCAGTGACCAGGGTCCCGTTCTTTATCAGTGTCTTCATGACGCCTCTTTGGGTTTGCACATGCTCAAAGCGCCGTCCTCGGCGGTGTATTCTTGGAAACTCTGCGCCGGTGACGGCACGGCGAGCAATTGATGCTCTTTTGAGTTTATTTTATACCATTCAATGTCATGCTGAGTAGGGCCACAGCGAAAGCATCGCAGTTCCAAGTGTAAGAAACAATCGGGCATACAATAAGTTACATGGACAGACAGTGAGACCGCCGCCGCACTGGTGCGAAAGAGCCCGATGCTGAGTATGGTTCC
>JACPVC010000235.1 GCA_016191955.1 Chloroflexota bacterium
CGCTGGCTGCGCCGCAATCAAGAATTGAAAATGTGATTGCGGATGCCGAACCCGCTTCGCTGCCTGAATCTATTTATGGAAAAGAACCGGAGCGCGGCTGGTGCAATTACTTCCAGTCTGCGGACTTGGCGGCTCAACTTGGTGACTGGGAGCGGGTCGCTGCTCTTGGAGACGAAGCCATCGCTTTGAGCTTTAGCCCCGAAGACCGCGTGGAATGGCTGCCCTTCCTGAAAGGGTTCGCCATTACCGGCGACGCGGAGACGTTGAAACAACTTGCGAAACGTATTGTTGGCGAAAGGTCGATCCGTTTGCAGGCGTGCGAGATGCTGAGTGAGATCGAACAGCCGTTGACGGATGATGTGCGTGAAGTTATCGACGTGGACTACTGTAAAGGCTAGGTTGTGATGTCCCGATTCACGGATCAGAACTATCTTACGCAAAGCCAGTACAAGGACTCAAGCAATCTCAATGCGCGGCTTGCGATCCATAAACGCTTTAGTACAAATCCGTACGGGTGGTTCAATTGGGTGTTCGACGAACTGGCGGCACTGCCCGCAGATGCGAATATTTTGGAATTAGGCTGCGGCTCCGGCGAGTTGTGGAAGGAATGCGCCAGCCGAATCCCTGCTGGTTGGGCTCTCACGTTAACCGACCTCTCCGGCGGTATGTTGGATTCGGCATGGTGTAACCTGATCGTGACCGGGCGTGGATTCAAATTCGAGAACGTGGATGCGCAGTCCATCCCGTATGCAAATAAGACCTTCGATGCGGTCATTGCCAATCACATGTTGTATCACGTGCCGAGCCGCAGGAAAGCGTTGACCGAGATCGGGCGTGTTTTGAAAGACGATGGCGTTTTGTTTGCGACCACTGTCGGTGAGACTCACTTGTATGAAATGTACGAGTGGATTTCCCGTGTTAGCGGCGGGAAACAGAGTATGTTCACATTGCAGTTCACACTTGAAAATGGGAAAGAGCAATTGCAGGAATTCTTTCCGCGTGTAGAATTGTCCCGTTACCCTGATAACCTGCGCGTGGCAGAAGTTGACATGGTCATGGCATATATCCGTTCGATGGGTTCGATGAAGGATCTATTGGAAGAGGAAATGCGAAAACTCGAACGGGATCTAACGGAAGCTATTGAAAAGAATGGTGAGATTTTTATTTCAAAAGACTCTGGCTTGTTCAAAGCTTTAAAATAATTTTCAATCACCGGTGGTTGAGTAGTCCCGCGCGTTCTTTGCGGGGCGTACCGAAACCACCCGTTAAGAATAAGTGGAAATTCAGAGATGTGTCTCGATATGACGGCAGAAAAGCGCCGCCGTCTACTCGACCACCGTATGTAACAAGGAGAATTCATGGACTGGAAAAATCAAATAGTGCTTGTCACCGGTGGGACCGGTTCATTCGGCAAGAAGTTCACCAAAATCCTGCTCGAAGAGAAGCAGCCGAAAAAGGTCATCATCTTCAGTCGCGACGAGTTGAAACAACACGAAATGCAAGTGGGCGGATTCAATGATGAGCGCCTGCGCTATTTCATCGGCGATGTGCGCGACCGTGAACGTCTTGTCCGCGCGATGCATGGCGTGGATATCGTCGTCCATGCGGCGGCGCTCAAGCAGGTTCCAGCTTGTGAATACAACCCAATGGAAGCCATCAAGACCAACATCATGGGCACGGCAAACGTCGTCGAAGCCGCTTTGGATGCAGGCGTGAAGAAGGTGCTCACCGTCAGCACCGATAAAGCCGTCAGCCCGGCGAATTTATATGGGGCGACCAAGCTTGCAGCCGAGAAGTTAACGATTCAGAGTAATGCCTATGCCGGGGGCTCGGCAACCCGCTTCTCCTGCGTCCGATACGGGAACGTCGTCGGCAGCCGCGGCTCGGTGGTGCCCCTCTTCCTCAAATTGAGGTCCACTGGCAAAGTGACCATCACCGATGACCGCATGACCCGCTTCTGGCTGTCGCTCGAACAGGGTGTGCGCTTTGTCATCGAAAGCATCGAACAGATGGAAGGTGGCGAAGTGTTTGTGCCGAAAATTCCCAGCACCAAGGTCACCGATCTTGCGCGCGCGATTGCGCCGAAGGCTGAGATCAATATCATCGGCATTCGCCCCGGCGAGAAACTGCATGAGATGCTCATCTCCGAAGATGAAGCGCGTCATACCATCGAACTCGATAAAATGTACGTCGTCCAACCTGCCGAAGCGACCTGGTTCGGGTACTCGTGGAAGGACAAAGGCAGGGAACTCAAGGAAGGCTTTTCATATTCGAGCGATAACAACACCGAATGGCTCGATGTGGAGGGCATCAAGAAATATATCGCTCCTTTTGAAGAATTGTTCGCGCAGGGGAAGTTGGAAGGATGATGATGTATAGAGGTAAACAAGTAGACAGGTACGCAGGTAAAAAACCTGCCAGATTGCATCCTTGCCTACTTGTATACTTGTCTATCTACCTGCTTCTACAAGGAACCCACTCATGAAACTCCTCCTCACCGGCGTCAGCGGCTTGCTTGGTATCAACTTCGCACAGGATATGATGGACGAGTATGAGGTTATCGGCGTGGACCGCGGTAAGCTAGTCAATGCGCCGTTCAAGATTCTGAAACATGACCTGCTCGAAAAAGATGCCGTGGAGTCGATCCTCGACAAAGCCAGCCCCGATTGGGTGGTCAATTGCGCGGCTCTTGCCGACCTCGACATCTGCGAGAACGACCCAGACCTTGCCAAACTCCTGAACACAGACCTGCCCCGCCGCCTGGCGCGCGCCAGCAAAATGCGCAGCATTCCCTTCGTGCATATTTCCACCGATGCCGTCTTCAATGGTCAGAAGGACGGTTTCTACAGTGAGGAAGACCAGCCCAGCCCCACTGGCGTGTACGCCAAAACAAAACTCGACGGCGAATGGGCAGTACTGACCGAAAACCCCAAAGCCATCGTGGCGCGCGTCAATTTTTACGGCTGGAGCCTAAACGGCAGGCGCAGTCTCGCCGAGTTCTTCTACAATAACCTGACTCACAACAAAAGTATGAGCGGTTTTACCGACGTCCTCTTTTGCCCCATGCTGGTGAACGACACCGCCCGCACCATCGTCAAGATGTTGAAGCGCGAGTTGAAAGGCTTGTATCATCTCGTCGGTCCGCAAGCCATGAGCAAATATCAGTTCGGCGTCGAGATCGCCCGCCGCTTCGACATGCGCGAAAGCGACATCACGCCCAAGTCGGTCAGTTTTTCAGGGCTGGTTGCGAAGCGTTCCAACAATTTATGGCTTTCTACCCGCAAGTTATCCGCAGATTTGGGCGAGGATCTCCCCGCTTTCTCCACAGGTTTGGACGAGTTTTACGCACAGCATGAACAAGGTTATCCACAGAAAATCCACAGTTATCAACAGCCATAGGTTAATTTGACGAATTGACCTAGTACATCGTAAACGAAGTTCTTTGAAGTTTTCGCCTTGTGAAATTATGCAATTACTTTCTTTACGGTGTACTAGCGACTTATGCACAGCTTTCCCCACTTAAACGGGCATTTTTCCACAGGAATCCGGCTCTTTCCGCCTCAGAACCGCCATTTTGACTCAAGTTATCCACAGAATCCCCAGACTTATCCACAGGTATTTTGGATGTTATTCACAAGTACCCCACATGATGAAGACCCTTCTCCACCTTGAAGAACTCCTGATGTTCGGTCCCGCCATCTTTCTCTTTTCTGGATTGGACTCCTCGTGGGGACTTTTCACCCTTCTTTTCTTTGCTCCCGACCTGAGCATGATCGGCTATCTGGCAAATCCCCGCTTCGGAGCCTGGACCCTTCGACTCGCTCAGGGCAACGCCTATAACCTGATCCACCACAAGGTGTTTGGGATCACGCTGCATGTGTTAGGTTCCCTACTCGCTACTAACTGGCTGATGTTCGCCGGGACCCTGCTCTTCGCCCATTCCAGCTTTGACCGCAGCCTTGGCTACGGCTTGACTTGAAGCACGAAGATGCATTCCAGAACACACATCTGGGTAGGATCGGAAATTCAAATAGGTGACAGTCATGGCGCCGCGGCGCCATGACTGTCACCTCCAAATTATTTGGAGGAACAAATGGAAATCAAATTTGGAAATCGAACAATTGGTCTAAATCACCCTACATATTTCATTGCCGACATTGCCGCGAATCACGATGGTGACCTGGAACGTGCCAAACTGCTCATCCGCCTTGCCAAAGAAGCGGGCGCAGATGCGGCAAAATTCCAGAATTTTGACGCGCCAAAGATCGTCTCTGATTATGGCTTTAAAGCCATGAGCGGCGGACAGGTTTCACATCAGGCAAGTTGGAAGAAATCAGTCTTTGAAGTTTACAAAGGCGCCTCCATTCCATTCGAGTGGTCCATGACTCTGGTTGAGGAATGTCAGGAAGTCGGTATTGACTATTTCTCCTCCCCCTATGATTTCGAAGCCATAGATTTCCTCGATCAGTATGTGGAAGTGTACAAGGCGGGCTCTGGTGAAATTGACTGGATCGAAGCCTTGGAAAGAATGGCATCCAAGGGCAAACCGTTCTTCATCGCTACTGGTGCTTCGGATATTGGCGATGTGCAACGTGCTGTCCATGCGATTTTGAAACTGAACAAGCAACTGGTGCTGATGCAATGCAATACGAATTACACTGCCAGCCCGAATAACTACGACCATTTGCACATCAATGTGTTGAAGACATACGCGGCAATGTTCCCCGATGTGATCCTGGGCTTATCTGACCACACTCATTCTGTCGCCCCCGTCCTAGGGGCAGTGACGTTGGGAGCGCGTGTGATCGAACGTCACTTTACCGACAGCAACGACCGCGAAGGTCCCGACCACAAGTTTGCGATGAATCCTGCCAACTGGGCGAAGATGGTGGAAGAGACACGTCTACTCGAACGCTCGCTTGGCAATTCCGATAAATTCATTGCCGACAACGAGCAGGAGACCAAAGTCGTCCAACGCCGTTGCCTGCGTGTGGCGCGCGACATCAAGGCTGGCGAAACCTTTACTCGCGATATGATCGACGTACTGCGTCCCGCCACGATCGGCGCAATCAAGCCGTATGAACTTGAAAATGTCATCGGCACGAAGGCGCTGGCAGATATGCCTAAGGGCAAAGAGTTACGTTGGACTGATTTGGGCGCGTAAAAAGTCCATAATACGTGATACATAATTCGTAATTTACGTATCACGTATTACGCGTTATGTTTCAATCATGCGAATTATTTATTTCTCCCTCGGCTACTCCACACACGACTATCGTTTTCTCAAAGCCATCTCCGATGGTGGGCATGAAGTATTTTTTGTCCAACTTGAAGGCAATCAGCGGCAGGTGGAGAGTCGCTCTGTGCCTGAGAATGTAACTCAAGTCATTTGGAAGGGCGGACGCGAACCATTTCGCTGGAGCAACCTCGCAAAGCTGACCTTCGACTTTCGACGTTTGGCCAAAGAAATCAAGCCTGATCTCGTCCATGCGGGACCCATCCAAACCTGTGCTTTTATCGCCATCCTCGCTGGTGCGAGACCGCTTCTCACCATGTCTTGGGGCTTCGACTTGATGGACGACGTTCACAAGAACAAGTGGTGGGAATGGGTTACGCATTACGTATTACGAC
>JACPVC010000232.1 GCA_016191955.1 Chloroflexota bacterium
CTCTTGCCTCGCGACCTGTTTGGCAGACACAAACGGCTCAATCATTTCCTTCGCCACACGTTGTTGGCTATTCAAGCATGCCTTTGGCTGTTTGATTTTCTCTCAGGGTTCAACTCATTTGAAACACACCCAAATCATTTACCACGGAGTATTCATGAAAGGGCTTCACCCCGAATAATGAAAATGTTCATGGCGAAGTCCTCGCCGCCGAGGACGGCGGCTGAGCGTCTATTTTCATATCAGACCACAAAGTCCACAGAGGTTTTTTAGTAGTTAACGCAAGCTGCCACCTTGCTGAATTTTCACCAGTTTTAACGCAAAGAAAAAGTATTGAATCTTGGCGTTTCCCTGGCACCGCCCGCCAGGGCAGGTGTAGCGGCTTTGCGTTAAGAATCTTGACTAAAAGCGACTCAAGAAATAAAGGTAACAACTTGAGTTAGTTATCCCAGTGATCTCGGTGTGCTCTGTGGCGAATGAAAAATCCGGATGAGACATCTCATCCGGATTTTGACTGAATTATGCTGGTATGGCTTCGGGTTCGGGTTCGACTCTTTCCAATTTATCGTGGTCTGGCAAAATAGTTTCAGCATGGTAAATGGCAGGGATGAAGTAACCCGCCGAGCCAACAAGGATACAGATCAACCCACAGATGAAGATGATGAGACCCATGCCCGCTCCAGGGCCGGTGCCAACCAACTCGCCAAAGGTTTGAGACAGTGTACTTGTCGTTCGCATTTGCGGTTCGAGAACATAATCAGCGAGCGTTCCGGCGATAATGGGTGAAATAGGATTCGTGAACCACGCAATCAAACGCCGCGCCGAGAAGACGCGCCCTTGCACATCGGGTGCAACCTTTGCCTGCCAAATAGCCTGATTGGAACCATTGACCAATGGGATGACCATCGCGCCGATCACCATGCCAATAACCCAAGTAGGTAAACCTCCGGTCAAGCCGAGAATTGTCATTCCAAGCCCAGTGATCATCCACCCGGTCAAGACGCCATGCACACGGCGTTTGAAACCGCCCCAGGCACTCATGATGACCCCGCCAATCAGACCACCAACAGCACCGGCGGTCTGCGCCGAACCAAGCATCAGGCTGTCGTTGGCAGTGCGGGAAAGCACCATGGGGGCAAAGACTGTCATCGCAATGCCTGCAAAAAGATTGCCAATAAAGAAAGTCAACTGCAAGCCGAGCAAACTGGGGCGTGCAAAAATATACTTGAAGCCATAAGCGGCTTCCTTCCAAACGCTGCCCCGACCCTGCTCCCCTTCCTGCGTGCGTGGCGGCTGGGGAATGTAGACAATGGAGAGCGCGCCAATCGCAAGGAGAAAAGTGGCAACATCGAAAAACAGAATCCCTGTCAAGCCAACGATGGGAAGCAATGCGCCCGCCAGCAACGGAGCGACCACGCCGGGTCCGGCTTCCACAAGAGACATCATGCCGTTGGCGCGCGCATATTGTTCTTTAGATACCATCATACTAATCGCAGCGGAATAAGCCGGCCATTGGAATGCCATCCCCAAACCATACACGATCGATGTCAGGTACAAATGCCAGAATTCGAGAACGCCCGATGCCTGAAGGATCAGGATCATGATGGTCGCAAGCCCTGCCATCAAGTCGCTGACCATCATCATCATTTTACGATTGTGGCGGTCCACCATCACACCGGCGATGGGAGATATGATTAGGAAGGGGGTGATGAAGAAGACCTGCATCAACCCCAGCGCCGTGGCGCTTTCGGTCTTTTCGTACATCCAAATGGTGAGAGCGAACTGGCTCATGGCGCTGGCAAGCACAGAAATGATCTGACCCAGCCAAACAATGGTAAAGCCGAACATTCCGCTGGGTTGTTTTGTGTTTGTCTCTTGCATAAAGTTATCCTTTGCTGCGTCCGGGTTAAAACGATTCAAAGCGCAAGAGGTCTCTCTTGCGCTTTGACGGCTATAACATCAAGCGAAATACGGGGTACAGAGTTAGGAACATGTTTCTCTCCTTCCGATAACACAACACGGGCCAACAAACTTATTTACTTATTCGACGAAGATCTCCACGTGCTCGCCGTCTTCTTCATCGGTCACGTCGATGATCTTGCCGGTAACACCCATGCGCAGCGCTTCCATGACGTTGCTCATGTCCACGCCCTGCACTTCGGGAGCGAAGTGCGCGCCGATCTTGAGACCGGCATCCACCAGCGCGAGCGGAATCTGAACGGAGGCTTTGGAGCGCCCGGTACGAGTATCTGTAACGCGGACTCGGAGCATACGCGCCCCGCCTGCGGAAGGCGGTCGCGGCGGAGTAGGAATGCTCTTGCGTGAGTCGCTCAGCGCAGAAAGCAACTTGGCACCCTCCTCCGCGCTAATTTTGCCTTCCTCGATCAATTTGAGAATCTTCATTCTTTCTTCTGTATTTGCCATGTTCCATTTCTCCTTTCGCCGTTCGGGTTGAGCGCTTATTTTATCCTGCCGCAATCACGATGTTGTCTTCCACTGGCTTTTCCGATTCGGTCTTGGGAAGTTTAAATTTTAACCAGATCGGGATGACGGAGAGCAAAAGCACCACCGCCGTAATCTTGAACGGAGCTGTCATTCCATAACGTGCCCATAATTGCGCGCCAATCCACGGGGCAGGCAGCGAGACAACACCCAGGCTGGTGCTGAACAAACCGAATGCCAATCCGCGTAATTTCTGCGGCACGGCTTTGCTGATGAGCGATTGATACGCCGGACCGGAAATCCCAGCACCCAACCCAGCCACCGCCCAACCCACAAAGAACAACCACTGATATTCCACGCCATGCGGGATGAGAATCAGGATGAACAAAGCCGAAGAGAGCAGCGCCATGCCCAACGCAATACAGACGCGCTCGCCAGCCTTGTCCGAAAGCCAGCCACCGGGGATGGTGCTCAGCATCATGAAGATGCCAAACATCGAGGTCACCCAGCCGATCTGCTGATAGGTCAAACCGCCAGCCTCCTGCATATACACGGGGAAGAGATTGCCGGAGAACTGGAAGGACACGTCGCGCAAACCGTCGGTGATGAGCATCCATGTGATTAGACCACCGGAGAAGATCAAAGCGATCATCGAACCCAGATTGGTTTTGAGGCTCTCAAAGGATAGGCTCTTTTTCTCGCCTTTTTCCTTTTCACCCTTCGCCGCTTCGCGCGCCATGCTCAAGCGCATCATAACTGCGACAGCATAGAACACGCCCGCAACGAACAACATCAACTTGAAGCCGTACGCGCCGGTCAACCAACCACCGAGCGGAGGTCCCACCACCGTTACGATCATGAAGATCGCCTGCGAAATGCCATAGACCTTGCCGCGATTCTGCTCGCTGGAATGTTCGGCAATGAAAGCATCGAAACTCGGTCCAACCAGCGAACGAGCCACCGCGCCCACCGCGGTTGCCAGCAAAAGCCACTGCCAGGTATCCGCCAGCACGAGCGGGACAAAGCCTAAAAGACCGAACACACTTCCAATCGCAATGGCGCGTAAACGTCCCAGAGAATCCGAGACCCAGCCGCCAAGGATCTGAAGGAAGAGCGGTACGATCTGCGCCAACGTAAAGAACAAACCGATCTGTGTAATATCCGCTTTCAATTCCTTGAGGTACAAAGGCAGAAGCCCGTCATACATATTCCCACCGACATTCGCAAAGATCATCGCCGTCAGGAACAAGATCAATATTCCACTTAATAAAGGTTGTTTCTTGATGGTTTCCATTTTCTATCCTATAAAGACCTGCACTCGTTCTCCATCATCGCTGTCATCCACATGTACGATCAGCGGGTCTTTGATATTTTTTGCCAATGAAATCGCATGCACCACATCGTCCACGCTTGTATTCTTCAAACCGTCGATATACTTGCCGAAGGTGCGAATGAACCAAGCCGCAAAGCCAAGCGGCAGGGGAAATGCCAGCGAAATCTTGCGCGGACCGTCCTGATCCTTCGAGCGCGTGCGATCCACATTTACATACAACCAGCGCGCCGTCTTGCTGCCCGCTCCCAACGCGATCAACATGATTCCAAACGCCAACGGCATGCCGAGACAATAGAACCAAAAGTTCAAACCGGCATTCTGCTGGATGCCGAACATACCCCACGCTATAAATACAGTAGTGAGGATGCCGATCCAGAGAAAGGCGTTGGAAAAGCGATGCGCGCGCAAGCGGACCTCGTCAATTTCAGGGGCATCGCTTCTTTCGCTGCTGAAAACGGGTCCGACCTCAATGACCTCAGATTCCGCTGAAGCCTCATCTCCAGAATCATCGTCCAGCGCGCGCATCAACGTCGCCGCTTCTTCCGCGCTGATCTTTCCGTCCGCAACCATTTGCAAAATTTTCCTGCGTTCTTCAGAAGACATTACGAACCTCCTTCCAATGCCGATAAAAGTTTTTCCGCTTCTTCCGCGCTGATCTTCTTTTCCTGAAGCATCTTCAAGATCACCAGGCGTTCTTCATCCGATACCTGCTGTTTGGGTGGGACGGGCACACCCTTCGGGGCAAAGTCCCAATTCCAACGTCCAATTCCTACAGCAACTTTTCCGCGTCCACGCCGTTCGGCGTCGCGAGTCTTTTGTTCAATGCGGCGGGCTGCCGCATCGATCTTGCGTTGAGCGCGTTCGGTCGCCTGCTCCACACGGCGGGATATGCGGTCGCCAAAGCCAGACCAGTCCATGCCCATGCCGGCGAAGTTGCCGAAGTCTTCAGCGGAGTCACCCGCATCCGACCGGTTCGAAACGCGAATGTCGCCGCCCGCGCTAAGTGTCACATTGGCAGAACCGTCGCCCAGCATGACCACACGGCTGGTGGTATCCTCTTCGTTTTCAACGCCGTCCCAATCAATATCGATTTCATCGCCGCTGAGGGTTAGGGTTGCATTCGTTTTGGGCGGCATGACCAGCAAAATATCGTCGCCTGCGTTCACGGCATAGGTATTGTTGGGCTGCGGATTCAGGTACATGACCACGTCCTCGCCCACATTGGCAGTGATGCTGCCACGCACATCGCGAAGGGCAAGGTCATCGGAGACGGAATCAATGGAAACGCTGCCGTCCACATTGCGGATGGAGACATCAGAATCCGCTTTACGGATGGATAAGCTCCCTTTCGCGCCGCGCAGGCTAAAGTCCGAATGAACCGCTGCAACTGTCACCGAGTTCACGTCGCGCATTGAAAGGTCGCCGGCAACTTCCTGCAGTTCCAGTTGTCCCATCACGCCGCGAACCGAGGCATCTCCGCTGATGTTGTTGATCTTAACGCTCGCGCCTTTGGGCACGCGGATGGAAAGATCGTCACCGCAAGAGATGCGAACCTGGTCGCCGTCCTGGCTGACGTTCAAATCCCCATCGTCAGCTTTGAGGAGGATGTCGTCTCCTTCCCAACCCACAAGGCTGAGATCGCCGCTGACAGAATCGATCTCAATTTTTGGTGTGCGTCCTGCATTAATCGTCTTGGACATGACTTATTCCTCCTCGCCGCGCAACATGCGCATGGCTTGATCGGCTGTGATCTTTCCGGCTTCCAAATCAGCGATGACATTACTACGAACATCGTCATCCAATTCAGGGGTTTCATCCTTGCCGGGTTCAAAACCAAGTTTTCGAATCACTTCATGTAAACGGTTGCGAATCGTCGGATACGAACCCCAACGTTCCTCTTGTTCCATACGATTGATCTTCCCTTCACAGCGCACAAAGGAAAAAACAAATTCCATTTGTTCCGGCGAAAGATTCGAAAACTGCCCCAGCGCGAAGCTACCCTCAATCGAGGTATCGCAACTGGAGCAGTGCAAACGGACAACTTCCATTTCAGATTGGCAGATCGGGCAACGAGTGGGTGCAGGTCGCATAAGGGGCTTCTCCGATTTATAATAGTACAGAAAGTAAATTTCTAGGCAAAAATCGATATTTTTAAGAGTTTTTTACGAAAAATCAATGAATACATCTCGATTTCTAATAATATTATACTTATGTTTTAACTTTTGTCAATATAAATAAAGAAAATCAATATAATGATAAAGATTATTGATTTTGGCTTCAGAATCTTAAACCACCCCCTTTTGGAGGCATCCTTTGATTCGCTCACTCTACTACAAATCCGGTCAGCCCATCCAAACTAACATACCCCCTGCAGAATTCAACCGCCTCATCCGTGACCGGAAAGGCACCCTCTGGGTGGACTTCATTGGCGAACCCGAAGAACTGGCTGAACCCATCCTGCGCAGTTTCGGCTTTCATCCCCTCGCCATCGATGATGCTCTTCAAGAGACCCACACACCCAAGGTGGATGACTGGGGCGACTATCTTTACATTGTGCTAAGCATCTTGAACTACAAACGTGAGAATGGGGTATTCGAATCCGAGATCGACGAGTTGGATGTATTCCTCGGCTCAAACTACGTCATCACCTTCCACGATCAATTACTCACCGCCGTGGAAGATACCTGGGTTGCCTGCCAACGTGATATCCGCCACATGCAGGATGGAGCCGATCATCTTCTTTATCGTATCGCTGACTCTTTGGTAATGAGTTACATGCCGCTGGTGGAACAGATCGATGCTCAAGTGGATCAGATCGAGGATGAAGTCTTCGGTCGACCTCGTCCCGAAATCCTCGAGCAGATATTCGCCCTCAAACGCCTCCTTCTGACGATGAGGCGGATCCTGCTCCCACAGCGTGAGGTGTTGAATAAGCTCGCCCGCGACGACTACCGCGTCATCGACCCGAAGGACCGCGTCTTCTTCCGCGATATTTACGACCATCTCGTCCGCCTCCACGACCTGAACGAAAGCCTGCGCGACCTCGTCAGCGGCGCCTTGGACACGTATCTCTCGGTCACCAACAACCGTATGAACGAGATCATGAAGGTTCTCACCATCATCACAACCTTCTTCATGCCCATTACCTTCATCACTGGTTTTTTCGGCATGAATTTCTTCGAGCCCGTTGCTCACCTGATCGGCTGGACAAATCAGCAAACGTTCACAGTGACCATGGCAATCGTGGTAGGTCTACCTGTTGCCATGTATTTCTGGATGCGCGGGCGGACCTGGTTGTAACCCGAGCATTGACGGTGGACTGTAGACCATGGCTGCCCCATGGTCCACAGTCAATTCACTTTTTGCCTCGAAAAATCCTTGACACAGAACAGGCGTTCGGTTATCATTATTACTAGCACAAATGAGCGAAGAATGCTCTTTACCTACGCCAAACAACTGGCAGGAGGCTTGAAATGATGATGGTTCGAAAAAGCAAAGGAATTGGCGAACGCCACCAGAAAATTCTGGATTTTATTGCATCCTACCAGCGCGAGCATAAGCACCCCCCTTCCATCCGTGAGATCGGGGAGTATTGCGATATTTCATCCACCTCGGTGGTGAATTATTATCTCGACCAATTAGAGAAGGAAGGCTTGCTCGAGCGTGACCGTAAAATCTCGCGCGGCATGCGGCTGGTCAACAACAGTCCACTCGGTGACATGCTTCGCGTGCCGGTCATGGGCGTTATTCAAGCCGGTGAACCCATCCCGATCCCTCCTTCAGATTTCAATCCCTTCACGGCAGAAGATACGGTGGACATTGCCACCTCTCTGATGCCTTCAAAGGAAAAAGGCAAGGACCTGTTTGCCCTCCAGGTTCAGGGAGACTCCATGATCGACGCCATGATCAATGACGGCGACATCGTCATCCTCAAGCCTGCACAAGAGGCCCGTAACGGTGAAATGGTCGCGGTCTGGCTTTCGGACAAGAACGAGACCACCCTCAAGTACTTCTATAAGGAAAAGGATGGCTACCGCCTGCAGCCTGCAAACCCCACCATGAAACCGATCATGGTCAAGAAGAGCGAGCCGTTGGAGATCAAAGGCAAGGTCGTCATGGTCATCCGCAAAATGGAACGCATGAATTAAGTCCAACACGACACAACCTGTTTACAAGCAGGTTGTGTTTTTATTTAACAAGGAGACTCGAATGGCTATCGTCCGTTATTTGGTGAATAATATTGAGGTATCGATCGAATTTTATGTAGACATTCTGGGTTTCTCTCTGGTAGAAAAAATGGGACCCGCCTTTGCACTCGTTGAAAAGAACGATCTCCAACTTTGGCTAAGCGGTCCGCAGACTTCTGCTGCACGCCCCATGCCGAATGGAAATGTCCCCCAACCCGGCGGCTGGAACCGTCTTGTAATTCAAGTTGACGATATCGAAGCTTTGGTTTCTTCCATGAAAGAAAAAGGGGTTCGTTTCCGCAATGAGATCATTTCTGGTCCCGGAGGGAAACAGATCCTCGCGGAAGACCCATCTGGTAATCCTATCGAGATCTTTCAGCCTGTATAAACCGAGTAGGAGGCGGTTCACCGGAAATAGCAAGACCTTCTTCTATGAAGTCTTACGCTTCCCAGTCAACGTTCATGTTTGGCGCACAATAAAAAGCGGCGTATTGGATACGCCGCTTTTCGATTCTATTTGATCTTGATATTAGGCTTCCTACCTGTAGATGCGGATTGCGCCAGTTTGATCCTTCCCTTTCGCTTGAAGCCGCCTTTCATGCCACCGAACAGATCCCTTCCGCGTGAGATGACGATGGGAATCAATAGCAGAATCAGTAGCCCGCCGAGGATCAGGCCGAATAACGGCCATGAACTTTGCGCCACCTCAGGCAGGACACCGCCTGGGTTGTAATTTGCATCTGTGGAGACACCTACCGTGGAGAGCGAAACGGTCAGGTTGCGGTTGACTCCGTCACGCAGCATGGATGGAGAGACATAGGTGATGGCGTATTCGCTTTGCAAGGTTCGTCCATATTGTTCATAAAGGGCGGTCAACGCGGCAGAATCTGCGGCAAAACTATACAAGCCGCCTGATTTTTCTGCCAAAGTTTTTAACGTCGGTTCATCCAGCCCGGCTTGTGCAGATGTGCTTGAATCGCCGAAGCCGATGGTGGAAATCGTCAAGCCAGATGGACCGATCTGGTTGATGACGTCTTCTGCCGTGGACTTGCTGTGATTATCCAAGCCGTCTGCCAGAACAATGATGGCTTTGCGACCTTCAATGCCTTCGAGAGCTTTTTCAGCTTCGATGAGCGCATCGAACATGCTGGTGTCGCCGCCCGTGGCGAGCCCGTCGATGGCGTTGATCAATGCGACCGTATCTGTGGTGACGGGCTGCACGTAATAGGTCTGCGTATCGAACGTAATCAAGCCCGCCTGGTCGCCAGCGCGCATTTGGGTGACGTAGGTCTTTGCCGCTTCTTTTGCGGCATCGAGCTTACCGTTCTTATCCATGCTGCCGGAGATGTCGATCACCAACATGGTGGTCAGCGGCTTGGCGTCCCCTTCCCCGCCGCCGCGGATGTCCACGGGCTGCATCACTTCGCCGTTCTCGGAGATTTGAATGGAGGCTGGGTCTACGCCGACCGGCTCGCCAGCGGAATTCGTCACCGAGACGTAGACGGTTACGTTCGGGAATTTGGAATTATCAACTTGTGTGATTCGAATCTGGGTATCGTCCTGTGCAAAGGCTTTCGGCGTAGGAGACGCTATCAGCAATCCGAGCAGGACAAAGGTCAGAAAGAAGCGAAGGGGCTTCGTCATCATGATTACCTCTTTTCGTGGTAAATCATCTCTGTATTACCCATTTTTATTTTTTGTCCATTTGAGAGATGTGTAGTTTGAATCTTTTTTCCGTTTATGTAGGTTCCGGCAAGACTCATGTCTTTGATAGAGAATTGGGTTCCATCGCCGGTGAGCATGGCGTGCTGTGGGGCAATGTCCGGGTCTGGAAGGACGATCTCGGATTTGAGCGGTGAACTTCCAATGGCAACAGCCGGGCCGCCAGCGCGCATGAATTTATCGAGGATGAATTCGGTGCCTTTGAGTTTGCCAGATGTGACTTCGAGCCAGGCGCGGGCAAGCAACACGGAGATGAGTGAGATGAACGCTCCGACAGATGCGCCGAGCAACACAAGCCCAGCCGCTTTGCCTGCGAGTGGATCTGCGAGCCAATTATGGGCGCTTTCAAGCAGAATGCCGCCCAGCGCGCCACCCAGGAAGCCGCCAAGCATGCCCTTCCATACTTGAGTCTTGCCGACGATCCCTTCGGCGAGACCGATCAATAGCCCGAAGACTGCCCAGCCCAGCGCGCGTCCGAGGATGCCTGCGCCTACTGCTTGAAAGAGGAATTCACCAAGCGGCAAACCAATGCCACCGGCGATGACCCCCAGCAAAGCGCAGAAGAGTCCGGATTTGAGAACCTGGACCGGGTTTTGAGTGAGCAAACCTTCGGTAAGCCCGATGAACAAGCCAATGACCAAGCCGACTAATGCGCCAACAAGGACCTCGCTCAAATATAAATTGGTAATGAAGGAAAGCCCAAGTCGGTCACTTACCTGCCAGCCGATCAGCCCGCCAATTGCGCCGAGCACCGCATAAAAATATGAGCGCATTCTTCTACTCATGGTTAAACTCCTTCCATTTCCTGCTCGTCACTGTGGAGGTTTCGCCAGTTGACCATGCTCCTGCCGAGGTTTCCATTTAGTTCATAAAACCCAAAGTAACGAGAGGGGTCGAGATGCCCGCCTTCGCGGCGGATGAAAAATCCGGCAAGGGAACTGTGCGGTTCCACCACCAACGCAACCTGCCATGGGTCGGGGAAAAAGTTGTTGTGAAGGAAGGTGTCGTAGTGCGAGAGGAAAATTCCCATGCGCGGATGGGTGTGATACCAGCCCACGATCTTTTTTCCGCTGTAGTTCTTTTCAAGTTCCTCATGGAAATCCAAAATGGTGTCTTGTGTAAATGTCAGGTAGACACTCCCCTGCCGGGTGTGTCGCGCAGGCAGCATGTGCTGAACAACCACGAACTGCGAACCCGAGTCACGGTCCACGCACCATAGACCGACCAAAGCGCCGCCGACTTCATCGTCCAGTTCGCTGGTCGAATGCACGAGGACTCGGCTGTAAGCAGACTGAGTCAGAAAGACTTTGACAAGCGGCTGCCTTCCATCGTTTTCGTGGATTGATACCCAGCGCCTTGACCGCGCAAGAGGCATGCATGCCCTGCGTGGCCGCGCGCTAACGGGTGAGGAAAGGCGGATTCCATTGCCAGTCATTTGAAGATCCAGTGTAGGAACGTGGCGGGCTGCTCCCTTCATTTCAGATCAGAGCAGCCCACTTTTACGTTTACCCGGCGGTGACGTCTGCCGTCATCATGAGCCGGTCATTTTGCGGGATACCCGCCTGAGAGAGGGTTTCATCCTCTTTCAGCTCGCGACCAAGCGCTTTGCTGTCCAACCGATAAGACATCGGTCTTCCATCGGGTCCCGTAGTGGGAAGTTCCAGGGAGGTGGTCAATTCTGGAAGCAAGTCCTTCACGACCACATCATCGGGGACTTCAGCGTTGCGAGTACCCCCAGAGGGTAGAACCAGGGTGACAGGTACATCAGACATTTTTATCTCCTTTTCTCTTTCTAAAATTGAATCGGGCGACAGTCCCTATTTCAATTTGATTACCGGTGGCTTCTTATTCTCGATCGGTTTGATCTTCACACGTTCCGGTCGAAGAAGTTCACGATGGTCCACCGGGAATTCATTAGGATGTTTCTTGCGATACTCACGAGACCAACGAGCGGCTTCCGCATCCCACGGAAAGGGAGGCTTGGTTGGGTCATCGTGGAAGTTCTTCCACTGTAGCATTTCGCCGAGCATGACGACCAGGCGATCCAGCGAACGGCTGGCGGTCCACCAGGCGGCGTCGATGCAGACGCTTCCGTTGAGGTGATTGATATTCGGGTGCCAGATGGGCGTCATCCACTTCATGCCGGGCCAGCGCTGCGGATATTGCGTATGCAGATAAATCTCCACTTGATGTCGGTTGCCATATTGGGGCTTGCCCGTTTTATCCACGCCGATGATACTTTTACAGGCAAAGGTCACAATGTAGCGTTCCGGCGGGACTCCAGGACGGGCGTCCACGGCTTTGAAGTCGATCAGGTCGCTGCGAGATGAAAGTTCCTGCATCAACTCAAAGTCATTTTTCAAGCGGCGCATGCGCGGACTGCCCGCAACAGAGATCACACTGCCTGCCGTAATATCAGCCGTCAACATCAGGCGGTCGTTTTCCGGTATCCCGGCGGCGGAAAGAGTTTCGTTCTCTTTCAATTCCCTGCCGAGGGCTTTGCTATCGAGGCGGTATCCCATCGGGCGTCCGTCGGGTCCCACAGTGGGAAGTTCCAAAAGCGAAGACAATTCGGGCATCAACTCGCGGATCTGCACGTCATCAGGGACTTCCGCCGCACGCGCGCCTCCGCTTGGAAGAACAATAGTCACATTCATATCAGGCATAAAAGTTCTCCTCCATCCATCAGGTGTTCAAGTGCGGAACCTGGCATTCACCGGCAACTTCCCAGCAGTCCGCATGATGCAGGGTGTTGCAAACTTCACATTTCTTTACGCCGCGAGGGTCGCTTAGCTTGACTTCCTCCAAACAGAAGGGACAGCGATGGACTTCCACCAATGCAAGATTCACATTGGGCTTGCGCTTGAACAAGCGTTGGAAACCGGGGCGGGAACGTCTGCGATCAAAAGACAGCACCAGTTTTTCTTTCCCCTTCTTTTTTCCCCAGCGCAATTTCGAAAAGCCCTTGAATCGTGGAAACCAATTCGTTATCCGAGCAGGCTGCGAGGAGTGTGTAGAATGTCCGCGCAAACGGATATTTCTGGATGAGCGAACAGGGGCTGGCGTTCGATCCACTTCTCTGCGGTTCGGGCTCTGACGAGAAACGCGCGCCTCCTGCCGGACCTTGAGCTGGGGCTTCCTCCATGCAGCCAGAGTGATCGCCGACACGACGAACGCAATGCCAAATTGCATAAGCTGTTCCGAATCGATCTTCCCTTCCAGCCAGGGTTCGAGCGGACCCAGTCCGATTTGCCAGTCTGTAAAGAAACCCAAAGCGATCAAACCGATCGGAAGAACGACCATAATCACCAAAAAACGAAACCAACCCGTCCACTCGTAAAAGCTCGCGCGAGGTGCAGAACCAGCCGCCAGTCCCACCGCGAGGACGGCAAAGGTAGACATCAGGTCGCGGGAAAGATTCTCTTGAAACCGTTGGATCAGCGCAAAAAAGCCTGCAATTCCCAAAACGAAAAGCACACACCCTAAAAGTTTTCGGAAAAATCCAGATGGTTGTGAAGAGGCAGATCGTGTTTCGCTCATTGCAGCAGTATGAGTAGACATTCAAATACCTTAATCTCGCAAGCGGATGCGTCCCGGGCGGACCCGCAGCACCGGGGATGATTTCACGTCCTTGATGTGAAGCGCTGCATCCTTCAGTCGAATACGAGGCGCTTTGCTTTCTTCCACCTTCACCTTGGACTCGAAATCATGGAAGTGCAGCGCATCCTCAGCATCTCCGGTCAATTCGAAGAAGCGATATTCCTCTCCATTGTGAGCGCGGATGATATGAAGCGGCGGCACACCCACGCTTGCCAGCGTGCGATGAAGGAATTTTTCTTCACCCGTAATGACATGGGTCAGAAAAGTCTCACGCAATACACCGCAGTTTGGGCAATTCCCAGCTTCCAGAGTCACCTCGTTGAGAGGGCGCAGAACTTCTTCTTCGGTATGGCAGTTCGGGCATTCAAACTTCGTGACCAGTTCCTGATCCAGCTCAACCACGGCATTCAGCCCGAGGTCCGCGCAGGCAATGCGCAGCAGGTCATCGAGCGTGGTCCGCTCGGCGCGGGCGGGTAATTCGGTGATGGTTCCATACGTCCAGTGCGATTCACAGTCATCACGCGGCACATACGCCGTGGTATGCATCTCATTGACCATGCCATTGAAGTGCGTCACCTTACCCGGTTCGACAGGCATGCTATTGATGAGTTTCAACGCTTCCTGAGATTGCATCGCGCCAATGATGGAAGCAATGGTGGGTGTAGTTGGAACTTTGCCTAAAAGGATATTTTGACGTGCAAGCAACGGACATGAATAACGCAGCGAAAGGTCACGCAACGCCTGCTCGGTGAGCGTACATTCGTAACACGCTCCCTGCCCCGGCACGAACACACGCACCAAACCCAACAGTTCTTGAATCGCGCCATCCACCCAGGGTTTGTTGACCCAATAACAGAAGCGGTTGACAGCCAATCTTGCTTCGCGGTTATCAAGGCAGCCAATGATCGCATCCATGCGGCGGAAGACCCCCAGCCCCACCTTCGAAGTGATATCGCCGTTCAAGTACTGGACATGCACCTGCGGGTTCACGGATTTCGCGCGGGCAGCAGCGATCTCTGCCTTGCTGCGATTGTTATCCGTTTCGCGGAAAAGTACCGAGCGGCTCAAATTCGCCATTTCGATCTTGTCGAAATCGATGATATAGATATGCCCCACACCCATCAGCGCGAGATTTTTGATGACTTCGTTGCCGAGCGCTCCCGCGCCCACGACCATGACTTTTGCGTTCTGAACTTTGTCCCTGTCCCACCATGAGATGAATTCGAATGTCCCCAAACGATCCTTCTGCAGATTTGGGATGCGTATTGGTTTATCAGGCACGATGGGCAATCGTATCGGTCCGGTGGGTGGATCATTGCTCGCTGCCCGATCTGAATTTGCACTGTTCCTGCCGGAGAGTTCCTTTGCCTTTGCCAGGTTCGACTCAGTCACTGCAAGCGCAAACCAGCCAACGTTTGGGCGCGACTCGATCAAGTCATGCTTTTCAAGCAGCTTGAGCGCTTCTCGCAGAGTCGCACGGCTGATGCCAAACTTGACGATTAGTTCGCGCTCAGGCGGGAGTTGTGAACCGGGCTTGAGCCCCCCATTTAGAAGGGGAGCGACAAGTTCGCCGGCGACAGTTTCAGGTAAAGTTCTGTGGGAGATCCGTTCAATTTTCATAGTTCTCTTCTGGTCTGGTGGTCAGACCACTATATAATTATTATAGGAACTGTCCAATTCACCCCACATAGGAAATGGGTACTGCTTAAATAAAAAGATGGCTCCTGAGGAGCCATCTTTTGCTTGCATTTTTGAAAGGATTACTCGACGACGACCTGAGCGCCAGCTTCTTCGAGCTTCTTCTTGGCGTCCATGGCGGCATCCTTGCCCACGCCGGTGAGGACCTTGGAACCGGCAGTTTCGGCAAGAGCCTTGGCTTCGCCGAGACCGAGGGAGGTGAGCTGGCGAACGACCTTGATGACGTCGATCTTCTTGGCACCCGCATCTTTGATGACCACATCGAACTCGGTCTTCTCTTCAACGGGTTCAGCAGCGGCGGCAGGACCAGCGGCGGCAACAGCCACCGGAGCGGCGGCGGAAACGCCCCACTTCTCTTCGAGCATTTTCACGAGGTCAGCAGCCTCGAGAACGGAAAGGGTGGAAAGTTCATCCACGAGTTTAGCGAGCTTGTCAGACATTGTTTAGCACTCCTTGCTAAGTAATTAGAAATTTTTGATTTGATGGTGCGAGTTGACTCGCAGCGATAAAACTAGGCGGCAGCCTGTGCGCTCTCGGAGCGCGCCTTGATGACGGCAGCCAATCCGCGAGCAGGTTCTGCGAGCGTGCGGACGAGTTTGCCAGCCGGGGCCTGCAAAACGCCGAGCAACATTGCGCGCATAACGGGCAGCGGCGGCAGGTCAGACAATGCCTTGACCTGAGCGGCGCTCATCGACTTGCCAGCCATGAAACCGCCTTTGACCTTGACGAACTCGTTGCCTTTTGTGGCATCGGTCAGGGCTTTTGCGGTGGAAGCAGGGTCTGTGAACGCGAACGAAACAGCCGTGGACTTGACGAGCAGGTCGCTGGGGATATCCATGCCGTTGTCTGCGAAGACGCGGCGGACCAACGTATTCTTAACCACATGGAATTCACCGCCAGCTTCACGGATCTTCGCGCGGAGACCATCGAGCGACTTCATATTCGCACCGGTGTACTCCACGAGAATGACCGCCTGGCTGCGCTTGATCCAGTCGTTATACTGAGCCAAGACTTCTTCCTTGCGTTGCTTTGAAATTGCCAAAGGGTATTCACCTCCTTTCAAATAAAAAGTCTTTGCCACTCTCGCAGGCAAAGACTTTTTCGCACTCCCTCACGGGAGACAGCGCGGAGGCGCTGAAAGTTGCTAGTAGTCTCACCTGAGCAGGATATTAAGTGACGCTATGAGCGCCACACCCGCCGTCATTGGCGAAGTGGTTTATTCGGAATTATAGGATAGAAACTATCCTTCTCCTTCAATATGTTCACCCGGGTCGACCTTCACGCCGGGCCCCATGGTGGAGGCAACCGTAATGCGCTTGACGAAATTGCCCTTCGCGCCAGACGGGCGGGATTTGTTGATCGCGTCCATCAGCGCCACGTAGTTTTCGTACAATTTCTGAGCGTCGAACGAAGCCTTGCCAATGGAAACGTGGATGTTGTTACTCTTATCAAGACGATATTCCACACGACCGGCTTTCGCTTCCTTGATGGCGCGGTCCATATCCTGAGCAGACACAACGGTGCCAGCCTTGGGGTTCGGCATCAAGCCGCGCGGACCGAGCACACGACCCAGGCGACCAACCTTACCCATCGCATCGGGGGTGGCAATGGCGACGTCGAAATCAAGCATGCCGCCTTCGATCTTCTTCAGGGATTCATCATCGTCCGCAACAAAATCCGCACCGGCAGCGCGGGCAGCGGCGGCACCATCCGCCTGAGCGAAGACCAAAACGCGAACGGTCTTACCCAAGCCGTGAGGGAGCACGACCACATCGCGCAATTGCTGGTCAGACTGGCGCGAATCGAGCGTGGTGCGCATGTGAACTTCGATGGTGGAATCGAACTTGGTGATGCTGGTTTCTTTCGCGAGGGCAACCGCTTCTTTCGCGGGATAGATCTTGTCAATATCAACTTTGGCGAGAGCCGCCGTGTATTTTTTTCCGTGTTTAGTCATTATATCCTCCGTGGTAATAACGTGACGCTATCGGCGCCACTCCCACAAAATTAATCAACTACCGTGATGCCCATCGAGCGGGCGGTGCCTTCGATCTGCAACATGGCGCCTTCGAGGCTGATGGCGTTGAGATCCTTCATCTTCAGCTCAGCGATTTCCTTGACCTGGGCGCGGGTCACCTTACCGACCTTATCCTTGTTCGGAACGCCGGAGCCTTTTTCTACCTTGGCAGCCTTGCGCAACAACACCGCAGCGGGTGACGTGCGCAGCACGAAGGTGAAAGAACCATCGGTAAAGATTGTGATTTCAGCGGGGAGAATTTCACCCGGGCGGTTGGACGTGCGCGCGTTGTATTCCTTGCAGAATGCCATGATGTTGATACCATGGCTCGCCAACGCGGGACCCACTGGGGGCGCCGGGTTTGCCTTTCCAGCTTCAAGCTGGAGACGTACGATTGCTTTTAACTTCTTAGCCATTTTTACTCCTTGTGGTTTTGGCGTGACGCCTTCAGCATCACTCCCACTGCATCAGGCTTTGTTTTAGCCTGCTACTGTCTATTTAGTTTTTTACTACCTTTTGCTCTGTCGCCTGAGCAAAACTTATGATTTCTCTACCTGCAGGAAGTCCAGTTCCACCGGCGTTTCGCGCCCAAAGAAACTGACCATCACGCGCACCTTGGTGCGTTCCATATCGATCTCGGAGACCACACCGCGGAAGTCGTTGAACGGTCCATCGATGATGCGGACACGTTCGCCTTGCTTGAATGTGACTTTGACCGTGGGCGACTCAGCTTCCATGCGCTTGACGATCTGTGCCACTTCTTCAGGTCGCAGCGGAGTGGGGCTGTTCCCCATTCCAACGAAGCCTGTCACGCCCGGCGTATTGCGCACCACGTACCAGGATTCTTCCGTGAGGATCAGGTTCACCAGAACATACCCGGGGAAGATATGGCGCTCCACCGTGCGGCGCTTGCCATCCTTCACTTCGATCTCTTCCTGTGTCGGGATGACCACGTCGAAGATCATGTCCTTCATACCCATCGTTTCGATGCGTTGCTCAAGGTTGTGACGCACCTTGTTCTCATATCCTGAGTAACAATGGATCACAAACCACGCAGGTCCTTCAACGGTCGTTTCGACGGGAGGGAGGTTCGAGGGAATCTTCGTTTCGGGTGCAGGAGCAGGCTCAGGCGCCGAAGTGGAAGCGGAACTTTCCTCAGAAGCGGGCTGCTCCTCAGGTTGTTCATCCATCGGTTCCTGTTCAAACTGCTCTTGCGGTTCCGGCAAATCCATCAGTTCCTCAATTCAAACTAAATCAGGATCAGGTTCAATAATTCTGCGGCGAGCGCATCCACACCCGCGAGAAAGAGTCCAACGACAACCATCACCAAGAGAACGAGAAGGGTTAAGCGGCGTGCTTCGGGCCATGTGGGCCAGCTGACTTTGCGCAGTTCACCCGTGGTTTCGCGGAAGTAACGCTGGATGGCGTTTTCCTGTTTCTTGACTTTCTTTGCTTTCTCAGCCAAGGTTTACTCCTTCAGTATTTTACGGCTAAAACGCCGCGAGGCGCGGCGTTGCCTTAGGCAGGCCAGGTAGGACTTGAACCCACAACCGCTCGTTTTGGAGACGAGAGCTCTGCCAATTGAGCCACTGGCCTAGGTATGTAGGGGCGGGATCTCCCCGCCCCAACCGAACTACTTTGTTTCGCGATGTACTGTGTGCTTCTTGCAGCGGTCACAGTACTTCTTTAATTCCATCCGGTTCGGATCGTTGCGGCGATTCTTTTCAGTGGTGTAGTTGCGTTCCTTGCAGTCGTTGCACTGCAGGGTGATCACCGGACGAACGTCTTTCTTCTTGGAAGCCATTTTACTACCTTACTTTCAAAATATTACGCAATGATCTTGGTGACGACACCGGCGCCGACGGTGAGACCGCCTTCACGAATGGCGAACTTGGAACCCTGCTCGAGAGCCACCGGCACGATCAACTCCACCGTCAGGTTCACATTGTCACCCGGCATCACCATTTCCACGCCTTCGGGAAGGGCAATGTCACCCGTCACATCCATCGTGCGGATGTAAAACTGGGGTCGATAGCCAGAGAAGAACGCCTTGTGA
>JACPVC010000031.1 GCA_016191955.1 Chloroflexota bacterium
CGAAGGAACACGAGAAGGTGATTTTCTTTTTATTCCAATGAAGGAATCCATCCAGCAAAACACAATGCCCGGATTGTTTGACCCGAAAGTCGTTGAAATTATCCCCTGGGGTGACGATGCCTGGGCGCGCGGAGCGGCAGGGCTGGTACTCCGCGAATTATTCGAGTCGCCCATTCATAAAAAACCATAGCAGCATATTTTTTTGCTTCGAGTTATTTTACTCAGCGAACAAAGTAGGAGGCAGCCCCCATCCAATAATAAAAAATACAAGACCTGTCTATCCAAAAATCAAAAAATGGAGATAAAGAGAAATGAAACTCAATCGATTTGCATTGATAACCATTAGTGTGCTCATCATTTCAGCCACCATATTGTCAGCTTGCGCACCCGCAGTCACCCCCACATCCGCTGCTGCGACGGAAGCAGCTGCGTCCACGGAAGCCCCCGCTGCTACTGAAGCACCAGTTGCAGCTGAACCAGTCACAATTCAATATTGGCACACTCACAGTGATGCGGAAGCAGCCCAATTAGACAAGGTGATTGCCGATTTCGAAGCAGCAAACCCCGGCATTACAGTTGAAACCACCCGTTACGCCTACAATGATTACAAGACTGCCTTGTTGACCGCCATCTCGAGCGGCTCAGTTCCAGATGTAGCCCGCCTCGATATCGCATGGGTCTCTGAATTTGCAGACCAGGGCGCGCTCACTCAATTGGACGGAAACCTACCCGATTTCGAAAACATCGTCAAAGATACCTTCCCTGGTCCTCTCTCTACCAATCTTTGGAAGGATCACTATTACGGATTGCCGTTGGATACCAACACTCAGGTTCTACTCTGGAACAAGAGTGTATTTGAAGCTGCTGGTATTACCACTCCCCCAGCCACCATGGAAGAATTTGCAGCCGACGCTTGTAAATTAACCGATGCAGCCAAGAAAACATACGGCTATGCTGAAGGCGGCACATATTTCTGGGCTCCCGCACCTGTCTTCTACGCGATGGGCGGCAAGATCACAGACGAAAAAATCACTACTGCGACTGGTTATGTCAACGGTCCCGAAAGTGTGGCGGCATTCACCATGCTCAAGGATTTATATGATCAAGGCTGCTTGTCCCCGAACCTGCTTGGCGGCGGTATTGCTACAGATGCTGGTCATGCAGAAGGCACCTATGCTATGATCATTGACGGCCCGTGGATGGTTGACATCTACAAGGGCAATTACCCGGACTTTCAAGTTAACTTCGCGCCCATCCCGACTGGCCCGCAAGGCACAACCAGTTCTGTCGTTGGTGGTGAGGATGTAGTTGTACTCGCTGATTCGGCGAACCAGGAAGCAGCCATGAAATGGGCAGCTTATCTGCTCAGCACCGATGCACAGAAGAGCATGGCGTCTGTTGGTCAAATGCCGACCCTTGCTTCCCTCGCTGGCGACCCAGCCATGCCTCCATACTTCGCCGTCTTCCAGGAACAACTCAAGACAGCACAGGCACGTGTTCCCCATCCCAAATGGTCTGATATGGACAACGCCATCAACAATGCCTACCAGCGCATGTTGAAAGGCGAGCAGACTCCCCAGGAAGCGCTCGATCAGGCTGCTGCAGAGATCAACACCTTGCTTGGCAATTAAAATAAGGGCACACACTTTATCCATTGTTAGATAGTTGGATAAAATACAAAATCTAAAGATGTGGGCGGCGAATGCCGCCCACATCCCCTCCCAAGGACTATGCATACAAAACGCCATTATTCCGACTTAATTCCCGCAATAATTTTCCTGCTCCCAGGGCTGGTCTTGTTTGCTTTGTTTTTTGTCGGACCAATGATGTACTCCCTGCGAATCAGTTTCTTTGAATGGAAGATCGTCCATCCTGAGCAATCTATTTTTGTGGGGTTTGAAAATTACCGACGCGCTTTATCTGACCCCATCTTCCAACGCGCGGTCTTGAATACCCTAGCCTACACGGTAATTACCGTAGCCGTAAAAATGATCCTTGGCCTTTGTGTGGCATTGCTGCTCAATCAACAGTTACCCGGACAGACGTTTTTCCGTGTGGCATACTATTTGCCAGTGATCACCTCCTGGGTGATCGTCAGCCTGTTATTTGAATATATGTTCAATGGTCAGGCTGGCCTTGTCAATTACATTCTCAAGGATTTTCTGCGCATCATTCCCAAGGACATTATTTGGTTCGCCGACGAATACTTGACTCTCGTCCCCATCATTCTCCTCGACATCTGGAAAGGAGTTGGCTGGGCCGCGATCATTTTCCTGGCTGGCTTGCAAGCCATTCCCGCGGAATTATATGAAGCCGCCCGTGTTGATGGTGCAGACTCCGCCACGCAACTGCGCTACATCACCTGGCCGTTGCTCGGTCCAACTACCATCTTCCTTGTCGTGGTACTGGTCATTGGCGGATTGAATGCATACGTCCCATTTCAACTAATGACCAACGGCGGGGATCCGCTCGACCTCACTCATTCCGTTCTGACATTAATGTACGAAGCCACCTTTGGCCGAATCGACTTTGGGTATGGCGCGGCCATCAGTTACCTGCTGACCGGGTTTGTATTTATTGTCAGCTTGGTAGAACTTCGGTTGATGAAACAACAGGCGGCGTAGTATGAACCGAAAAACACAGCAAAATTTCGAGAAGGTACTTAAACTCATCATCCTGACTCTAGGATTGGGTCTTGTGCTTCTTCCCATCTGGTACATGATCGTCACATCCTTCAAACCGCAGACGATGATCTTTGAACTTCCGCCGCGCCTATGGCCGCAAACATGGACGCTAAAAAATTATATCGTTGCTCTTGGCAAGGATAAGTTTGGTCTGTATTTTATGAATAGCGCCAAAGTAGCGATCATCAGCACACTGCTAACCGTGTTGGTTTCATCCATGCTGGCCTTTGTTTTTGCCCGCCTGCGTTTTCGCGGCAAGGAAACTTTATTTTATATTTTCCTGCTCGGCATGATGGTTCCACCCGTCATGCTCATCATTCCGCAATTCATCGTTGCAAAGTGGTTAAACCTATTCAATCACACAGGCTTGATCCTGGTCTACACCACCATGAACATTTCCATGCAAACATTTCTGTTGCGTGGCATTTTTGAAAACGTGCCGCGCGATCTTGAAGAAGCAGCCCTGATCGATGGCGGCGGCCCGTGGACGATTTTCTGGCGCATTATTCTTCCACTTTCATGGCATGGAATCTCCGTTGTCATCATCAATACATTTTTATACAGTTGGGAAGAATTCGCCTGGGCCAATGTGGCGATCAAAAATTCCAGCCAGCGCACACTTCCCATCGCCATCGCGCTTTTTCAAAGCGAACATCTCACCGAATGGGGACAAGTCTTTGCCGCCTCTCTGGTTGCATTGGTTCCTGTATTAATTATTTTCATCATCTTCCAGCGCCATTTTGTGCAGGGCATCTCCACAACTGGCTTAAAAGGTTAATATGCGCATCGTTGATTTTTATCCATCGCAGGGAAGTTTTTCTCTCGGCGAATCTATTAAGTTATTTATTGAAATCGAAACACCCTCTCCCAAAAACATTTCACTTAAAGTTTTCATTCAACATCTTGTTGAACAACCTATAATTCTCGAATATCAATATCAAATGGAACCCGGCATTCAAACATTTCAAATTGAATGGCAGCCTCCAGAAACACCAGCGGGATATTCCGCTCGTCTATTAATTGACCCCGACATTCAAGCATCCACTGCCTTCGATGTACTTTCCAGTTGGACTGATTTCCCCCGCTATGGTTTTCTCTCGGATTTTAGCGCCTCTCGCTCGGACCCTGAAACTGCCCTAAAAAAACTGACGCGTTTTCACATCAATGGGCTTCAGTTCTACGACTGGCAGTATCGCCACGATCAATTACTGGCCCCCACCGAAGAATATATCGACCCGCTTGGGCGCGCCATGTCGCTCCCCACCGTTCGCAAACTGGTAGACGCTGCCCACAAATACGGAATGACGGCCATGCCATATCTCGCTATCTATGCTGCCTCCGCTGATTTCTGGCGCGCGCATCCTGATTGGGCGCTTTATGACGAGGCGGAAAATCTAATTGCGTTTGGCGAAAACTTCCTCGGCCTCATGGACCCTTCCGCAAGCAGCTCATGGAGTCAACACCTTTTAGCCGAAAGCTCCCGTACATTGCAAGGCATTCCATTTGACGGCTTGCATATTGATCAATACGGCGACCCAAAACGAGCGTGGAACGCAGATCATATCAGCGTAGATCTGCCGCATGCCTTTGTGGATTTCATCCAATCTGCATCCGATCAACACCCCGATAAAACAGTGTTATTCAACGCCGTTGGCAACTGGCCGATCGAAGCTCTCGCTACATCTACTGCTGATTTTATGTATATCGAAATCTGGCCGCCCGACTTGGAATATCGTCGCTTGGCAGAGATCGTATTAAACGCGGTTCGCCTTTCCCACGGAAAAGCAGTTGTAATCGCGCATTACCTGCCAGCTGATCGTATTGCAAATAATCTTTTAGTTGATGCAGTTATTTTGGCTTGTGGCGGCACACGCATTGAATTGGGCGAGGAAGCACGCTTGCTTTCCGATCCCTACTTCCCCAAGCATGAAGAAATTTCACCAGACCTTTACACTGAACTTCGGCATCTCGCTGACTTCACCGTCCGCGACGGTAATTGGTTGAGACCATACACATTATCCGCGGCAGAGAAGGAAGCGTGGTCAGAAGGTGAACTAAATCCCAAGCACATTTCCATTGACGAGTCCATAATGACTTTGGTGCGGCACCATCCAAAAATACTTGTCCTTCAAATGGTTAATTTCACTGACCTTGGTCCTCACCAGCAATGGGATGTGGTTCATGCCGCCCCCACTCCCCGCCAGAATATCCTGGTGAAAATTCAAATATCCAAGCAGCCTGCCCAAATCTTATGGGATTGTCCTGAACAACTTGAAGGACCGCAAGCAATAGATTTTGAATATTCCAATGGAGTTTTGACATTTCATATTCCACAAATCAATTACACCGGGTTGGTTGCCATTTATGAATGACTTATATCAACGCAGCATCGAAATTATTCTTAAAAATCAATCACCAAGCGGCGGTTATATTGCCAGCCCCAATTTTCCGACCTATCACTATTGCTGGTTCCGCGATGGCTCGTTCATCGCCTACGCCATGGATCTGGCTGGCGAACACGAAAGCGCGCATCGTTTTCATCAATGGGTGGCCGAGCGCGTGAACGAACGCAAAGACCTGGTGCATGCCAGTATCATCAAAGTGCATTCTGGCGAAAAACTTACCGAAGCCGAGATCCTACACACACGCTATCGCCTGGACGGAACAGATGGTGAACCTGGCAATTGGCCTAACTTTCAACTGGATGGTTTCGGCACATGGCTTTGGGCGCTCAACGAACATCGAAAACTAAATCCTGCGACAGAACTTTCACAAGAATTACTTTCCGCCGCCGAACTTGTGGCTGATTATTTAAGTGAACTCTGGATGCTCCCCTGCTACGACTGCTGGGAGGAATTCCCCGACAACGTTCATCCACATACGCTCGCCGCAATCTATGGCGGTCTCCACGCGCACACTGAATTAACAGGAAAAAGCCATCAGGCAGTCACAGACACGATTCAAAAGCAACTACTCGCTGATGCAAAAGCGTCTGGCCATTTTGTGAAATTCCCCAACTCACCCGCTGTCGATGCAAGCCTGGTAGGGCTGGCTATCCCTTATAGTGTTATCGCCCTCGACGACCCCATTATGCTCAAAACAATTGAACAAATCGAATCAACGATTCTGCACGAGAATGGGCTTCATCGTTACTCCAAAGACACCTATTACGGTGGCGGCGCATGGGTTTTGTTAACAGCTTGGCTGGGTTGGTATTACATCGAACTTGCCAAAAAATGCCCTGACCTAAATGATGGACTTCAACAAAAAATACAAGCTTGCAAAACCTGGGTCGAAGCACACTCACAGGCTGGTTTTGCTTTGCCTGAGCAAGTTGCCGAAAATTTAAATGTTTCATCCTATTATTCAACATGGGTGGAACGTTGGGGCGATATTGCATCGCCTCTATTATGGTCGCACGCCAAATATATTATCCTGTATTTAAAAAGCAGCGTCCCGTAAGATTTATTCGATTCAAGAAACGAAGATACATGGCAGAGATTCATTTATTTCCAATCGTAAGGTTGGAAGCATTGATCAAAATGAAATAATGCCAACATAGTAAAACTTAGCTGAAACCCAGAAAAAAGGATCTGCTGCGAATTACCTACTTTCATGATTTACGCACAAATTGCATATCTCCACAATCGGATCTGTCTGGTGGGATACATATCTGGTACATGGGCATAAATTCCGCCCTACTTCACTACATACCACAGGGTAGCCCCAAAATATGGGATGAAACGCCAATAATAAGGATAACTTTCTCTATATTGCGGAACACTCATTTATGGGTATTCGATTTCTCCCTCATAAACGATCATGCCCCACTCCCCTGCTTCAGTGCCGGGGAGTGTGCTTTTAACACAACAAGGCGACTCGAAATTGAGTCGCCTTGTTGTTATTTTTAGAACTGGCTTCAATGGATGGGATCATCCACTATTTGCGTTTACTCCTTACGAGCGAGAAAATTTGTGCGAAGCTTTACATGGATCTCACGATTCTCATCAACTCTCGCTTCCACTAAAACCGTGTCCACAATCCGTTTCTTCAGCAGAAATACCTGATGTCTCTTCTCCGAACTTTGAGAATTTGGGCAAATCAGTTCAACCATCTCTAACTGCAATACTGAATGCGGCAATTGCGCGAAAGACCTATCAGCGGCGGGGAGGCGGCACATGTGGGAAACAGCTGACCCTGAGACCGAGGCGTTGTCTCGAAGCCGGCGCCACCGAATACCTAAGCAAGCCTGTCAGCCTCAAAACGCTGGTGAAAACCATTAACGAACAATTGAAATAAGGTGGATATGCTGATTATCAAATGGTGATATTTGGTGATATTCGTCATTTGTCTTTTTCCATTTTATGCCTATACTGGGCATATCTATGACAAACTTCAACTTCCTCACTGCTCATGTTGGTAGTGTTCCGCATTTGGAAGCAGGCCAACTATCGACACGATTGAATGATCTTTTGGATGTACCAGCCTGGCCCCAGTTGCCGCGCCGTTCCTTTCGCGAGAATATGTATGTGCAGTATTCTCCGCTTTTGCCCGCCGTTTATGAAGACACCGCCCAAGAGAAGGTGTACTTCGATACTCATGGGGATATCACGGATGCACTCGAAGCCTTTTACACTCCGGTGGTCGCAGACGATGTAAAAGCCTTCGCGTTGCGACCCGAATATGCCGCCGGTTTCTTTTCGATGTTGGAAACATTGCGGTTAACGAAAGGTGAATGGGCAAAGGGACAAGTGACGGGTCCCGTCTCGTTCGGCTTGACCGTAACCGATCAAGATCTACGCGCCAGTCTTTACAATGAATTACTCGCGGATGCCATCATCAAGAACATGGCAATGAACGCACGTTGGCAGATCAGGCAGTTGAAGTCTGTGCGACCGAATGTGATCCTCTTCCTGGATGAACCGTATCTGGCGGCGTTTGGGTCGGCATTTATTAGCTTGAGTCGCGAGCAGACAATTGCTTATCTCGATGAAGTCTTCGATGCCATCCATGCAGAGGGCGGGATTGCAGGCATCCATTGCTGTGCCAATACCGATTGGAGCGTTCTACTCGCGACCAAAGTCGATATCTTGAATCTCGACGCATACGGATTCATCGAGAACCTGGCTCTTTATCCGGCAGAACTGCGCCTCTTTCTTGACCGGGGCGGCTCGGCTTGCTGGGGCATTGTGCCCAACAACGAGCAGATCTTAAACGAGACTCCCCAAGGGCTAGCCGACCGTTTGAGAAATGGGATCAAGCTAATCGTGGAAAAAGCCGCGGCACGTGGGGTCACAATCAAAGCGGAGGAGTTTGCCAGTCGCAGTTTGATCGCGCCCGCCTGCGGACTTGGGTCAACTTCCATCGAAGTGGCAGATCGAGTATTTGAAGTGTTGGCAGAAACGGGAAATGTATTGAAGCGAGGGTAAGGTCAAAGTATCTTTTTCAGCATCCCTGCAACAGACTGATACACGGGCGAGTCGTCTCCCAAATCCACCAGGGGCTTTCCTGAAAATTCAAATAGGGACAGGTTGTCATCGGCAGGGATCGTGCCGAGTAAGGGCACATCCATTTTCTCAACAAACGTTTTCAATTCTGCGGGCATGTCGCCCTTCATGCGATTGATCATGAGGAAGGCATTCTCGATGTTGATATCGAGTTCTTTGCGCATGTCGGCGATGCGCTGGGCGGCGACAAGTCCGCGCTGCGTGGGGTCGCTGACAATAAGCAATTGTTGGACGTCCCGCGTCGTGCGCCGCGCGAGGTGTTCCATGCCTGCTTCGTTGTCGATCACTACATAGGCGTAGTGACGACTTAAGCCGTCGATCACTTCGCGTAAATTATGGTTGACCGCGCAATAACAGCCCTGCCCTTCTCCCCTGCCCATGGCGATCAGATCGAAGCGCGACCCTTCGGATAACGATGAACGGACGTGATATTCAAGGTAATCGCGTTTGCTCGTGCCGCCGGGCATAGTTCCCATCGCCGCGCCGCCGTTGGTCAGGGATGTTTTCACCTGTTCGAGCATATCTTCACGGATGTCGCCGACTGTCCATTCAAGGTCGAGCCCCAGAACCATGTTTAGGTTTGAGGATGGATCGGCGTCTATGGCGAGGATGCTGCCTGTTTGATTCTGGGCGAGATATTTGATAATCATCCCAGCAACCGTGGTCTTGCCAACTCCGCCTTTGCCTGCAAGTGCGATGGTAGTAGTCATATGGTCTCTTAGGTTGTTAGTTTTTTACTCACCTTACGCAATTTTTACTTTCTTGCGTCCCTTGCCCTTCGACTGCGCTCCTCGACGTTCACTCGTCGCTCCGCTCAGGGCGGCTGTTCGTCCCGCTTGTAGTCGAAGCGTAGGCGCATAAGGTGAGTTTGTTAGTCGAATGATTATTCCATCACTTCATCGTAGGTTAATTTATTGAGTGTTTCGGTGATTTTTTTCGTCGCGGACTTTAAGCTTTGGGCGTAGTCGTAAACGGGGATGCCGAGTCGGTCTGCTGCCTGCACTTTCAGATCGGCAGGCAGATAGCCAAGCATGGGCAAGCCGGGAGTTTCGGCTTTGAGAAAAATGGCTTCCCCTTCGTTGCGGACTTTATTCCCCACCAGATACAAACGCTGTAAGCCAATATCATTCGCGAGTTTCTTGATCTGCGCGGCGGCGCCGAGGCTTCTCCGCGTGGGTTCGACGACGACCAGCATGGCATCTACGAAATCAACCGTGGCGCGACCAAGATGTTCGACACCGGCGTACATGTCGAGCAATAGAATGTCATCTTTGCGAAAGAGCAGATGGGTGAAGAGGGTTTTCAGCATCGCGGATTCGGGACAGATGCAGCCCGAGCCGCCCAAATCGACTGATCCCATCTCCAGCAGGCGCACACCGCGATGGAGCACACTAAAGCGTTCGGGGATGTCGTTTACATATGGGTTCAAAGTGAAAAAGCCACCGACCGTGCCAGGTTTGGCGCCGGTGCGTTCTTCGATGAGCGCATCCATTTCAGCAATGGGATGCAGTTGAGCGCGCAGTTCGGTTGGGAATCCTAAAGCTCCAGCGAGGCAGGGGCTGGGGTCAACGTCCACAGCCAGAACGTCGCGTGAAGCGTCTGCATAGGTTTGGGCGAGCAAAGCCGTCAGCGTCGTTTTTCCAACGCCGCCTTTTCCAGTGATCGCAAGTTTCATAAATCCACTTTATATCAATCATGCCTGCGCTCAAATTGCCGTTCGTCCTCAAATTGGATGACGCATATAACATTTGTCCAGGCAACCCGTGACAATCTGCACAAGTTATCGCGGATATGAGGGTGCTAGAATGAATTGGGCTCCCTCCATTTAGAGGTGTTGTGATGATTTAACCAACCACACTAGGAGGCAGTATGGAGAAAAAAACGTTCGAAGCGCCAGCGTTGTATGGCGACCATCACGTCAGTGAGGTGAGGCGTATTTTGCTCGAGCTAACGGGGGTTGGCGATGTATACGCATCCAGCGCATTTCAAATCATCGAAGTCACATTCGATCCTGAAAAAATTTCGGCGGATGAGATTGCCGCACGCTTGAATGAGGCGGGCTATTTGGATGAACTTCCGCTTCCTGCCGAGCCGGGAACTGCTTCTGTCAAAGCGGCAGGAGACTACGCCTTCAGGCATACCGTGCTTCATGAATCCGTGAAAACCGTTTCGTTCGCGCAGAATGTGGTGAATGAAGGTCGTCGGTTGTGGCATTGCCCCGGGTTGGGGATGCTCAGGATGGATGAAGAATAATTTGAACCGCGAAGGCTGCAATGAGCGCAAAGGCTCTTAAATATTCCTGGCGTTCCTAGCGCGCTTGGCGGTAAGAGAGGTCTTATGCCAAAGAAACGTGAAATCAACGAATATTCGACCGACCCCGCAGCACAACAGATGCTGATTCGCGCGGAGGAGTTGGGGATCGAGACGGCGTTCACGCGTGCAGACAAGATGGTGCCGTGCAACATCGGTGCGGCGGGAATGTGCTGTAAGCAATGTGGAATGGGTCCCTGCCGTTTGACGAAGAGCGGCGAAGTGGGTGTTTGCGGCGCAACTCTCGATACCATGCAAGCCCGCAACCTGACGCGCTCGATTGCCGCGGGCTCCGCCGCACACTCCGACCACGGACGCGACATGGCGTTCCTTTTGAAAGCCACGGCGAACGGCGAAGCAGAGGGCTATACGATTCAAGACATCGCCAAACTGCACATGGTGGCTTCATACTATAAGATACCGATCGACAAGCGTTCTCCCGAAGAGATCGCCAATGATCTGGCTGACCTGTACATTTCGCAATTCGGTCAACAACGTGGCGAAGTCGTGCCGGCAATTCGCGCACCCAAGAAGCGACAGCAAATCTGGCGCGAGCAAAATGTGATTCCGCGCGGCGTGGATCGCGAAGTGGTCGAGGCGCTGCATCGCACACACATCGGCGATGACCAGGACCCCGAACACATTTTGAATCACGCCATACGTACCGCCCTGGCAGATGGCTGGGCTGGCTCGATGATTGCCACCGACATCTCAGATATCCTCTTCGGCACGCCCGCGCCGATTTTAGGGCAGGCAAATCTTGGCGTAATAAAAGAAGATATGGTCAACGTGGTCGTGCATGGACACGAACCCAGCCTGAGTGAGATGATCGTTGCCGCTTCGCAAACTCCTGAAATTATCGAATATGCCAAAGCGGCTGGAGCAAAGGGAGTCAATCTTTCAGGCATTTGTTGTACAGCCAATGAAATTCTGATGCGGCAGGGAGTCCCTGCGGCGGGAAATTTCCTGCATCAGGAACTTGCCATCCTCACCGGAGCGGTCGAAGCGATGGTTGTAGATGTTCAGTGCATTATGCAAGCGTTGGTAGGGTTGGCGCAAAACTTTCACACGAAAATTATTACCACATCGCCAAAGGTCAAAATCACCGGCGCAACACACATCGAGTTCGATGAGCATCATGCGTTGACGGTTGCGAAAAACATTCTAAAAGTTGCGATTGATAACTTCAAGAATCGCGAAGTATCCAAGATCAGAATCCCTCAGATCAAAGAAGATTTGATTCCAGGCTTCTCGCATGAGTACATCAATTACATGCTGGGCGGTTCGTACCGCGCATCATTCCGTCCGTTGAATGATGCGATCATGGCAGGACGTATCCGCGGGGTGGCGGCGATTGTCGGTTGCAACAACCCGCGTTCATCGCAGGACTATCTGCACAACAAAGTCGTGCGCGAGTTACTCAAGAACGATGTACTCGTCGTCCAGACCGGGTGCGGCGCGATCGCGTCGGCGAAGTTGGGGCTAATGTTGGGCGAAGCAGGCTTGAGCGAAGTCGGAAGCGGGTTGAGAGAAGTCTGCGAAACGATCGGCATCCCGCCCGTCCTGCACATGGGTTCATGCGTTGATAATACGCGCATTCTCACAGTTCTGACTCAAATGGTCGAAGAGGGTGGTCTGGGCGATGACATCGACCAAATCCCGGCTGTCGGTCTCGCGCCTGAATGGATGAGTGAGAAGGCGCTGGCAATTGCAACGTATTGCGTGGCGTCCGGTGCGTACGTGATTTTCGGCGGAGCATCGCCAGTAAGCGGTATGCCAGACCGGGTCAACGACAGCGATGCGGTTTTGAAATATATCAGCGAGGGTTGGGAGAAAATTTACGGCGGCAAGCTGGAGTTCATCCCCGACCCGCAAAAGATGATCGAAGCCACGCTGGCACACATTGACAAGAAGCGCGCGGCACTCGGACTGCCTGCGTGGGAGAGAGATAAATTTGGGAGGAGTGGAGATTTGAGAATGAGAGAATTGGAGAAGTTGCCGCTCGCTGAACGACGCGAGGCAATCTATGGATTGGCGGCTGATTAACATAATTCATATTGCGTGATGTGTAAAGCGCTTTTTACGGATTACGAATCACGCATTACCGGAGGAAACCCATGTCACGATATATCGCAACCAGAGCCATGCGCGGCGCGAATGCGCTGGTGACCGAAGCCGAACTGATGCTCAGCCGGGCGCTTAAGGAGAAAGGCGCAGATACGCCGGTCTCGTTCCCCAACACAGCCTATTACCTCCCCACCATCCTCGGCATGACCGGCAAGACAATTGAAAAACTCGGTGACCTGCAACCCATCATCAAATACGCGCGGGATTTACTGCACCCGATCCCCGCGTTTTCAAAATGGACTCCGTATCTCGGTGAGACTCTTGATTCAGGAATGGCGACGCTTCTTGCCGCTGAGACGATTGAAGCGGTGCGCTTCGCTTATGGGCTTCAACCTGAGCCGATGCCTGGTTTTAAACTCTCGGGCGGCACATCCTTTACCAGTCCAGAAAACGAGGGCGAGAATCTGGATGGTCACCTGAATGGTCCGATTGATGACATACAATTGCGTTCATGGGGTATTCAACTTGTTGATGGTCGTATGCCCGGTTTTGCCGCTATTGTGGGATGCGCAAAATCAAATGCAGTCGCAGTCAAGATCGTGCGCGAACTACAACGCCGCAACATATTGACCTTCCTATGCGGCAACGTCAATGGACGCAGCATCATCCATCAACTGCAAGAAGAAGGCGTGGAACTTGGCTACAACACGTTCACCGTCCCGTTTGGGACGGACACCATCTCCGCCATTTATGCTTTAGGTTTTGCCACCCGCTCCGCACTGACCTTTGGCGGACTCAAGCCCGGCATGTCGCGCGAGATTCTGCTTTATAACAAAGAACGCGTGTTTGCGTTTGTTCTCGCGCTCGGCGAAGTGGACGATTTGAAATACGCCGCCGCGGCTGGCGCGATCAACTTCGGATTCCCGGTCATTGCGGATACGGTCATCCCGGAGATATTGCCGACGGGTGTGACAACCTATGAGCACGTCGTCTCGATGCCGTTCAACGCCATCGAAGGCAAGGATGATCTGGAACGCGCCGAGCAACTCGTGCAGAAATGTATCGAAGTACGCGGCGTGAAAGTCAAAGTTTCGAACGTGGACGTACCTGTTCCATACGGCTCTGCCTTTGAAGGCGAAGTCGTCCGCAAGACAGATTTGCGGGTCGAGTTCGGCGGCAAACATTCACGCGCCTTCGAGTTCCTGCAAATGGCGAAACTCGACGAAGTGACAGATGGAAAGATCGATGTGGTCGGTTCTGATTTTTCGTCCATCCCGCCGCAAGGCTCGATGGATATGGGCATCATCATCAAGGTTGCAGGGCGGCAAATGCAGCAAGACTTTGAACCTGTATTAGAGAGACAAGTCCATTACTTTGTCAACGGCGCTTCGGGGATTCAGCATGTCGGTCAAAGGGACATAGCGTGGATCCGCATCTCGAACGCTGCAGCAGATAAGGGCTTCAGCCTGGAATCGTTCGGCAAAATCCTACACGCAAGATTCCACGAAGACTTCGGCGCAATCGTGGATAAGGTCCAGGTGACCATAATCACCGAACCCACACTCCATGCCGAATGGTTGGAAAAGGCGCGCGTCGCGTACGACTTCCGCAACAAACGTCTCGCCGACCTGACCGACAACAAAGTGGACGAGTTCTATTCATGCACACTTTGTCAATCGTTCGCGCCGAATCATGTGTGCGTGGTCTCGCCAGAGCGGCTGGGTCTATGTGGCGCGTACAACTGGCTGGACTGCAAAGCCTCGTTCAGCATCAACCCAACCGGACCAAACCAGCCCATCAAACTCGGCAAACAACTCGACGACCGCAAAGGCTACTGGCAGGGCACGAACGATTACGCCAATATCGGCTCGCACGGCGTGGTGCAGGAAGTTTCGATGTATTCCATCATGGAAAACCCGATGACTGCTTGTGGATGCTTCGAATGCATCGTGATGCTCATCCCGGAAGCAAACGGCGTGATGGTCGTCTCGCGCGAAGACACGTCTATGACGCCCGCAGGCATGACTTTCTCGACTCTGGCAGGCGTTGCTGGCGGCGGCATGCAGACTCCCGGTGTGATGGGCGTGGGCAAGTTCTATCTCATCAGCCCCAAGTTCATCTCCGCCGACGGGGGTTTCAAACGCGTGGTGTGGATGTCGTCTGTGTTGAAACAGACAATGCAAGATGAATTCAAAGCTGTCTGCGAACGCGAAGGCGACCCCGATTTGCTCGACAGAATTGCCGATGAAAGGAATGTGACTACAGTTGAAGATTTACTTGCCTGGCTGGAGGCGCACAATCATCCCGCCATGGCGATGGAGCCGATGTTCTAGGTGATTGGAGATTGGTAATTGGTAATTGAACAAAAACTCGTCCGTGATCTGATGACCGTCGGCGTGCCGACCTGCAAATGGGACACTCCCATTGTGGATATCGCACGCTTCCTTTTGGAAAAGAATGTCGAGGCGATGTGTGTGCTCGATGGAGAGGGTCACGGCATCGGCGTAGTCGGAGGCGATGAACTCGTCTGGGCGTATGCCCGTGAGGGATATGAATCTCTGACCGCCGAAGACATCATGAGTGAAGGCGTCCCTGAACTCAGCGCAGATATACCGCTGGCAATCGCCGCGCAGATAATGAAAGACAAAGGGATTCGAATCGCGTATATGCTGCACAACTCCGCAGGGATCATTTACCCTGCCGCGTTTATTTCGTACCGGCATATCCTGCGTCACATGGCGGCGAAGGATGAAAACGAGTTGAAGGATTTGGGTCTTGCAGCGGAACGCAAATCGCCGTTGGAACAATTTATTGAGAGAAGAGATGAAGCAAGGAGAAAAGCAGGGACGAAGTAGGCACGTAGACAAGTAAACACGTAAACAAGTAGACAAGCACACACGTAACACATACGACTTGTGTACCTGCGTACTTGTTTACCTTTGTACATCAACAAAGGAGTCACTATGCCAATCGATATCCCAAAAGATAAATGGCCCGGGAGCATTCGGGCGATCACCATCGGTGCGACGAGCGCGGAGGGAGGGACGCGCGCGAAGTCTATTACGGTGGGCGGACAAACCACCCTGCCCTATTTACACTTCGAAGCGCCCACGCCGAATCAGCCTGTCATTGCAATCGAAATCAAATCGCGCAAGCCGGAGGATTGGTCGCCGTTGCTGCTCGAAACATGGGGCGAGGCGATGAACGACTCCGCTCAATGGGCGAAGAAAGCCGAAGAAGCAGGAGCAGGCCTGCTCGTCCTCGCGCTGACCGTTGAAGATTCCGTTGAGGACGCAGTCAAGGCTGTCAAATCCGTTTTAGCTGCGAGCGGACTTCCGCTCATCGTTTGGGGTCCGGGGCAGGCGGAGAAGGATAACGAGTTGCTTGTGCCGATTGCCGAAGCGACGAAAGGCGAAAAACTTGTGCTCGGAATCTGCGAAGATAAAAACTATCGCACGATTGTGGCAACCGCCATGGCAAATGGTCATCTCGTGCAGGCACGCACGCCGATGGATGTAAACCTTTCCAAACAGTTGAACATTCTCATCAGCGACATGGGCATGCCCAAAGACCGCATCTTGATGGACCCAACAACCGGGGCGCTTGGCTACGGCATCGAATATGGCTACTCGGTGATGGAACGCCTGCGCCTCGCCGCGTTGCAAGGCGACGCGATGACTCAGTTTCCGATGATCGTCACACCCGGCTTCGAAGCCTGGAAAACGAAAGAGTCAAAGGTCGGTGAGGGCGTGCCCGAGTCATGGGGCGATTGGAAAGCCCGCGCGATCAACTGGGAAACGCTGACCGCAATGGCGCTGATCGAATCGGGTGCGGATGTGGTCGTGTTGAGGCATCCTGAATCGGTGAAGCGGGTGAAGGATGCGATTGGCGAATTAGTGATTGCGTAAAACGGAACACGCACTACGCACCACGTAACACGAATCAAGCAACCCGTGTAGCGTGTTCCGTAAGGAGCTAACATGGCACTATCAGGTATTCAAATCTACAAACTCCTCCCCCAAACGAACTGCAAGGAATGCAGCTTCCCGACCTGTCTTGCGTTTGCGATGAAACTTGCAGCGAAACAGGTTGAGCTTGGCGCGTGCCCATACGTCAGCGATGAATCGAAGAAGCAGCTCGCCGAGTCCGCTGCGCCGCCAATTCGACTCGTCGCACTTAAATCAAACGGCACCGAAGTCAAAGCGGGCAACGAAGTCTGCCTGTTCCGTCACGAAAAAACCTTTTACAACAAGCCCGGTCTCTTCATCCGCGTCAAAGCCTCCGACCCCGACCTCGCGCAAAAGGTTGCAACAGCCGACGCATACAAAGTCAATTACGTCGGCATGGATTTTTCGATTGACGGCTTCGCGGTTCTTGCGGATGCAGACCTGGGCACTGCCATCAAAACGATTCGGACTGCGACGAAACGTCCGTTGATTTTGATGGGCGACCCCGCCTCGCTTCAACCCGGACTTTTAGCCTGTAGTGGCGAGACCCCATTACTCTACGCCGCCGACGCCTCCAACGCCGACGCAATGGCAGACCTCGCCAAGACTCACAAAGCCGCCCTCATCGTCAAAGCGGACTCGCCCGACGCGCTCGCCGAACTGACGCAAAAGATTCAAGCGAAGGGAGTCGAAGATCTTGTCCTTGACGCATCGGCAACATCTTTGAGCGCGGCATTAACACGCAATACGCAACTGCGAAGGCTCGCCCTCAAGAACATGCGCGCCCTCGGTTATCCCATCATCGCCTTTCCCTGTGACGCGAAAGATGAAGGCATCGCCGCCGCACAAGCGATTGCGAAATATGCGGGCTTTGTGGTGCTGAGTGAATTCAAACCCGAATTGCTCTATCCCTTGCTCGTCTTGCGCGAAAACATTTACACCGACCCGCAGAAACCAATTCAAGTGCAGCCAGGCATCTACGAGATCAACGCGCCGAAACCGGAAAGCCCGGTGCTGGTCACGACCAATTTCAGCATCACATACTTTGCCGTCGCCAACGAAGTGGAAGGCAGCGGTCTGCCCGCCTGGCTGGTTGTTACCGATGCAGAAGGCATGTCTGTGTTGACGGCATGGGCGGCCGGCAAATTCGATGCCGAACGGATCGCCAAGGCTATCAAAGGCTTCAACGTGGCGGATAAAGTCAGCAAGAAACGCATTATCCTGCCTGGTCATGTCGCGGTGCTTTCCGGTGAAGTGGAAGAGGAACTGCCCGGCTGGGAAGTCCGCGTCGGTCCACGTGAAGCGGTGGATTTGCCCGCGTTTATGAAGCAGGTTTTGAACTAACATGTTGCGTAGTGCGTGTTTCGTAGGTCGTCAAACGGAACACGCACCACGCACCAAAGTCATGCAACACACCGTTTCCTTCACCCTTGACGATAAACCGACCGCGGTCATCGTCCCCACTAACACCCTGCTGGCAGACGCCGCGCATTTGGCAGGCATTGACATCGGTCAGCCGTGCGGCGGGCAGGGACGCTGCGGTCGTTGCGCGGTGCAAGTAACGGAGGGCAGTGTCAAGCGAAGAAGCACACTACGCCTTTCCCCTGTTGATATCGAACAGGGATATGCGCTCGCCTGTCAAAGCATTGTCGAAGGCGATATTGCAATTTACGTTCCGCCACAGGAAAAGATCGAACGACGACTCACGACAGACAGAGTCGTCGCGGAAGTCACTGTTCCAGCAGATTATGAATATTCGTTCGCGCAGACGGTTCGCCGCTTGCACTTGACACTGAATCCGCCCAGCATGGACGATCAGACTGACGATTGGGCGAGATTGCAGACGGCATTTCGATTACAGCACCAAATAGAGCGCCTCACGTGTTCCGTTGGTTTGTTGAGAAAGATGGGATATGTTTTACGCGAAGGCGATTGGAAGGTCACCGCTATCATTGAGACCAACCAACCAGCCGACCAAATGACTGCAAGGCTAATAGACCTCCGCCCCTCTCACGAAGATGAATACGCTCCGCTCTGGGGCAGTGCCATTGACATCGGTACAACGACGGTAACACTATGGCTGGTGGATTTGGTAACGGGTCAGGTCAGAGCGCAGGCAGCGGAATACAACGGGCAGATCGCGCGCGGTGAGGACGTCGTCTCGCGCATCATCTTTGCCGCAAAGAATGGCGGTGGTGGAGAAATGCGTCAGCGTGTGCTGGAGACAATAAACAGCCTGCTTGAACTAGCTTGCAAACGTGTGAAATCACCACAAGGCAAAGTCACTCCCGACCAGGTGATCAAGGCCACGATTGCTGGCAACAGCACGATGATGCACCTGTTGCTTGGAATCCCTGCCAGCAGTATTCGACTCTCGCCGTTTATCACGACTGTCAACCACCCGCCATCGATGACGGGACGTGATGTCGGCTTGAATGCCTGTCCCGAAGCGGTGGTGGATTGCCTGCCTGGGGTGGCGAGTTACGTCGGTGCGGATATTACGTCAGGCGTGCTATCTTCCGGGCTGGATGGCGCGGAGAATGTCACGCTCTTCCTGGATGTTGGAACAAATGGAGAAACCGTTTTGGGCAACCGCGATTGGCTGGTCACGTGCGCGTGCTCGGCAGGACCCGCATTTGAAGGCGCGGGCGTTGTGAACGGAATGAGAGCAACACAAGGCGCGATCGAAGAAGTTTGGATCAACAGCGAAACCCTCGAGCCAACGTACCGTGTTATTGGCGGAGGCAAGCCGAAGGGAATCTGCGGAAGCGGATTGATCTCCCTGCTTTCGGAGGCATTTATCACGGGAGTCGTCGATAAGGGTGGAAACGTTAATGTAGCAGCGAGCAGTTCGCGGGTCCGCGAAGGAGCGCATGGCAGGGAGTATGTCGTCGCCTGGGGTCATGAATCCGACTCGGGCGAAGATATCGTCATCACGAGAGTCGACATCGATAACTTGTTACGCGCCAAGGCTGCCATCTATGCCGGCTTCACAGTGCTGGCAGAGAATGTCGGTATCCCGCTCGAAACAACAGACAAGGTCTTGATCGGTGGGTCGTTTGGAAAATATATCAACGTGGAAAAAGCCGTGCAAATCGGGTTGCTGCCCGACATGGATTGGTCGCGCTTCGAGTTTCTCGGCAATACTTCTGTGAAGGGCGCATATTTGGCGCTACTCGATTGGAGAAAGCGCGAACGAATCACCGAAATCGCAAAGCGCATGACGTATGTTGAGCTATCGGCTGACAATAGTTTTTATGAAGCGTTCACATCGGCTCTTTTTCTGCCGCACACGGATTTGAGCAAGTTCCCGAGTGTAGCGGAGGCGTTGGAAAGTAAAAAAGTAGACAGGTAAATAAGTAAACAAGTACACATATATACGTGTGTACTTGTTTACTCCAAGATTGGAGGAACCATGTACATCATTGGAGAATGCATCCACATAATCTCAGAAAAAGTGAAGGAAGCGCTCGCCAACCGCGACCGCGAGTTCTTCATGGACCTGGCGGTGCGACAGGTGGAGGCGGGAGCAAATGCCGTGGACATCAACCTCGGTCCGCGCAAGAAAGACTGGGCAGAGGTCTTCCCGTGGATCGTGGAAACGGTCGAGACCGTCGTCGATGTGCCGCTCTCCATCGACACCACCAACGTGGACGGCATGGAAGCCGCGCTCAAGAAAATCACCAAGGCGCAGCCAATCCTGAATTCCACTTCGGCAGAACCGGAGCGCCTCGAAAAAGTGCCGGCGTTGGCGAAGAAGTACAACGCCAAAGTCATCGCGCTAACGATGCGGACTGAAGGCATCCCCGTCGAAGCGGATGCGCGCGTCAACATCGCGGTCGAGACGCTCATTCCGCGTATGATGGAAATCGACTTCCCGATGGAAAACCTTATCATCGATCCGCTCGTGCTCACTGTGAGCGGATGCCAGCAGTATTGCCCGCATCTCATCGAGACAGTGCGGACGCTGCAATATGCCTGGGACCCCGCACCCCACATCTCGGTTGGACTATCGAACGTGTCGAACGCGGTGCCGAATGAAGGACGCCCGCTCATCAACCGCGTTTACTGCGCCATGCTTATGGGCGTCGGCTTACAGATGATGATCGCCAACCCGTTCGATGAGCCGCAGAATGATGTCATCCGCTGGATAGAGACGAAAGACACTAGCAATCCGCTTGCGCGTGTCTACAATAAGATTGCAGAGCGGACTTGTGTGGGCGAAGAACCGCAGCTCGAAGATTTCGACGTATCCGACCCCGAACAAGCCGCAATTTGGAAGACAACCCAGATTTTGTTGAACAAGGTTATCTATGCGGATTCGTATTTGATGAATTGATATGTCATTACTTCGCCCTATCGGGCTCGCAATGACAGAGGAGGAACCATGCCCGGATTTACTCCTGGTCGCCGCTGGCAGCCGCCGTATCTGCCCTTCAAGCGTGAACCGTTTAACAAGCGCGCGCTGGCAGCTCTTGAAAAGGCAATCAAAGGTCCGTTATTTGGTTGCAGAATGTGTGGAAATTGTTTGCTGCAAGAGACAGCTTTCATCTGCCCGATGGAATGTCCCAAGGGGGAACGCAATGGTCCATGCGGGGGGTCAACAAAAGAACACTGTTACGTGGATGAGACCCGTCCCTGCATTTGGTACAGAATCTATGATCGTTCCTTCCGCATGGGACGCGAAGACCACCTGCTCGAAGTACTCCCGCCGCTCGATTGGGACCAGGTGGGCACGGAGCAATGGAGCGGCGTATTAAATCGTGTGAAAGAGATCGGCGCCGGTAAGGTTGTGAACGGATTGTTGTTCAAGCCGTCCAGAGTCCGCTACCAGATGTGGGATGAGATCTTCCGCGTTATCCGTGAACCGGATTGGTGGCAGGGCGATAATCAATATCACGCGCCGAAATATTCGGAGCCTGTCTCCGAATTGGAACGCAGACTCAAAGCCGGGGAATTTGTTGTGACTGCTGAGGTCGCTCCGCCCGTCTCGTGCAAGACCGACAAGATGTGCAAACACATCGAGAACATCAAGCCTTACGTCGCAGCCATCAACTTCACTGATAACCCCTCTGCTACGCCGCGCACGGCTTCGTGGGCGTGCTCGAAGATGGCAATCGAGCGCGGCGCGGAACCCGTGATGCAGATTGCAGCCCGCGACCGCACACGCGTCGGGCTGCAATCCGAAGTGATGGGCGCGGCGGATTTAGGCATCCGCAACATCTTGTGCATCTCCGGCGACTCGATGAAAATGGCTCCCCCTCCACGCGGGCGCATGGATGTGATCGATATCGACTCCATTCAAATGCTGTGGATCCTGCGTCGGATGCGCGACGAAGGCAAATACATGGACGGGCGTGAGATCAAAACACCGCCGCAATATTTCCTCGGAACTGCCGCCTCCCCATTTGCATCCGAACCGAAGTTCCAGGCATTGCGCGAGCACAAAAAGGTCAATGCCGGGGCGCAGTTCTTCCAGACGAATCTTGTCTATGATATTGACCACATGGAAATCTGGCTAAGCGAGCTCGCCAAACGGAACATCCTCGACAAGGTCTACATCCTCATCGGAATCACTCCGCTCAAAACCTTCAAGATGGCGAAGTACATGAACGATGAAGTTCCCGGTATCTTCATCCCTGAGCCTCTCATGAAGCGCATGGAAGCCGCCGAGAAGGCAGGCAATGCCCAGGAGGAAGGCGTGCAGATCGCGCTCGAATTGATCGAGAAAATCAAGAGGTTCGAGGGACAGGGCGTGAATGGTCTGCATATCATGGCAGTGGGATGGGAAGACATCGTGCCGCGCATCGTCACGGAGGGCGACGTCCTACCAAGAGGATTCTCAAAACCTGAGCTTGAGAAAGTTCCAGCGTAAATAGAAGACCTGACAGGTCTAAATCCTTCGCCAAAGGAAGTTAATCGCCTGACACCTGACCATCACTGACATTCACCCTGGAGAGAACATGCTTCCTGAACAAATCAAGAACTTTCGTGAAATGGCAACGTTGAAAGACGGCGCCTATATCCTTCTACGCCCAATGAACAGCGAAGACCAGCAGCACCTGATGGATTTCTATTCCGCTGTCAGCGAGGATGATCTGCGTTATTTCCGTCACTACATCAAAGACCCCGCCATCATCAAGGACTGGTGCGAGCATCTGGATTACAGCAAAGTCCTGCCCATCCTTGCATTCGCCAAGGATCGCATCGTCGGCAGCGGTACGCTGCATTTTGGTGAAGGTCCTAAGCGCCATACCGTTGAAGTACGCCTCTTCCTCGCAAAGGATTATCGCAAGCGCGGGTTGGGGATGAAAATGATCCGCGTCCTCATCGACCTGGCGCGCAGACAGGGCATGAGCATCGTCATCGCTGAAGTCATCGCCGAACAAACAAAGGTCGTCAGGGCATTCGAAACACTCGGCTTCAAATCGCAGACAGTACTCGAAGATTACTTTATATTCCCGGATGGTGAAACGCGCGACGTTGTCATCATGACCATGTACCTGCGCTCGAAGACGGATGAATTCTAGGATGTCTCTGCGCCGCATCATCAAACTTGCAACCGGGCAAGACATCAACACCTGCCACACTTGTTACGATTGCGACATCTCACTGACGGGCGAAATGGATATTCCTCTTGGAAGTCTGGTTCAACTTGCTTTACTCAACGATGAAGAAGCGCTTCACTCGCGGACCCTTTGGTCTGATTCTGTTTTGGAAGCCTCGTGCGGCGCCTGCAAACGCGGGCTCGACCTGCACGCGGTCATGATCGCTCTCCGGGAGGAGTCCTTACGCAGGACGAATACGGAGACGTAACCAACCGCATTTTATGAAAGGAGGAGAACATGAACGTTGACGAACTGCTGGCAAAGGCAAAAAAACCTTCGGCAGACGCCATGAAGTTGCATCCATTCTACAGGGGGAAAATAGAGACCACTCTCAAATGCACCGTCCACAATTTCAATGATTTTGCCATCTGGTATACCCCCGGTGTCGCCGCACCTTGCAAAGCCATTGAAGCCAATCCTGAG
>JACPVC010000233.1 GCA_016191955.1 Chloroflexota bacterium
AAAAGAGATTTTCCAAAGGCTGCCCTGGTGGTCACGGGTCCGCTTGGACCGCACAATGCAAACAACAAGAAATATTTCGAGATACTCAGTAAACTGCGCAAGCAATTAGGTCTCGAAGACTCCGCACATTTTCTAGCGGAACTACACAATAGTTTTTTACCCGACGAAATCATCGCAGATTTCTACCGCGTTGCCGATGCCTTGTTGTTTCCCAGCCGAGAAGAAGGCTTTGGCATTCCGTTGATCGAAGCGGCGTTCAGCCACCTGCCCGCCTTCTGCGCAGACATCCCCCCATTGCGAAAATTGGGGCTGAACGATGCCGCATTCTTCTCTCCCGATGAAGACCCGGCAAAAATAGCAGAGACGATTGCAGCTCATTTTCAAACCTCCACGTCTGCGCGGCTGGCTTTGCGCGTGCGGGCATCTTTTCGCTGGGAAGCCATTTATCGTCAACAGATCGTACCGTTGCTCTAGTGCGACGCATCTCAATCATCTTCACAAAGGACAACATCCATGCAGCGACATTCTGTTTTCACTCCCATTCGCACCATCCTCGTCCCATTCATCCATGATGGACCCGGCTTGCATGCCCTCGATGCCGCGCGTCAATTCGATGCAGAGATCGTCCTCGTAGGCGTGGTGGTCGTGCCTGAAGATCAATCGCTCAGCACCGGCGCTGCAGCGGCGCGCGCGTTACGCCGCACATTGCGCATCTACGGCAAAGACAAGCGCATCACCAGCAAGACTCAGGTGATCGTTTCGCATGAACCGTGGAATGAGCTTTCGAACCTATTACAGGATGAAAAACCGGATCTGCTCTGTCTTGAATTTGATTCACATCTCACAGCCTTGCACGCCACCTTGAGCGGCGTGCTCGCCCGTCCGCCCTGCGACGTGGCTTTGGTGCGTGGAAAAATTTCGAGTAAGCCGAAACAGGTCCTGGTTCCGGTGCGAGGCGGTCCGCATGCAGAGTTGGCATTGCGTGTTGGGTTGGGCTTGCACCCTAAGGGAGTCACCACACTGCACATCCGCAGACCCAATGAACCCGAACCGGGTACCGATGCGCCGTTCAAGGGATTGGATCGGGTGCTGAGTCAAATGCCCGAAGTGCAGAAGCAGTTCGAGGTCACGGAAGATGCGGCGCAAGTCATCCTGGATCATTCCAAAAAAGCGGATGTCATCATTCTGGGTACAACGGTCCAGCCGATCACAAGCTCCGCCTCGCTCGGACCGGTTGCCGATCGCCTCTTGCATGAAGCGCCATGCGCGGTGATCGCAGTCAAGAGCGGCAGACCGCTGCCGCAGATCAAGTTCGATGAAAGCGCGGGCTTGGAAGCGATCTCGATCCTCGTGGATAAATGGTTTGCGGAAAATACATTCCATGCCGATGAGTTCAATCAACTGCACGAGTTGGTCGAGTTGAAAAAGCAACAAGGCGTGACGATCAGTTTGGCGCTGCCTGCGTTGAACGAAGAAGAGACGGTGGGCAAGGTCATCCACATGATGAAAAAGGAATTGATGCAGCGCACGCCGCTGCTGGATGAGATCGTGCTGCTTGATTCAAATTCCACAGACCGCACGCGTGAGATCGCCGCGAAGGAAGATGTGCCGGTTTATATTCATCAACATTTGCTGCCAAACATGGAACCGCGAGATGGCAAGGGCGAAGCGTTATGGAAAAGCCTGCTGGTCACCAAGGGCGACATCATTGTTTGGATCGATACGGACATCGTGAATATTCATCCACGTTTTGTGTACGGCATTATCGGTCCGCTGCTCATCAACCCGCAGGTGCAGTTGGTGAAAGGTTTTTATCGCAGACCGCTGAAGGTGGGGCAAAAGATGCAAGCCGGCGGCGGCGGACGTGTGACCGAGCTGACCGCGCGCCCGTTGTTGAATTTGTTCTACCCCGAACTCTCCGGCGTGGTGCAGCCGCTTTCAGGCGAATACGCAGGCAGGCGTGAAGCCTTGGAACGCGCCACGTTCTATTCAGGTTATGGCGTGGAAACGGGTTTGTTGATCGACATCTACGAAAAATTCGGCTTGCCTTCCATCGCCCAGGTGGACTTGCTGGAGCGCATCCATCACAACCAGCATTTGGAAGCGTTGAGCAAAATGTCTTTCGCCATCATCCAGACCGTGATGCGCAAACTGGAGAAGCGCTTCGGTGGCGCCGTGTTGGAGGATGTGAACCGTTCGATGAAATTGATCCGCCACAACGCCAAGGGTTACTTCCTCGATGTAGAGCAGATCGCCGAGTATGAACGTCCGCCGATGATCGAGGTGCAGGAGTATTTGAATAGGAATAAATAATCAGTTAACTCACCTTACGCAGTAGGGGCGACCCGTCAAAAGTAGTTGGAAACCACGTTGCGCAAAGGGAGGGTCGCCCTTTACCCGGAAAGACTTCTTGTCCAAGTGCGACCCTCCCTTTGCGGTTTTGCAGCTTGAAAAGCCCGGACGGGTCGCCCCTACATATAAATCGCGTAACATCAGTCAGTTAAGTCTGCAGACCTCCGAGGTTTTGACTTGTCCCCGTTAGGGGGAAACCTCGGAGGTCTTTCGGTTTTTTGCTTTAAAGGGGGAGCACTCAAAGTCTGTTAGTAGTTTGGCTCAAGCCGCCGTCCTTTGCGAAGCATCCTGTGGACGGCGGCGTTCTGCGAGTAAATCCTTCGCCGAGGACGGCGAAGGGAGCTGGTCATCGGTCTTTTGCTTTAAAGGGGAATTAATCTTAATTCAAAATGTTCATGGTATATAAAATTTCGGGATTTAACAACGAGAACAATGCCATGACAACAACCATCCTCCTTTTCCTTGCCG
>JACPVC010000032.1 GCA_016191955.1 Chloroflexota bacterium
CTCAACCCCGAAGGGGTGATATGGCTCTCGAAAAGCATGTCATCCCTTCGGGATTTGATTTAATTTACGACATATCCCTAGTGTGCAAGCAAAACATGTCAGGTAATATGCTCCCAGCGCCGTCCTCGGCGCGGGATTTCCCTCATAAAACGCCGCCGAGGACGGCGGCTTGAGCAGAGATGCTGACAACCTTTGCTTGCACACTATCCCTATAATCCTTCCATCCCTTCGGGATTGAATGATATACTTTTGAAAAATTCTGATTAATTCATTAAGCGAGGCGCACCATGAAAGTGACTGTCCTTCAAGAGAATCTTGCCCGTGGTTTGAGCACTGTTTCGCGCGCTGTTTCTTCGCGCAGCACCCTGCCGGTTTTATCGAATATTTTGATCGCGACCGATGAAGGTCGCTTGCGACTCTCTGCCACCAATTTGGAATTGGGTATTACGTGTTGGATTCCGGCGCGCATCGATGAGAATGGCTCGACCACCGTTCCTTCGCGGACGTTCAACGATCTGGTCAATACACTGCCGGGCGATCAAGTACAGTTGAGCCTCGATGTGAAAACTCAGACCCTGCATGTGAAGGGTGGTTCGTCGAATAACGATATCAAGTGCATCGACGCGCAGGAATTCCCGCCCATGCCCACGCCGGAAATGCAAGGCGCGGTGCAGTTGAACGTGGCGGATTTCAAGGAAATGATCCAACAGGTGGTGTTTGCCGCCTCGACTGATGAAGCCCGCCCGGTGTTGATGGGCGTGTTAATGAATGTGGAGAAAGACAAGGTCACGATGGCGGCGGCGGATGGGTTCCGTTTGTCGGTGCGCAAGGGACAGCTCGCTCATGCGGCTAAAGATGCCATCAATATCATCATTCCTTCGCGGGCGTTGAACGAACTGGCGCGTGTGGCGCATGACCCCGAAGAACCCATTTACATGGTCGTCCCCAAACAGCGCGGACAGGTGCTCTTCCGCGTGAAGGATGTGGAAGTGGTCTCGCAGTTGATCGAAGGTACTTTCCCCGATTATCATCAAATCATTCCGCGCAATTACAAATCACGCACGTTGGTTTCGACGGTGGCTCTGCTCAAAGCCTGCAAGCAGGCCGAGATCTTCGCCCGCGAAGGTTCGAACGTGGCGCGACTGGACATTAAACAATCCAACGGCGAAATGCAGCCTAGTGAAGTGGAAATTTCCGCGACCTCGGAAGAGACCGGCAAGAACGAGACCATCGTCGAAGCCACGGTTGATGGAAGCGGCGTGCTGATCGCGTTCAACGTCAAGTTCCTGCGCGAGGCTCTGGAAGTCATCAAGACCCCGAACGTGGCGCTCGAAACCACCGCCCAGAATGCGCCGGGAGTCGTTCGACCGGTGGGCGATGACAATTTCCTGCATGTCATCATGCCGATGCATTTGGGGTAACATCCCCTTGTGGGATAAATTTCAGTTTATGATGAATCCGTCGAACCAGGCGTTCGACGGATTTTTTGTTATAGAATCAAGTGCATGTCATCCTGAGTGAAGCGACACATGCACCGCGCTGCGGATGCAGTGCGATGAGGATCTCTACCTATTGGTGTAAGAGACTCTTCGGTCGCAGCGAACGCTCCCTCAGAGTGACATAAAGGTGCCTCATGACCCTTCCACGCGTATCCATCGATAATGTTCTTCGCATCCTGCTCTCTCTGAGCCAATATCCTATTCTTAGCAGTCGCATTCGCCACCAAATGCGGAAGACATTATATTCGCGTGGTATCGTTCGCAAGGAAGTATTTGAAGAGGAAGTGAAACGCAAAGCCGTCGAGTCACAGACACTTGAAGGCATCCAGGACCCGCTCACGGAAGAGTCGAATGAAGTTTGGTTGATGCGCCTGACGCGCGTGAAAGATTCGCTCACCGATTTTTACTTTGCCTACAACCTGCCCTATTCCGAGTTCGAGGATTTAGTCCGCAACGTGTTGGCGGAGCGCGGCAATATCGATTCGGACTTTGTCTGGGTCAACCCGGAGCTTGCCCCACAGGAATTGCTCTTTGAACAGGCGGAGATGATCGAGTCCATGCCGGATGCCGACCAGGAAAAGTATGAGGCGCGTTTGCAAGCCATCATCGCGGTCTTGATCCGCACCATGATTAGCGACCAGTTGAAATATATCAAGATCGCGCGTCAGTGGTTCACAGTGGAAGACCTGCGTGAGATCAACCGCCGCAAGATCGGCGGCGGCAAGATCGGCGGTAAGGCGGCGGGCATGTTACTTGCCATGCGCATCCTCAAAGAGACTGCGCCGCCCGCGATCCGGGATCGCTTCCGTTTGCCTATTTCCTATTATCTCGGTTCGGATGTCTACTACAACTTCATGTCGTTGAATGAACTCGGCGGCTGGAACGGACAGAAATATAAATCTGAAGAACAGATGCGCGCGGACTACCCTGAACTGTGCCATGATTTTTATAAAGGACAATTTCCACCTGAAGTCATTGAAAGCCTCGAGCGCATTTTAGTCGAAACAGGCGAACGCCCATTGATTGTCCGCTCGTCAAGTTTGTTGGAAGATAACTTTGGCACATCCTTTGCCGGAAAATACGAAAGCATTTTTTTACCCAACCAGGGCAGTCATGAAGAACGCCTCTCTGCATTGACAAATGCCATTGCCAGAATTTATGCCAGCGTCATGAACCCCGATGTGTTGATCTATCGTCATACCAAGGAGCTTGCCGATTATGATGAACGCATCGGCATCCTCATTCAGATCGTGGAAGGCGAGACATCCGGGCGGTATTACTTCCCTCACGCGGCGGGTGTCGCATTCAGCCGCAACCTCTTCCGTTGGTCGCCGCAGATTAAACAGGATGAGGGATTTCTCCGTCTCGTTTGTGGTTTGGGCACACGCGCCGTGGATATGCTTGCGGATGATTATCCGCGCCTGGTTGCGCTCAGCCATCCGCGCCTGCATTCATCTTCAGATGTCCGCACCATCAAGCGTTACTCCCAACAAAATCTCGATGCCATCGATCTTGAGACCAACGCCTTCGTCACCATCCCTGTACATGAAGCGCTCAATGTGGATTATGACCCGCTCCGCTACATAGCCCAGGTGGAACAGGATGGATACCTCGCCCCGATCCGTTCCCGCCTCGACTCTACCGAGAAACTGGTTCTCACCTTCGACGGCTTACTCTCGCGGACGCCTTTCCCCAAATCCATGCGCGCCGCATTGACCTTGCTCGAAACTCATTACGGTTCTCCTGTCGATACCGAGTTCACGGTTGAGATCGTGAATCCAGATGAGCAGCCCGATGTGCGCATCACCATTTTGCAGTGTCGTCCGCAAAGTCACATTCATGAAGCGAACGAAGTACAAATCCCCAATGACCTTGAAACTGAAGATATTGTCTTCTCATCGCAAACCATGGTCCCGCAAGGCGCCGTGGAAAACATTCGTTATGTCCTTTTCGTTCCATCGGATGGATATTTCAGTTTGCAATCCCAAGCCGAACGCACGCAACTGGAACGCGCCATCGGTCAACTCAACTCGGCGCTCAAAGGGCACACATTCATCGCAGTGGGTCCCGGTCGCTGGGGCACATCCACGCCGGACCTTGGTGTCCATGTTTCTTACAGCGATATTTACAACTCGCGCGCTCTGGTCGAACTTGCAGGTGAAGAAGTTGGCGCATCTCCTGAGCCTTCGTTTGGCACACACTTTTTCCAAGACCTTATGGAAGCCAACATCTATCCGCTTGGCGTGTTCCTTGACGAAGAGGGCACCCTCTTCAAACGCGACTTTTTCTATAACACGCCAAATCGACTCTCTGAATTTATCTCCGTTGAGAATCCGCGTGTTCTGGCTGCGTTGAAACTAATCGCCGTCACTGATTATCGTCCCAATGCCCACATGGACTTAATCATGGACGTTAACAAGAGTCGCGCCGTCGCATTCCTTGTTGGGGAAGAGGCACCAGCCGACGAAGACGATATTATCACTGGCGCTGCGCCATCAAGTTTGGAATAATAAAATTGGGCGACTCATCATCGCCCAATTTTTATCACCATAAAAGAACAAATGTTCTGATTTATTTATTCGCCTCCATTTGGACCTATTCCCTGTTTCACCCATCAAGCTGACTCTCCGTCGTAACATTCCATGCTGCAAACTTTGGCTTTATCCATAACACAATGACAATGCTGAAGATGGCGAACACACCTATGACACCTTCCACTGCAAGCATGCTGATGTTCTGACCAAGATACACAGCACCTGCATCTGCAAGCGCATGCCACAACACTGCCAACCAAAACCAAATCTGTTTCTTACTGACCAGTCCATGCATGACCATCACAGATAATGCCACATGCAAACACATCGCGAAGATGCGTTCGACAACTCCCAGCAATGCAAGCGACGGCGGTGTAAACCAATAGGCTTCCACTTGTTGCTTTGCCAGTTCAAGTTGTTCCGGCGGAATGTTGGGCACAGTCGATAGATCGATATAACGATATGCCAACATGTTGACGAACGTCAACGCGGTGATGACGCCAAAAATGATGGCTTCCGTTCCACCATGCCCGATGCCAACGTATACGCCTTCGTTCCATGTTCTGCTTTTCTTCAACACGAACTTGAACAGAATATAGCGTGCAGTTTCTTCGAATAGCCCAGCCAGCAACCCAAGGATCAAAGCATATGCGATCACGCCCCATGATTGGAAGGTCGGCGTCAACGCCAGCACGAGCGGAATGTGTAACACTTGCGACGCAATGAATGTCAACCCGCCTGCCAGGAACAACTTCCATGATAGGTTGAGCTTTCGCGTGATATAAACGCCAGCGATGACGGGGATAACGATCATTCCTACGAAATTGATAACGAGCATAGTCTCAAGCATTTGCTTTTCCTTATCTGTTGTACTGCGGCATCGAGCGTTGACGGATCGTTTCGCGTGTCAAAGGTCGTTTGGCAACAATGGTCACTTTGCCGCTGCCTTCCGGTGTGTATACATGCGTTACTTCCCAGCCTTCCTCGCCCCATTCATTCAATGTTGCTGCGATTGCTTCATCTCTTGTGCCAAACATGCTTCCGATGGTTTGAACGCGATATTCCCATTTTTGAACTTCGTTGTTCATCGTAAAATCCTTTCGTTTCACGTGAAACAAAAGTGCGTGCCGTGAAGACACGCACTCCTATGTTATGCCTTTGTTTCGTTTCGATATAGTATGTAAGAGTAAACAACCAATAAGAAAGTTGAACCTATTAGCGGAACGAAGAGCAACCAAAACGCTGTCATGCCGCCGAAAAAACTTCCAACGAAAGCCAAGGCTCCTGAAAGCATAAACAGGACCGAGCCAGCTTGATGCGTTTTCTCCCAAACGGTATCGCTCGAAAGCGTCCAGGGAGTCCGAATGCCGATGAAGAAGTTGCGCTTGGCTTGTCTCAGCATATAGCCGACGAACATGAACAGGATGCCGAGGAATGGCAGCATTGCGGCGCTCATCTTGAAGCTCTGGTAACCGAGACTCCATGCCAGCGTCAGCCCGTGGATGTAGAGCATGAAGGTGGTGATCAGCACGATGAAAAGGTTGAACACCCCACGGAACTGAGCGATGTTTGCCTTGAGCGGATCGATGTTTGGCAGCAGAAGGAACAGCCCAAACATTCCCAGCACGACCAAAGGCATCATGAACACGCCCCAGAACCTGGACATGTAGCCGTCCACTTCATCGTTTACATTCCAGTGAGATGCCATTTGGTCGGGCAATTGGTTCCACAACAGCGCACCTGCGATTACGGCAATCGCAATAAGAATCAGCACGATAATGGAGGTAGTGTTTGTTGACATTCTGATTTCCTTTCTAAAACGTTTCACGTGAAACGACAGCTACTTTTCCTTTGGCAGATTGTTCTGCGCCAGCGAGACCATGCCGCTCAAGCCGCCAAGGTTCATTGTGTCTATGGCTGAGGAGGGAACGATGACCAACGCGCCTTTTTCCTTCAAACCTTCAAAAAGCATGTTCATCGCGCGCAGATGCAAAGCGGTGGGATTGTTAATGTACGCTTGCGAGGCTTCAGAAAAGGATGCGGCGATCTGTTTCTCAGACTCGCCAAGAATCACACGCGCCTGACGTTCGCGCTCCGCCTGCGCCTGACGAGACATGGCGTCTTCCAAATCCTGCGGAATAACGATGTCACGGATCTCTACCGACTGCACAGTAACACCCCAAGGCGTCGTGCGCTCATCGATCACAGCCTGCAATTCCTTATCGATGGAGCTGCGACCGACCAGAATATCAGCGAGCATCTTCTTGCCGATGATATCGCGCAGAGCGGTTTGGGCAGCCCAATCCACAGCAGCGCGATAATCTTCCACTTCGAGCGCGGCTTTCTCGGCATCCCACACGACCCAGAACAGCACGGCATCCACGTCTACGGGCACGGTATCTTTTGTCAACGTTTTCTGCGCGGCAAATGGTGTGACCATCACGCGGTGATCGATCCATGATGGTGTATTATCTATAATGGGAATGATCCAGAATAGACCGGGTCCTTTCAACCCACGGAACTTACCGAGGCGCAACACCACTACTTTTTGCCATTGAGATGCGACCTTGATGGCAAACAAAAAATATGTGCCGATCAACGTCCAGCCAATAACCCAGGCACCAAGAACTGCATCGGAATATTTCCCATCACCGATGATCGCACCGAGAATTGCGATGATAAGGAACACGCCAAAGAACGTGCCTGCAATCGCTGGAATGTGTTGGTCTTCTTTTTTATTTTGAACGAACGACTTAAGAAATCTTGTACTCATGTTGGCATTCTCCTGACTTACATAACTATTCTTCATCTTTGACATTCTTCGCTTCTTTCCAAGACTTGAGGCTGTCTCTCACCATTTGGCTTACTTCACGCTCTGAAAATCCCAGCCGAAATGCTTCACCAATGAATCGACCTGTAAGTTCAGAGAGTGACTCCCGTCTCAACTTTTCTGTAACCTCTGGCGGTGGGATTTCCGTGATGTATGTGCCGCGCCCTTGTTGCGTGGATATGATACGGGCTTCATCCAATATACGATACGCGCGCGCCACGGTGTTGAAGTTGACTCTCAACTCCGATGCCAATGCGCGGACGGTTGGCAATTGATCGCCGGGTTTCAGAATCCCATTCGCCAGTTGACTTTGAATTTGATTAACGATCTGGGTGTAGATGGGTAAACCGGAATGAAAATCGAGAAGTAGGGTGAGTTTCTTTTCAGCCATAGGTTTCTGTGTATTGTACTAATTGTATCATTGTGTGAATTGTAGCACTTAAGGACTTTAAGTCAAGTCCCCCCTGCATATAAAAACGGGCATTGGAATGTTTGCCAAATGCCCGTAAAAGGTTGAGTACATCGTAAACGAAGTTCTTTGAAGTTTTCGCCTTGTGAAATTATGCAATTACTTTCTTTACGGTGTATTGAGCGTGAAACAGCTTGTTATTTCTTTTTTGTTTTCATACGACGAAGTGCACTTCCCAATCTCTTAATCCCCTCTTCAATATCTTCAACAGGCTGTGACGCAAAGTTGAGGCGGATCCAATCCTCCCCGCTTACTCCATCGATGAAGAAAGAATTGCCAGGGGCGAATGCCACACCTTCCTTGCAGGCAATTGGCAGCAATTCATTTGCAGAAAGCAACTTGGGCAATTGCAGCCAGATGAACAAACCACCTTTCGGTGCTTCGAAAGAAATACCAGATGGCAAATGGCGTCCAATGGCATCCAACATGGCATCCCGCCGGGTGCGGAAAATTTGACTGGAACGATGCAGATAGGTTTGATAACGCCCGACGGTCATATAGGCATCCAATGCGCGTTGGATCAACGTGGAGGTTGCCAGGTCGCTGAGACGTTTGAAATTAAGCAGGCTTTCGTACACCGGCCCGTCTGCCACGATAAAACCAACTCGAAGACCGGGCATCAACATCTTCGAAAAGGTGCTGACGTAAATGACCTGCCCGCCTGGGTCCAGTGACTTGAGCGAAGGCTGGGTGTGACCTTCATATCGCAGATCACCAACGAAATCATCTTCGAGAATCGGAACATTGTATTTGCCTGCAAGCATAATCAACTCGCGGCGGCGGGCGCTGCTCAAGCACGTGCCGGTTGGGTTGTGGAAATTTGGAATCGTGTAAATCAGTTTTGGATGATGCAATTGTAGAAGCTTTTCCAATTTCTCGACTTGCATACCCTGACCATCGACTGGAATGCCCACGATTTGAAAACCGAGGGTGCGGAATAGATCAATTGCTTGAGAGTATGTGGGGTCTTCGACCAGAACAATATCATTCGGCTTCAACAAAACTTGAGACGCCAGAAAAATAGCCTGTTGAGACCCGGCTGTGATGAGGATATTTTCTGGATGCGTTTGTAACCCCTGGCTGGCAAGGATGTGGGCAATCCCCTCGCGCAGCGGAGCGTACCCTCTGCGCTCGCCATATTCAAGCGCATCGATCTGGTCACGGCGCATCACGGTCTGAAGCACTTTGCGAAACTCTTCCACAGGGAACTGACGCGAGTCGCTGATGCCGCTGGCAAAACTGATCGGGTGTGGATGCCCGCCTGCCAGAAGCATTTCATCTGCCGCGTCCGAATTTGAAAAGATATTCCTCTGTAAGTTTGTTTGCCAGAGAGGCCAGGGTGTATCAGAACTGTTTTTGGGAATGGCAGGAAGCGGATATACCGGCAAGACGTACGTTCCGCTGCCCATGCGCGAGAATACCAGACCATCTGCTTCCAATACCGAATATGCGTTTTCAACAGTCGTGCGATTGACACCCAAATCGCGTGCAAGTTGACGGCTGGCTGGCAGCCGCGTTTCAGCAGGCAGCGTGCCGGAAAGGATGCTTTTTCGAAGATAGGATTCGATTTGTTGATACAGGGGAATATTGCTTTTATGATCGAGTGGGATGCGCATTTTGTCTCTCCAAATCACATTGGTACGGTGAATATATCATCATCCCGCACCGCAGACAGGGACAATTCCCTCCTAACCTTTTCCCAGATCAGAAAGTGGCTGGTCAGTTATTGGCATTTATTGGCTCTTAACGTATGCCAATTTTGCTCTAGAATCAACTCATAGATCATATTTGATTCAAAACTAGGAGTACATTATGCAAGCAAAGACTGGTACCTGGACGGAGAAAAAAGGTTTAGCACAGATGCTCAAGGGCGGCGTCATCATGGATGTGGTGAATGCCGAGCAGGCGAAGATAGCGGAAGATGCAGGCGCGTGCGCCGTGATGGCGTTGGAACGTGTGCCTGCCGATATTCGCGCGGACGGCGGCGTGGCGCGCATGTCTGACCCCGATATGATCCTGAAGATCATGGATGCGGTGTCAATCCCGGTAATGGCGAAGTGCCGCATCGGTCATTTCGTCGAAGCACAGATTTTGGAATCCATCGGTGTGGACTACATCGATGAATCCGAAGTGTTGACCCCGGCAGATGAAGACCACCACATCTTGAAACACAACTTCAAAGTCCCATTTGTTTGCGGATGCCGCAATATCGGCGAAGCGTTGCGCCGCATTGGCGAAGGCGCGGCGATGATCCGCACCAAGGGCGAGGCTGGCACCGGTGACGTGGTCGAAGCCGTACGCCATGCCCGCAGTGTGATCGGGTCGATCCGTCAG
>JACPVC010000230.1 GCA_016191955.1 Chloroflexota bacterium
CTGGACCAGGGTTGCGTGTATCACAATTGGGACAAACCCATTCCAACTGTACAACGCCTTTACTTCTTCTTTGCATGTTCTACTCCTTGAATCTATTTACAGTCGAAAGAATTTTACTTAGACTCTATCCGAAAATTGCTCTCGCCGCCGGGGACGGCGGCGAGGACGCCGCCTTGAGCGAATATTCGGATAGGTCCTTATTGAGAAAGATTCACCGGCTTGCCATCGAATTCACCGGTGACGGTTGCCGTGCCTTCGCTGTAGTCATACGAGTATGTGAGGCTGCCGCGTTTGTCGCCGGCGATATCCACTGTCATGGAGAAAACGCCGGTGTCGTAATTGAGCGTGCCGTTGCCGGTGACTGCCAGCCCGGGCATCATGGCGCAGGCATTATAAGTATGCTGTTCGCCGGATGAGGTCGGAGCAAGTGTGAGCGTACCGCCGAAATCGCAGCCGACGGTCTTTTCTTCAGCCCAGTCGTTGTAATATACGTCCGGCAAATAGAAGAAGGTTTCATCGAGTGCGAACATCATGAACAGCGGGTCTTGAAAATCATCGACGCTCTTCGGCAGGTTGGGGGAATAGGAACTGGCGATGGGATCCTCCCAATCTTTACAAACGATCTCGCGCTGGTCGGGCAGTGTGCCGTCCACTAAATAGTCGGTCACATACTGGTCGGGGCACTCGTGCCCATAACCGAAAATGGAATGGATGCCGCCTTCCACATAGATGTGATAACTGTTCGCCAGATGATCGGCTACGGATTTACCTTCCTCGAACGGAGTGGCAGGGTCGAGCGTGGCGTTCAAGACAAAGACGGGTACGCCTTCCAGTGTCAACGGCTCGCGTGTGACCACATCTGTGGGGGAACTGGGCCAGAAGGCACAGTCCAAGCCGGTGTAGACGGAACCGTCAACGCGGGGCACGGTGCCATTCGAGGCCTGACCAGCCTCAATCGTCTGTTCGATGCGCTGCTCTTGAGTCCCGCTGAAGTAGGAGTCATCGGTGCATAACACGCTCAGGAACATCGTATCGGAAAAAGTTGGGTCGCCGATGTAATCGAAAGTGGCTGGGTCGATGGTGGCGTTTTCATACATCAACCTGAGGAAGGGGATGAAGTTGCCCTGGTTGGCTGCCGCCAGCGCTTTGAGGAAGATCATGCGCCCGGTGAGCGAATACATTTGATAGGCGGTGGTGTATTCATATGCATTGAAGGTCAGCATGCCCTTGACCTTTGTGCCGTCGGGCAGCGGGTATTCGTACGGGATGGGGTTCTTGGAAATGCGCGCGGCGAGTTCATCGTAGACTTGCAAGGCGTCGCGTCCGCCCATATCTGCCCAGCAGAGTTCATCTTCCGAGCAGTGGTTCAAGACCGTCACCAAAACCTTGTCGAAGGCTTTTTCCTGCGCTAATGCGCTTTGTTCGCCGGTCAGTGTCATGTTGATGGTGCCGTCGAGGATCAACCCCGCCAGCCGGTCGGGATGCGCTGCTGCGTACGTCTGCGCCACAGCCGTTCCATAGCTGACGCCGTATAACCAGAAATTTTCATCGCCGATCAGGTAGCGGAAGAATTCGATATCTTCCGCTACCTGATCGGTGCCAAAGAAAACAAGTTTTGCGGGGTCGATGCCTATTTCAGCAACGCAGTCCTGAACATATTGGCGCGCATCGTCAACGGCCTCTTGTTGTTCGGTGGGCGTGTCATACCCTTCCGCGCCTGCCTTATCGAAGGAGGTCAGATATTCTACAAAATCATCGGTGTAGGTTTTGGGGCACTCCAGTGGGTTGGAGAGTCCCAGTCCGCGCTGGTCGAAATAAACAATATCGAAATGCTCCCGCAGGCTCTCATCGAAATAATCCAAGTAAGCGCTGCTGATGCCTTCGCCGCCGGGTCCGCCGGGAAAGGCTTGCACATACATCCCATAGCGAGTGCCTGTGGCGGGCGCAACCCCAAAGACCACATCGATGGTCTCAAGATTTGAAGCGTCGAAATGATTCAACGGAACCGTAATGATTACACAGATCAGGTCTGGGTTCTCTTCGCAGGGTGTGCCGCCCAACTCATCAAGTTTAGCGTTCATATCCACGGTGCTAACCGTTCCAGGTGTTGATGGCACAATAGTTGCAGGGGGCGCGCCAGTATTGGAAGGGGTCAACGCCTTGCAGCTCAAAGACATGATGATTAAGCACAAAAGCAATACATAAAACTTCTTCATAGCTCTCCTTAAAAAATAAAATCAGGATAACCCGTGTCGTTTGCGGATTTCGGCGATACGCGGCTCACAGTCCGGTTCTTTATAAGGCGACGCATCGCCCGCCTCATTCCTTAACGGACGGCTGGTCAGCGCATCGAAAACGGCTGCGGCGCCGTTAGCGACGTTGTGTGGGTCATAGCCGCCTTCCAATACGAAGACGATTTTCCCATTGCAATATTTGCCTGCCATCTCAACCAGTTTTTTTGAGACATTATAAAACCCGCGCGTGGACAGTCCCAGCGACGTGATGGGGTCGTTCCAATGCGAGTCAAAGCCTGCTGAAACCAGCAGCATCTCTGGCTGAAACGATTTGACCATCGGCTCGAAGATTTCATCTGCAATTTGCAGGAAAGATTCATCCCCTGCATGCGCCGGGAGCGGCACATTGACGATGCGTTTCTTCGCGTGCGGCGCATCATTGATCCGGCCTGTGCCGGGGTAGATGCCCCATTGATGCGTGGAAATGAACCCTGCGCGTTCCTCATTCAAGAAAGCGGCTTGTGTGCCATTGCCATGATGCGCGTCGTAATCGATGACCATTACACGCTTCAACCCGTTTGCAAGCAAATCCTGCGCGGCGATGGCGATATTGCTGAAGAGACAAAACCCCATCGCTCGATCTGGCTCGGCATGGTGCCCCGGCGGTCGCACGATGGCGAAGGCATTCTTTGCTTCTCCGTTCATCACAGCCTGTGTGCAGGTTAGCACTCCGCCCGCGGCAAGCATGGCATCTTCATAGGAAGTCTGCGTTACGAACGTCGGCGCATAATCGATGATGCCCGGTCCCTGTGTGCAAGCCTCCTGAATCGACCGGATCATCCCCATCGGGTGAACCCGCACCACCTGCTCCTCTTTCGCGCGGACAGGCTCGATCCGTTCCGCGCCGCAGGAGGGCAGCATAGACTCTAAAATATCCAACCGCCCCGGGCGTTCGGGGTGATCGGGAAATTTATGATTCCGTGAAGGGACAAAAGTAAATAGGGTGGTCATGAATCCAAATTATAGCCCCCATTTTGCATTGAAATTATCAGCGGCTACTCACACGTTAATGCTCAAGCCGCCGTCCCCGGCGGTGCAGAGAGCAAATTACCTGGCGTGTTTTGCATGCACATTCAGCGGCTACTTACTCATGTGCGGGCGTGAGCTTTGCCCAAATAAATTTTGCATATTGTTCCCAGAAGGCGTCCGAGATTTCGGCGCTGGTAGGCGGGGTATCTTGGGATTGAATTTCGGAATCCACGGGAATGTATTGATCGCCAACTTCGTATGAAGAATTCCCCGTATTCAACAGATAGGTATATTGAATTGTCCACGTATGCGGACCGGTCGATTTACCGTCGATGATGATGGAAGGGAGTTGCAGGATGATCTTTGTGTTGAACTCCGAGTTCAGGACCTCGATGCAGGATTTCTCGTTCTTCACAGCCAACGGATAGTACAAATATCCGTTCGTGTATTGGGGCAGGGCAATGGGTTGGTCGAGGTTGTGATCGTAATAAGCGGGTTCGATCTGAAGTCCGCTTGCGTTCACGAGAATGAGTTTAGCGGCATCAATATCGAGCGTGTGCATGTTGACCGTCTCGCCATTTGGCTTGACGTGAAAGGCTGTGAGAAAAAATATCAGCTTTTCGCGTCTGGCAATTTGCTCCAGCATACTGGCTGCCTGAGCGTCGATGTAAGGCGCGTTTGGATTTTCATCCAACAGGTCGATGACGGCGGCAGCCCGCAGGACTTCCGGGCTGAGAAACGTGACTGTGACCCGCGCCTGGCTCGTGTCTCCCAGCTCGAAGGTTTTCGTATCTGACCAGCGTGCAACTTCACGTTCAAGGTTTTGAAATGCGATCTGCTTTCGGCTGAGATCGGGCTGCCCCACTAGGGGCGTGTTACTGGCAATGAGTGGCAGCACTGTTGAAGGAACGGTTGGAAGCGGGGTTGAGTTATAGATGTTTACATTGTAAGAGGGAGGCGGGCATTCGGGCAGCGGCGTAGGATCAACAGATAAAGGGATTGGAGCGCAGGCGGAAAGCCAAACTGTAATAAACACAATCAATAACCATTGTGTAACCAGGGAATTGGGTTGTTGCAATGAAGTGCCCCTCAACATGAAGAAGCCCGCCTTTCGTCTGTTCATTGGAGTGTGTTGGAGTTGCTTTTCGGCGATTGCCGCCCAGCCATTCTACATACACAGGCTGGGAAACCTAGAAAGTATTATAAAGACCCCTTCCATCTTCTTCAAGTGCCTTTTGACATTAAAAAGTTACCGCCGCCTGTCAGCATGGGGGGGGCATGTTGATCAGAGCGGCGGTTGACACCAGAATACCAGTAAAAGGGAGGGCAGGTGTCGTACAGACAATATACACCTTTTTTATCCAGAATTCATTAAAAGCGTATAAGACAAAGGTACTATTCCCTCTTGTTGAATATCTTCATCCATTCTTCCACCTCTTGTGCCGACATTTTTGAATCCATGCTTTCATGTTTTGTGCTTGATGAAAGCGCAGCCCTTATTTGTTTGACAAACTCTTCCGACCGGACAAAACCCGCTTGATTTATTTTTGCAGCGCTTTGTACTTCATGGTCCGAAGAGACGATCACCCAATTCCTGGCAGCCTTGCCCATATCTTCCAACCGTTTGCGGATGGCGGCATCTGCCGTTTGACCCTGCCGCACGAAATGTGCCTTGATCGTACCCAGTTTTTGCGTGCCAGCTTGCCCGGCGGGAGCGCCGTCAAAGTAGACTTCGACCGGTTGTCGCCGAATCCGCGCAAAGCCCTGTAAGAGGCGCACGAGTTCCAATTCATCTTCCGGGTCGTCGAGACGCAATCCAAGTTTTGGGATCAGGTTATGTCCGTCGATCAAATAGGGCATGAAGTCATTGTACTAAAAAGTGACGGTCACCTTCAAGGTGACCGTCACTTGGCTACATGGTTTCAACCACTTTCGTCATCACATCGAAGACGGGCGGATTCTCCAGCGTCTTCTTCACCTTGCACAATTCTGCCGAGCGGATGAGCGCCGCGTGATACTGTTCGGGGAAGGTCGGCGGTACCTGAATTTCCAGATCGATCTTGCCGACCATGCCATTTGCCGGGTTCGAATAATTGCGTTGAACGATGCGAATGCCTTCGGTGGGCAGGTTGCGCTGCTGGCAAAAGCCCAGCACATAAATGCCCGCGCACGTGCCAACCGATGCAAGGAACACCTCGAACGGCATCGGCGCGGAATCTTCGGTGGGCTGGTCGGTCGGTATCGTGTGACCGCGGAAGTGGGCATCCACCTTTTGCCCGCCGGGGAAGTCAATAATCATTTCCATGGGAAAATCCTCCAAATTTTGTTGTTATATATATTTGATGCGCTGTCTAAGAATAAGTTACACCCGTTTTTGGAGAATCGAAAATAGTTTTGTCATTTCACAGTATCCCCGCCGATTTGCACCACATTAACACCGATTCCGTATATGAATCTGTGTTCATGATCCCATGCTTAGATTACGAAAAGATAGTGATTTGTAATTCCGAATATAATGAACGCACAACTCAAAGGAGAACAAAATGACTGAGAAAAAGACCTCCGACATCATCGTCCCCCAACAAGGCGGCGTGGTTCGCAACCTTGTGAACCAATTTAAACTCATCTTCCGCCTCATGGGCGATAAACGCGTAAGCTTGCTTGCCAAGCTTATTCCGCTTGGCGCGTTTGCTTATTTGCTCATGCCCGCCGACCTTGCGCCCAATATCGTCCTGCCTGTCATCGGCATGGTGGATGATGCAGCCATCCTCTGGCTCGGTTCTTACGTCTTCACCGAACTCTGCCCGCCCGAAGTGGTTGAAGAACACATGAAGGCGCTTGCCGGAAACATGAAACCCGGCGACGCGAACGATGATGTTGTGGACGGCGAGACCACCGAAGTAAAAGAGTAATGCGACGACTGTTACTTCCATTGTTACTGACCGCCCTTGCCTGCGGTGGGAACGGCATCGCTGGACCAACTGCCACGCTTCTTCCTTCAACGGTCACGGATTCAACGCCGCAGACCGAATCCCAGCCGCAGTCTGAGACTGCCACCCTTCCGCCAACGGAAGTGTCCACCGTCAACGCAAGCCAATTCCCAGACCCAAGCGGCTTTGCATGGACACCCGTTATCAGCGGCTTGACCCGCCCCCTAGACTTGCAGTCTGCGTACGATGGTTCTGGTCGTCTGTTCATCATCGAAAAATATGGCGCGATCCGCATCTTCAAGGATGGCTTGCTTTCTCCTCAACCTTTTCTGAATATTGATGACCGTGTGAATGACATCAGCAATGAAATGGGACTGCTCGGTTTGGCGTTTCATCCAAACTTTGAACAGAACGGATATTTCTACGTCAATTACACGGGCGAGGGCGGGCACACGCGCATCTCACGCTTTCAGGCAGACGGTGATCTCGCCGACCCAAACAGCGAGCAAGTGCTGATGGTCGTCAACCAACCTTTTCCGAACCATAATGGTGGTGCCGTTGTTTTTGGACCAGATGGTTATCTCTATCTTGGTCTGGGTGACGGTGGCGCGGCTGGCGACCCATTCAAGAACGGACAGAACACAGACGCCCTGCTCGGCAAAATCCTGCGCATCGACGTGAACAATGGCGATCCCTATTCCATCCCGGCCGATAATCCCTTTGGCAACGAGGTCTGGGCGTATGGGCTGCGCAACCCCTGGCGCTTCTCTTTTGACCGTGCCACCGGCGACTTATGGATTGGCGATGTGGGGCAGAACGCTTACGAGGAGATCGATTACCTGCCAGCAGGCACGCCGAGTGGTGTCAATTTCGGCTGGAGCATCATGGAGGGCAATCACGGCTACGATGGCGAGGCTCAGCCGGGTTTGCTGCTTCCCGCCGCCGAGTACAGCCACGACTTCGGCTGCTCCGTCACAGGTGGATATGTCTACCGCGGCTCGATGCCTGAGTGGAACGGCATATACTTCTACGGCGATTATTGTTCGGGGACGGTCTGGGGGCTGATCCTCTCCGATGGGCAGTGGCAGTCTCAGGTCCTGTTCGAGGCGGTGGCGACGATCACTTCCTTTGGTGAGGATGAATCCGGTGAGTTATATTTCACCAGCGACAACGGCAGTGTTTACATTCTGGCAAGGAAATAAAGACTTATCACATCCATAATAGGTGCTTTGTCATCCGACTTTATGACGCCTGTCACTGGTGGGGCAGGCGTTTTGCATTTAAACTAGCAATATCAGTCAGGAGGCAGTCATGGCGACGAAGGTTTGGCAAGTTGAAAAAACCAAGTACTGCGAACGTATGCAGGAAACCATCGCTATCGAAGTCGAGGTTGTTTACCCGGCGGAACAACTGCCCGAGCAAGCCCCCCGCATTATGGCAAGGCGCTGTTCGAAAGCATTGGAATGTAATTGTATCGAACGCCCCGCCTGCTCCCTGAGCGGAACGAACCCTGACCTTGACCCTGTTGAATAGAACAGCCCAAAACGCTGTTCATCCAAACTCTCTCTCCTCCCTCTGAGTTGGTCTTAAGGCTGCACCGCGCGATGCGCGGTGTATGCCGTTAAAGCGCGGAGTGCAAAAAGTGCGTCGCACCAGACTCGATCAGACGAATCCATCCGAAGACTCATCTTTTGATGAGAATCGTCCACCCGTATGCTACGACGCACCCAATTCGGCTTTTTTAACGCAAAGTCGCAAGGTCGCAAAGAAAAATCATTGAAAACTTTGCGTCTCAGCGTCTTTGCGTTAAGGTTCTTGATCTCCTGCCCTTCATGGTTCAACGCACCAGTGTAATCACAACCCTTTTACAAAATCCCGCACGCTTGAGTCGGCGGGGTTTTGTTTTATTTTCTCAGGTTGATCCACTTGCTTCAATTCATGGTTGATGATGATCGCCACCCGGTCGCCGAATTGAGCGGCTTCTTTCAGGTTGTGCGTTACAAAAATGGTTGTGCGATGGTCTTCTGCCAAAACCTTTGACAGGTCTTCAAGTAATTTTTCGCGCGTCTGTGGGTCGACGGCGGAGAAGGGTTCGTCCATCAAAAGCAGTTCTGGATCGAGGACGAATGCCCGCGCCAGGCTGACTCTCTGCGCCTCACCCCCGGAGAGTTGATTGGCTCTACGCTCCAGAAGTTTATCTACGCCCATGGCTGTTGCCCACTTATCGACTCGCTCATGCGTTTCCTTTTTATCCATAGTTCTGAATTTCAACCCCAGCGCAATATTCTCGCGGACAGACATATCCATTAATAGCGGGTCTTGAAAGACGAAGGCAATTTTGCGGCGGTATTCGAGGTCATGCCATTCTTTTTGCGGTTTGCCGTGAAATATAATTTCACCTTTCTTTGATTTAAGCAAATGCGCCAACGCCAATAGAAATGTACTTTTGCCCGCGCCATTTGGACCGACTACGGCGAGCGTCTCACCTTTTTGAATATCCAAAGATTCGATCTTGAGTGCATCCCGTCCATTGCGTTGGACGAGTAGGTTTTTGACTTCGATCATATTCGGCATAATCATTCTTTCCTCTTTCTTCTTTCCTTGTCACAAAAAGAAGAAATAAGCAACTATCGTTTTGTGCCCTTCTGTTGTATCCACGTCAGCGCGAGGTTGATGAGATACGTGATGACAAGCAGCAAGGCAGAGAGTGCCAGCGCTTTTTCAAATTCACCTTTGGATGTTTCGAGCACGATAGCCGTTGTCAACACACGCGTCTGCCCGCGGATGTTTCCGCCGACCATCATGGATGCGCCGACTTCTGAGATGACCGAGCCGAAGCCCGCCATGAGAGCCGCCAACAATGGCAGTCGTGCTTCGCGCCAAAGATGCCAGATCATTTGCGGACGGGACGCGCCAAGCCCCAGCAGTTGTTGTTGCAAGCGTGGGTCGAGGGCTTCGAGCGCGGCGGCAGTGAGTCCCATCACCACCGGCGCGGAGATGACCGTCTGTGCGATGACGATTGCCCAGGGTGTGTAAATGAGGCGCAAGTCACCCAGCGGACCGCTACGCCAGAGGGTCATCGCCACAACAAGACCGACCACCACGGGCGGCAATGCCATGCCCGTGTTGACAATGCTTAGCAGGAATGAACGTCCGCGAAAGCTGCCAAGCGCCAGCCATGTGCCAAAAGGCAGACCAATCAACAGGCTGATCGCTGTGGCAAGCAGGGATACTTGCAGAGAGAGAGATGTGATCTCGAAGATTTCAGACATGGTGAATGTAAGTATAAAGGATACAGGTAGACAAGTAGACAAGTATGGAATTCAAAGGCTACTTCTTTTTCCTGGTCGATGACCTGCTCCCTTCGCCGTCCTCGGCGAAGGATTTACTCGCAGAACGCCGCCGTCCACAGGATGCTTCGCAAAGGACGGCGGCTTGAGCCAAACTACTAACAGACTTTGAGTGCTCCCGTACACAGGTATACAAGTTGGATGTGTATACATATTTACGTGTCTACTTGTATACCTTTACTCGCCTGCATCGGGGAAGAACAACGGTTCGCCATATTGCTCAATACCGAATTCACCGATGATCTGTTGCCCTTGCGGTGAGGTGATGAAATCCGCAAAAGCCTTTGCGCCTTCGGCATTGACTTGCGGAAATTTTTCGGGGTTGACCGTCAGCACATGGTAGATGTTCAATAGAAGCGGGTCACCCTCGAAGAGGATTTCAAGGTTCACGTTCGGCTTGTAAGCAAGGAAGGTGCCGCGGTCTGTGATGGCGTAGCCTTCTTTCTCAGAAGCAACCGAGAGCGTGATGCCCTGTCCCTGACCGGTTTCGATATACCAGGGCTGACCGGCTGGGTCGAGACCGGCGTTTTGCCACAATTGCAATTCTTTGACGTGCGTGCCCGACTCATCGCCGCGCGAGACGAAGGTGGCAGCGGAGGAAAAGATCGTGGAGAAAACAGAATCAAGCGTCGGTTGGGTGCGAAGCGAAGCAGGGTCGGAGGGAGGACCAACGATGACGAAGTCGTTGTGCATTACAAGGCGGCGGTCGATGCCGAATCCTTCTTGCATGAATTTTTCTTCGGCGGCAGGGGAATGAAGCAGAATCACGTCGGCGTTGCCTGAGCGTCCCATTTCAAGTGCCTGCCCCGAACCGGTGGCGATCAATTGTACTGTGTAGCCGGTCTCTTCTTCGAAGGCAGGCAGGAGGATATCAAGCAAGCCCGAGTCTTGGGTGGAGGTGGTGGAGACGAGTAGAAGGGATTTTGTTGAGGATGTGCCGCATGATGTAAGAATGGAGATCAGCGTGGCAACAAGGAGGATACGTCGCATCCCTCCATTATAAAGAAGTGGACGGCTGCCATGAGCCGTCCACATTTGAAATTAACTATCGAGACCCAACGCTGCGGGGTCTTTACCGGCATCGGGCACGAAGAGCGGAGCACCGAACTTCTCCACGCTAAACTGACTGATGACTTCCTGTGTGGCGTCGGCAACCATGAAGTTGGCGAACGCCAGCGCGCCGTCGTAGTTGATCTTGTCTGACTTCGTGGGGTTGACGGTGATGACGTGATAGACGTTCAAGAGCGCGTTGTTGCCTTCGAGCAAAATTTCCAACTGGAGGTTGTCTTTGTTGGCGAGGTAGGTGGCGCGGTCGGTGAGGATGTAGGCTTGCTTTTCCGAAGCGACGGTGAGCGAAGCGCCCATGCCCTGACCGGTTTCAAAGAACCAAGCCTGACCAACCGGGTCGAGTTCAGCTTTCTGCCAGAAACTCACTTCTTTCTTGTGCGTGCCAGAGTCATCGCCGCGGGAGACGAATGGAGCGCTTGCATTGAAGATGGCGACGAATGCATCTTTGGGTCCAAGGTCTTTGATGGCAGCGGGGTCCTCGGCGGGACCGACGATGATGTAGTCGTTGTGCATCACGAGGAAGCGGTCGGTGCCGTTGCCGCCATCCATGTAAGTCACTTCGGAGGAAGGCGCGTGGACGAGTAAGACATCGGCGTTGCCTTCTTCACCCATCTTGAGCGCTTCACCCGTGCCAACGGCGATAGTCTGCACGGTGTAACCGGTCTGTTTTTCGAACATGGGCACGAGCACATCCAGCAAGCCAGAATCCTGCGTGGAGGTAGTGGTGGCAAGGATGATATTGGGGTTGGCGGGAGCGGCAACTTCGGTTGGAGCTTCAGTAGCAGCCTCGGTAGCAGGGGCGACAACTTCTTCGGTCACAGGAGCAACTGTCGGCGTGGAGGAGCCGCAAGCGGTTACTGTCAACGAGAGGACAAGCAGCAAAGTCAAAAGAATATTACGAGTGGTGAGTTTCATGCATCTATCCTTGATCAGATTTTTTTGAATAACGGTGGATACCCAGCGCAACCAACGCGCCGAGCAACCCTCCGATCATTCCAAAGAGAAGGTGGCTGGCGAAGGGTTTTCGCCTCGCACGCCCGGCATCAGCAACGCGCGACCGAGGATCATGATAGCGATCCAGTTATGCCCGGTCATCAACGGTTTCGTTTCACGAGATTCAGTTTTTTTGTTATTCAGTTAAGGAATTCCTTAATTGAATTATATAAAAAAATATAACGAACGGTTTGTGCTAAAGTTCAGTTTTTCCACTTGAACAGCTGAGAAAAACAATACTTTCGGCTAGGTAGGCTCACTCACAGCGCGATTTGCTCGCCACTGTGACTCGTGTTGTACCCCGTCAGCGACGCCAGCGTCTCGCGGAAGTCCACAGTCTGGATGTAATCGAGCAGCGGGTTAAGGTTCTTCTTCTGCTCACGCGGCAAGACGAGGTCATAACGTTCCTCGAAGAGCGGGATGAAGTCCAAGCCGTTTTGATGAGCGGCAGCTTGAAGCCCGAGCGAAACGTCCACTTTATTTTGGGAAATTAAATTCGCCGCTTCGCTATGTGTTTTGACCTGATTCTCGTACCCGTTTATTTTCTCCACTGGGAGCTTTA
>JACPVC010000236.1 GCA_016191955.1 Chloroflexota bacterium
AATCTTTCAACAGATGGATGACCCGGTCTGCAAGATGTTTTTCCTTTTTTGAAAAGCTAAAATTAATGCTAAAGCTATTGGGGCGTCGGTCGCTGCCGACAATCGAACCTTCTGCGCAGTAATACCCCAGCAGCTCCGCCAACTCAGGGTTCAATTCGATTTTTATCGGAAGACCCGGTTGTCTCTCATTGGGGAAGCGCAAGAAACCATTCTCGATATATGGACGTGAGGTTTTCGTGTCGGTTACACGTCCGTTCCTGATCTTCACCCTCAGATGGCGGATATAAGAACCGCTCTTCCCAAACATTGCCCCAATTTCACGCGATGACCTGCCCCTGACAGACATATCCATGATTGCCTGCATATCATCCTTTGAAAGTTTCCACGGTGTTTGATATGTGACTTGATACATCCCAAGCAGCCGTTCAGCATCTATAATTTGAGGGGATGAGAATTTGAATGCCTTTGGAACAGCGAGGTAAGAGGCGCTGGTCAAATCCCTGGCATGAACCAATACTGGCGGTTTGGAAATATCATCCGTCGCAAAAACCTGGTGATCCGGCGTGCAGCGAAGCGCAGGCAGGTAGTAAGGTTTTATGTTGACCAAATCTCCGCGATAGGAGTGCCGGAAAACTCCTTTGATGTCACGTAAGTTACCCGACGAAGTGACAGCTCTTAATTGGGGAAAAGATATATCTCCATCCGGCTGTGAGATTCGAGACTCTCCCAATTCAAAGGCAGTCTGCAATTCGATTGGTCCTCGATCTGTGACAACCATCGTATCCCCGGTAAAACAATACCCGCAATGGTAGTCGCATCCCAGCATGCCGAAGGTCAGCGCATTCGAGCCGGGCAGAACGTGTGAAAATGGTTTTTTCTCGATGGGGTCACTTTGCAACGCCGCGACATAGCCGTTCGGCACGAATAATTTTCCACCCTTGTTGTAACGCACCTGGCAAATTCCCCGCTTCCCCTCGCGGATAAGACAACGATGTCCACAGGCGAAACAGCGCACAGAGTCATCGGCGAGTTTTTCGTACAACTTGCCTTCGACGGTCAGACTATCGAGACGATCTGCCAGTGCGCTCATTTTGATTTTGGTAACGCGACATACTGTATCGCGCTACTTCCTCCTATATAATATACCTATGTTATCGGTAGTAATCCAAGCAGGCGGTCAGTCTTTGCGCATGGGTGAGGATAAGGCACTCAAGCCGTTTCTGGGGAAGCCGCTCATCCAACGCGTGATCGAGAGGCTCGCTCCAATTGCGGATGAATTGATTGTAACGACGAATCGCCCCGCAGACTATGCTTTCCTTAATTCAGCGCGCCTCGTGCCGGACCTCAAACCGGGTCGCGGTCCCCTAGGCGGACTCTACACTGCCATCGCGTCTGCCAGCCATCCGCTTGTGGCGGTGGCGGCGTGCGACATGCCTTTCGCGAGTAAAAACTTCTTTGAAAGCGCACACAGGCTCATCGTCCAGGAAGAGGCGGATGTGGTCATCGCTAGCGTAGCATCCCGAGCAAAGCGAGCGGGCAAAACAGACGAAGGTTATGAACCGTTCCATGCCCTGTACCGCCGTGAGACTTGCCTGCCCGCCATCGAAGCCGCGATCCATGAAGATAAATGGAAGGTCATCGCCTGGTTTCCGCAGGCAAAAGTAAGGACATTATCGCCGGATGAATTGAAAGCCTTCGACCCATCCGGCTTATGCTTCTGGAACGTCAACACTCCCGAAGAATTTCAACAAGCCGAACGACTCGCGCAAGACGAATAACCCATTAATGGACGATCAACACCGGGCATGGCGCTTCGCTTACGACTTTCTGGCTGTTACTACCTAACACGGCACCAGCCCACCTTCCCAGACCGCGCGAGCCCATCACAATTAGATCGCTTTCACGGGTTCTGGCTACATTGATGATCGCATCCGCAATCGGACCCTCAATGATCTCGTCCTGAACATTGGCAGTGAGTTGCCCAACTTTATCCAGGGCTTCCTTCAGGATGTCGTGCGATTCATCCAACCGGGCGTCAATGGCATTTTGCAGGTTCGGTTCCCCTAAATATGCAGGGACAGGTTCGTATGCCACAACGATTCGCAATTCTTTTGCATGTATTGCTCTTGCCATTTCCCCGGCAATTTTTGCAGCGTGCAAAGCATGATCGGAACCGTCTACAGCAAGCAAGATTCGATCAAACATCGTGCCTCCTTTTCGGTGGGGTACAATTTAAGTATACAGTTCCCACGCCTCAAATTCATTAAAGGAGCGTTACACGCTGCTTAATTTGGACTTAATTCGCCAGCCCTCTCACAAATCAGCGTAAGCGCGAATGTGTCACCCACGTTCGAATCACGTGTCAATCCCACGAACATGATGTTCAGCCCACCTGGTTTGAATTCCACTTTTCCTTTCAAACTATTCGAAGATCAGTCTCCCCTCCGTTTCAAGATTGGAAGCATCAGACTGCTCTGCCAGCGTCTCAACATGATCCTGCAACTCCCCCAGCCCATCATCCAATATCATTATCAGTAGTCGATCGAGACTCTCGAAATGCCTGAAGGAAGTGACGCAGGCTACTTCGGCGCGTTCTGTGATCTCTTTGATGGAGATGGATGCAAAATCCTTCTCTAACATCAATGAAACCAAAACATCACGCAACAAACGGCGCGTCCGTTTGTTGCGTGGGCAACTTTTAAAGTGGGGTTTTGTTACGAAATTCGGGTTTCTATAACTTTTGTTACATCTAAGGCAGATCCGTTATTGACTTCAAATTTGATCTAGCTACAATACAAAACATAAGTTACTCGATATAACATTAAGGAGAAGAAATGAAAAGTCTTACACACGAAAGAACAAGCTCACCCGCCTATAATCCCCATTACCCACCTACTACCCTCAGGTTTGAGCGGTTGATGGTCGCCGCATCCTTATGGATTCTGGCTGGGCTATTCCTTGATGGATGGGCACACAATAATATCGCTGAAGAAATCACCTCATTCTTCACACCCTGGCATTTGGTTTTATATGGCGGTCTTGGGTTTGCGATATTTATTCTGGGAGTAACCTACATAAAGAATAAATTAGCTGGTCACGGGTGGCTCTATGCTCTGCCAAATACATACATGGTTTCGCTTCTAGGAGCCATCGTCTTTGCTACATCGGGAAGCCTGGATTTTATCTGGCACTCTATATTCGGCTTTGAGACGGGAGTAGAAGCCCTGCTCAGTCCATCTCATTTGAGTCTGGCACTAGGAGGTGTACTCATGATGGCAGGTCCGTTTCGGTCAGTATGGACAGATTCAGCATCGAAGGACAAAAAACTTTCTTGGCGTGCCCTGTTTTCCTTATTTTCCATTTTAGGTATCTTCACATTCTTCACTCAATTTTCAAACGCTTTTTCCCACCCATATATCTTTACAGGCAGTACGCCCGCTGGCGATACCTATTTTCGGGACGTTGCACTGGCTTCTTATATATTGATCCCCGCTGTGTTGTTCATGGGTTTTATTCTTACAACCATTCTGCGCTGGGATATGCCAAAAGGAAGTCTGACCTTTCTATTGACTGGAAACTCAACATTAATGTTCTTGATGACATGGAAATATTCCCATGAGCACTGGCAAGTATTAATCGGAGCTTTTATAGGAGGTGTGATTGCAGATATTTTGCTGGCGCTACTCAAGCCATCCACAATGAGATTGAAAGCATTGCGTTGGTTTAGTATTTTGGTCCCTTCGCTATTCTTCCTCCTTTATTTCATCTCCCTCCTGTTAACGGCTACAGTATGGTGGAAACCAAACCTATGGATGGGAATCATTGTCTTTAGCGGTGTGATCGGGCTTGGCTTGAGTTGGCTGGCGGTTCCGCCCGTTCCTTATGAAACGCATAAAGTTCGATAATCATTACCAGACTAAGTGCAGTGTAAATTAAGTATTAGACCTCTTGCATAAGTATGCGTAGGGCAGGTTTAAAACCTGTCATTCATCGAGGTTTACGAGAATGTTGGGCTGCAAGTGTCGTCACGGCGTCACAGTGACGCCCGACCTACAATTGACTTTTGCAAGAGGCTTAATTTTGAATTTCTTGTTACCTGGGTGAACAACAACATCGCGTGAACTGAGCTTTGAACGCGCGGTCTAGATGGAGAATTGCTGCTCGATTTTGATTTTTTTTCATTGCGTTCAGCCACCAAAGCCAGGATTTCTTGATCAAGCTTTTCGGTGGGGTACAATTTAAGTGTGCAGTTTCCACGTCTCAAATCCATTAAAGGAGTGTTACATGCCGCTTAATTTGGACTTAATTCGCCAGCAGTTTCCGTCTTTGAATCACCCCACAATTTTTTTCGACAACCCCGGCGGGACCCAGGTTGCCAAACAATCCATCGACCGTATTACAAAATATCTCATCGAGAACAACGCCAATCACGGCGGCGTATTTGCCACCAGCATCGCATCCGACGAAGTGCTCGATGAAGCCCATCGCGCGATGGCAGATTTTTACAATGCCTCATCTGCCGAAGAGATCGTCTTCGGCAACAACATGACCACCATCACCCTGCACATCAGCCGCTCCATTTCACGCGATTGGAAGGAAGGTGACGAGATCGTGCTGACCCGCCTTGACCACGATGCCAATGTTACGCCGTGGGTGTTAGCCGCGCAGGATAAGGGCGTGAAAATCAACTGGGTGGATTTCGATGTGGAAGACGGCACGTTGAAACTCGATGACTTACAAAAAGCGCTCGAACGCAAGCCGAAACTGGTTGCTGTTGGGTACGCCTCCAACTCGCTGGGAACGCTCAACCCGATTGAGAAGATCACCAAGATGGCGCACGATGCAGGCGCGCTGGTCTATGTGGACGCAGTGCAATATGCGGTACATGGCGCAATTGACGTACAAAAAATCGGCTGTGATTTTCTGGTCTCTTCCTCTTATAAATATTTCGGTCCGCATGCGGGTATTTTGTACGGCAAGCACGAGTTACTTGAAAAACTTTTTGCTTATAAAGTGCGTCCCGCCACGAACGAACTACCCGGCAAGTTCGAAACCGGCACGCAAAATCACGAAGGCATTGCGGGCATTCTCGGCGCCATCGAATACTTTGAATGGCTTGGCAAGGAATTCGGCGGCGAATACACAAGCGAACTGAGCAAGCAAGGCTATAGTGGACGCCGCCTGTCTCTCAAGCAAGCGATGAGCGCCATCCATGCCTATGAATTCGAGTTGAGCCGCGCGCTTCTTTCCGCACTCGAGGCGGTTCCCGGTCTCCGTATCTTTGGCAACGCCGATCCCCGCCGCTTCGATGAACGCATTGCCACCTTCTCCTTCCGCATCAGGGACATGCATCCGCATACGGTTGCAGAAAAACTCGCCGCCGAGAACATCTACGTCTGGGACGGCAACTACTACGCCATCAACGTCACCGAGAGATTAGGTTTAGAAGATAAAGGCGGCATGGTGCGCGTGGGACCGGTCCACTACAACACGGTGAATGAAGTTGAAAAACTAGGGGAAGCGTTGAAGAAGATCGCTGGGTAATAACAGCAAAAAAGGACACACCTTGAACATACTTTCAGGGTGTGTCCTTTTTAAGGACGCGGACTAGCGCGGATGAACGCTGAAAAAATCTGCGTATTCAGCGTTTATCTGCGTCCCTTTTTCTTAGCCAAACACCATAAAGTCCAACGGCTCCAGCAGGAGGCTGTTCTTCGGCGAGACATGATTGCGCCCATGCAGTTTCTTTAGGCTGGTGATGGAATATTGCTCAATGATGCGCGGAGAAATCGTCTGCGCGGATTCGGAAAAGTTGGCGAAGACCACGGCACGCTTACCGGCATGGGTGCGTGTGAAGGCGAGGACATGTTCGTTATCGGTCGGGATGATCTCCAACTCTCCGCCTGCGAAGACTTCATTCGATTTGCGCAACTCGATCATCGAACGAAAGCCATGATAGATGTGCCCTTCGATGGAGTGCAGGTTGTTGCGTTTCGCATACTTCGTCCAATCCGCGCGCGGACGGTGGACCCAGCGGCTGTCGCGTTCATGGGCGGGGTCGTCGCGGTAGGTGTAGTCGTTGAGGGTGCCGATCTCGTCGCCGAGGTAAATGAGCGGAATGCCGCCCACGGTGAGGATGACTCCGTGAATGAGCAAGATGCGGCGGATGGCAAGTTCCACTTCCTTTTCGCCTTCTTCGTGCAGAGCCTTTTCAAGCCCGGCAAGTGAAGCGCCGGTTCCGCTGATGCGGCAATCGCCGGTGAGAGGGTTTTCCTGAAAGGGAAGCCCGCGCGCGAAACTGCCGGGGAAACGTCCGCGGTAAAACTCATTGAGGAAGCGGCGGTGATCGTAGCCGTTTACGCCGAGGATGGCGGCGTCTTCATCGGAAAACGTCCAGCCGATATCGTCATGCACGCGGACGTAATTGACCCATGCCGTGCCGGGTTGAAGTTTGAAGCGGGATGCTAGGGCTTGCGAGAGTAAACGAGTCTTACGGGTGGCGAGGGAGTTCCATAGCAATGCCATCAGTAATGGGTTATATGAAATCTGGCATTCTTCCGGCAAGATGTATTTGACCACGTCGTCGGGATGCACGATGGCTTCGGATTTGAAGATGAGGGCAGGCGCGGCGATGCGCGCAACCGCATTGAAGGCTTTGATGAGCGTGTGCGCTTGTGGTAGGTTCTCGCAATTGGTGCCAAGTTGTTTCCAAATGAAGGCGACCGCGTCGAGGCGTAATACTTCCACGCCCTGGTTGGCGAGAAAGAGCATCTCTTCAGCCATGCGGTTGAAGACGGCAGGGTTGGCGTAGTTCAAGTCCCATTGATAGGGGTGGAAGGTGGTCCACACCCAATGTTCTTTGCCGTTGATAA
>JACPVC010000237.1 GCA_016191955.1 Chloroflexota bacterium
CAGTCGGGACACTGCAAGCCTTGGGGATGAAAATGCTTGCGTATCCAATCAACGCTGTTTTCATAGTCCAGTAATTCTGTGATTGGAAATTCCATGCCACTAGTTTACCAGCTCATAGCACACTCCTTACACATGAGCCAACCGTTTTCATTTTTACTCACTTTCATTCAACCCCTCCCTCAGTTGACTTACGAGACTCGCCAACTCCTCCAACTCGGATTCATTCAAACACGCCCACGGCGCGAAGAAGAGACGTTCCGTCTCCGCTTCGACCTCCGCCCGAACCTGCCTGCCCGCCGATGTGATTTGAATCTTCCCCGAATCCTCATCCACCCACCGGCGCTCAATGAGTTCCTTCACATCCTCGGCATGGACTTCGCGCGTGACGCCGCGCCTGCTGGTTTTGTCGTGCAGGTTGTCGAAGGTCATTGCCTTGCTGTTCGAAAGTAAATCAAGCACCTCCCACGCGTGACCTTCGACTCGCTGGGCGTTCCACGTTTCAGTGTACATGTCGTCACGATAGGCGGATAATTCGCCAAAAAGAATAATGAAACTTTCCAGCGGATTTACCACTTCAAAGTTTTGATAATTCTCCCGCTTATGGGACATGAAATAGTGGGATGGTGGCTCTGGCGTGGCTATGGCAGATTCGCCAAGCCTTGCGAGATAATCAAAAGCCTTTTCCATTTGCGCTTCGGGTATTGGTTTCAAAAGCGCCAGAGAATCGCCCGCTGCGCGCCATACTTTATGAGCCGCCTTCCTTCCAAACTCGGTGGGGAGGTATCCGTTTTTCCCGTCGGGAATCAAATAGCCATGCTGAACCGCAGAGGCAAAGCGTTCCTCGTTGAGGGACGCCAGCCCATACGGGAAAATCCGCATGAAATTCGCAGTCGTGATGGGCTCCGAGCCGAAGATCCAGATGGCAAGGAGCCAGGTTGACCAATCAGGCCCAAGTTCCATCTCTGTGGCGGCTTTGTCCATCGCCGCGAAACCATAACCGCCGAGTATGTCATATACATCTTCGACCGTAGACCAGATGGATTTCAGGTTCATGGAAGTTATCCTTTGGCGAATTTCGGAATCAAAAACGGCACGGTCTTCTTGTATTCCAAATACGATTCACCGAAGCGCAATTCGAGTTCGAGTTCCTCAAAGTATTTCAGGAAAAAAGCATGGGCGGGAATCAAGCCCAACGAAGCGGCGAGCAGGACAAAGGTCGAGGAGGAAGCGCAGGCGAGAGCGAGGGCAAAGAGATAAAAGCCGAGCGACATCGGGTTGCGAGTCCGCTTGTAGATGTCGTCATTTACGATGCGCTTAGTGAGGATGAAGGCGTTGGTTCCGCTTCCAAGGGAGCGGAGGAGTTTGTTCGTCACGCCGAGGAAGTACAGACTTGGAATCGCGAGGAGGATTCCGAGTGCGAGGAAGAACGTCTTGAACGGCAGGGAGGGCAAACCAAGGAGTGCGTCGAAGCGTATGAGACCTGGATAGAAGATGGCAATGAGCGGCGGAGCAACCAAGCCCGTGAAAAAGAAGAAGTGCATGATGCGGCTGGAGTGTTCGGCGTTCTCTTTCGTGCGGTGACGGCGAAGCCACGCGCCGAGCACGAGCGCGGCGATGAAGAATGTGACGATACCGATGAGTACATAATAGACAGTGAACATGTTTGTCCTTGTGTGTTTTTCAACCAGATGCGGCTGATCCAAAACAACCAAACCGCGTTGAGCAGGTAGACCAAGCCGCCAAAACTCCGTGCGCGAGCAGCTATCCGAAGACGAAAATGACCTGTAGGAAGACAATCAGTTTGTAGAGCATGCAAGGCTCCTTTTGTGAGATTGAAAGATCATTGTTTGCTCGATTTGAGAAGATGGGCGCTCGTCCATGCGATCCACACGATATAAAAAAGTACGAAGCCCAAATACGTTGCCATGATCGCAGGCAGGTTGGCAGGATCGTTCGGCGCGCTCCAACTGCCGCCGTCCATTTTGATGACGAGAGAATTGGCGAGTCCAGCCGCGCCCGTGAGGATTCCGATCACGGCAAGAATGCGTGAAAGCCCTTGTGTTTGGAAGTAAGCAATGCCAAAGAGCGGAACCGCCAGCATCAGGACAATGTTCTCTCCAAAGTCGCCAATCCTATAAAAGGAAGGCGAGAATGTGCCAAACAGGAACAGCACGTTTCCACCAATCCCAACAATCAGTCCAAGCAGACTAAACAGCGGCGCAGATTCGCGGCAACGGAGGTAAGCGGTGTAGAAAAGGACAAGGGAACCCGCACCGATGATCCAACTGAGGATGTGGGTCAGCAGCGATCTGTTTCCGCTGGGGTCAGTGGTGAAGAAAAGGGCAAGGGTGGTAACAACGACCACGATGCCGCAGTTTCCGCCAAGGCGATAGATGGATTTGGTTGACATGTTTTTTCTCCTTTGACTTATTGCGCCATATTCGCGCGACCGACGAATAAAAATCCAAGCGCGACGATCAGCCACAACGTCGGCGGGATATAGCCCGCGGGCGAGACCATGAACAGTCCACTCCACTGGGCGTAAAAGGCGATGAGGCTGACGGCAAAACTTGAGAGAAAGCCCGTCATAAAGATGGCGTTACGCGCTTTCGATGTCTCTTCATTCCGCGTCATCAGGAACAATGCGCCCAGCGACATACAGAAAATGCTGTAGGCATACGTGATGAAGTCGAAGCCGCTGACCATGAAGAAGCCTGCGAGTCCATCCAGCAGAAAATACGCGCCTGCGATGGTGAGGAAAAGTTTTGGTTTCAATTGATATTCTCCTTTGGTGAAATTTTTTTTGAGTCATCCGAAGATGACTCTTTCATCCAACTTTCCAGAAACGCCGTGAGTTCTTCCAGATTATTGAACCCGCTACGCGCCTGCATTCGGGAGTCTTGCAAGGAGCGATCACCCTTCGACAAGTTCAACGCAGGAGCGACTCAATTCGACCTGTGGGAGAGTTTGCTCAACCGAAACGTAATAGCCGCCATGGGCGCAGGCGTGGCATAGAACGCGTCCATGCAGAAGGACTTCGCGTTCGTTGATAATCTCTTCGCCGCACATTTCGCAGTTGACGCGCACGCCCGCGCGGCTGACGATTGCCTGAATGGGCGTGGTCAATATGACGGGCTGGATGGTCAGCAATTCGTCTTCTGGCATGGATTGATATGCCTGCAATTGCGCGAAGTAGTGGCGGGATTCGCCGTCCACATAGGCAAAGGCGCGTTGACGCAGATCAGGCTGGGGGGCGATGCGAAGCGCGTCTTCAGTTTCCACATCCACAAAGGTTGCGGCGATCTTACCGTAGTCTTCGATTCGCAGGGTGCGATGTCCTACTGTGCAGGCTGTGGCGGCTTCGATGCCGTCGGCGAAACAGCCGTCGGTTTCGAGGATGATGATGAACAGGCGTTTGTTGCGGCGCGGGAGGTCCAGCCCCAGTGCGGACGCACCTGCCAGCCCGATGCGCGCGCCGAGAACCTGCCGCGGGCAGAGATGGGTGTGGCGTGAGGCGCTGATTCTCAGGATTTCATTGAGAGTTTGCATGGGGTATCTTTCCAAAGGGACCTGGTCAATTTTTTCAACCTTGTCGAAGAAGTATAGGGGTTGGCGTTGGCACGAATGGCATGTGACGGCGGATCTCGAAGTAATCAAACCTCCCAACTACATCGTATCCATCATCCCATGTGCTGTCGTTGGTCACGCTCAAGCTGACGCGTTCGAAGTCGACATTACTTCCAAGGCTTGCAAGGTATTGCCAGTGATGCCATTCGACGGCATAGAACGCACCGACAACTCCCTGCCTGCTGATAAGCATCAGGTACAGGTCAACGGCATTGGTGGCGGTTGTGTATCTTCCTTGGCTTCCATTGAGGTTGTATTCCAGGAAAATACCATTGCCGCCCAGCACACACTGCATACAATATCCGCGGCTTAAAGAAATATAGTGTTCCGAATCCTTGTAAAGAAGAAGCCCCGCCCGTTGGAAATCAGACTGTGGCTGAGATTTCAAATGGATGAAAATTTCAAAATCATCTTCTGGCAAGGTGATCCATAATAAGTTGGTCTGTTGCCCGTTCGTCATTATGCTTTCGTCCCCGCCCGTGATCTCCAGCCAGCCATTTTCGTTCATTCTGTAGCGTGATGCGTCTTCGTTTTCCCACGTCCAAGCAGCGTTCAATTGACTATTGAAGTCATCGCGGAAGATCGGTCCCTCAGGCGTCATGGTCGGGGATACATTTGTGGCGGCGCCAGTTTCGTTTTCCAATGACGGGGTATTGGATGTCTGCCTTGTAGCCAAAGGATTGCATCCCACTGCAAGGGAAACCAATATTAGTATAGAACAGCATACTTGCCCACAGACCAACCTTGTTGATGATTTACTCCCAATCGTTTTTGGATTATTCATATCAATATCCTACACGGAGAGCACGAAAAGTTTCTTTATCAATTGAATAACGAAACCAATAAACGCGGCAAGCCGCTGATAATCGGAATGAATATATCTAAGAACTTCATTCTTAAGATTGAGGAGGTTCTGCCATCGAGACTGTCGATTGCGTATCTTTGAAATCCACGCGATGCTCCAACGACGGTGAAGCGTGTTGCAATAATGCCACGACAGTCCAATGCAACCAGCCAAAACTGACTGCGGTTATCAGGAACAGAACGAAGAAAGTGGTTTGCGGAATCCAGGTCCATTCGTAAACGAGGGCAAAGAGGGGTGGTAGGAAAAATCCGCCGAGCGCGCCCAACATGCCGACCAGCCCGCCCACCGCGCCGACGTCCTTCGGAAAATATTCGGGAATATATTTGTACACCGCGGCTTTGCCGACGCCCATGCATACGCCCACGATGAAGATCACGACCGTGAACCAAAATGGATTAATCACGAAGCGAAACATTTCGGTCTCACCGTCAGAGTCGAATCGAGTCGGGACATGCACCATGAAATGCCCGTCTGGCAAGGATAGCAGGAACGTGGATGCGAGCATGACGCCAAAGACCCAATACATCATGCGCCGCGCGCCGAACTTGTCCGAAAGATAACCGCCCACGGGTCGAAGCAGACTCGCGGGAAAGATGAACAGCGCGGTCAGCAGCGCCGCGTGTTTCAATTCCATCCCGTAAACGTCCACGTAATATTTCGGAAGCCAGACGGAAAGAGCCACGTACGCGCCGAACATGACTACATAGTACAAACTGAACCGCCACACTCGAAGATGCGCCAGCGGTTTGAGCAGTTCCCTGAGTGGGCGATTGGCTCCTGGCTTGTGATCGTATTTCGGCGTAAAAATCCACATCGCCAGCGCCATGATTCCCAAGAGTACGCTGTATAAAAACGGGACGAATCGCCAGCCGCCCGGAATGAAACCGCCAGCCAATCCCACCGCTGGGAGCGCCGCGATCAACGCGGGTCCGATGAATTTCGTCACCGAAGCGCCGACGTTTCCCGCGCCGAACACTCCCAGGGCAAATCCCTGTTGCTCACGCGGATACCATGCCGAGTTCCATGCAATCCCGACTGAAAAGGCATTGCCCGCGATCCCGACAAAAAACGCCCACACCATCAACTCGGTATAGGTCGAAGCCTGGCTGACCATGTACGCGGGTAGGATGGTTGCCAAAATCAAGAGCAAAAAAACCTTGCGTCCGCCGAAACGGTCTGTGATGATTCCGAAGACCAGTCTCCAGAGTGAACCGTTAAGAATCGCAATCGCCGCCAGCCAACTTAACTGCACATCGGTCAACCCAAATTCTGCGCGGATGGGAATCCCCAGCACGCCGAACATCAGCCATACGGCGAACATCAACGTGAAGCCGATGGTGGAGAGGGTGAGGACGCTGGTCTTGCCTGTGTCGGTGGTTGATTGAGATATTTTTTCGGTCATTTATTCTCACTTGCAGTACAGCAATTCTTCGACTGGCTCAGGGCAAGGATTCATGTTGCTCAGCGCAAGATGAATCTTGCGGTACTATTTTACGAAGGCTTCTCACAACCCTTGCGGGTGTAATACTGCCAGTTGACGGCGGTGGCGATGATGAAGAAAACGACCATGCCGTAGAAGAAAATGACGGGCGAGCCTGTGTTGGTGATGGAGGAGCCGATCAGTGTCGAGAAAATGAAGGGACCGTACGCCGCGACCGCCGCCGTCCAGCCGATGACGCCCGCGCCCTGGCGGGGATTGTCAGCGAAGATGATCGGAAATTGGCGGAAGGTGGAGGCGTTGCCGACGCCCGCGACGAAGAACAGGACGAGCATGAGTGCGACGAAGAGCGGGAATTGATCGAGCGACGAGGGAGTCAACACGCCGAGGAAGATCATCGCCAGCGACGTGACGGTGAGGACAATGCCCGTGATGTGAGTCAGGATCGCGCCGCCGAACTTGTCCGCGACGGAACCGAACATCGTCCGCGCGAGTGAACCGACTAGGGGACCGAGAAAGGCATAGGTTAGAGGATCAGGCGTCCCTTCGAAAGAGCCATAGAGGTTTTTGATCAGGAGCGGGAACGCCGCGGCGAGTCCAGAGAAGGAGCCGAAGGTCATCATGTAGGTAATCGTGCAAAACCACGTATGCTTGAGTCTGAAAATATCCAGTTGTTCTTTGAACGAGGCTTTGATGGGAACGCTTCTCAAGAAATTCCACGCGATCATGCCACCGATGACCAGAAACGGGGCGTACCAAAATGCCGCGTTTTGAAGCCAGACGGTTTTGGTCGTGTCGCCGATGACCAGAGTCTGCGACGCGCCGAACGCCGCGAAGCCGATGATCCACGGCGTAATGAATTGCGCGAGGCTGACGCCGAAGTTACCGATACCCGCTTGAACGCCAAGCGCGGTACCTTGCATGTTTTTCGGGAAGAAGAAGCGCGTGCTCGGCATGTACGATGAGAAGTCGCCGCCGCCGAAGCCTGCGGTAAACGCCAGCGCCATGAATACCCAGAACGGCGTGTTCGGATTCATCACCGCCAGACCGATGCCGAGACAGGGGATCAATTTTAGAATCGTCGTAAAAGTGATGACATGCCGCGTGCCGTAGATGGGAATTAAAAACATGTTGATGATGCGAAGCGTCCCGCCTGCCAAGCCAGGCATTGCCGCCAGCCAGAATAATTGCATGGTGTCGAACTTGAATCCGATTTGCGGAATCCGCACCACGATGGCGCTCATCATGAACCAGGTGGCGAAGGAAAAGGTCAAGCCAATGGTTGTGATGAACAGGGTGCGCCAGGCAATCTTGCTGCCCGTGGATTTCCAGAATTCTTCGTTGTCGGGTTCCCAGTGGGTGAGCCAGGTTGACATAAGGGGTTATGCTCCTATCCAAACTGTATTTAAATCATGATCAACGGCGCGCGCCGCTGTGACCATTTCGCGCCGAGGGCGGAGAGTTGCTCTTCGCCCAGGAATTGTTGAGCCATGTGGAAGAGAACTTTCTCCTCCTTTTGGAAATGACTGCGGCTGACTTCGATCATTTGTGCGGCGAGGGTGCGTCCCTGTTCCAGGTCTGTTTCTGATTCGATTTCCCCAAGCAGATTTATGATCTGGTCATGTTCCGTCCGCATGACCGCCAGAGGTCCGCTTTGCGCGCCGAGATGAGGTTCCAGCGCGGTGAAGAGCAGTTCGTCTTCGAGACGCGCGTGGGCTTCGAGAGAGAACGAAAGCGGCGCCGCGCGGTTGGTCAACGCGGCGACTGTTTCGAGTGTGGGGATTGCCTTCTCGATATCTTGAACGAGCAGGTAAAAAACGGCGTGCTCTCCAAGGAATGCGTCTGTGATCAACATGGGAGTTAATAATGCCGCGACTTGTTCCAGATCACAACCTGGTGTTCGCGCCACAGGTACGAAATCGGATAAACCAACAAATGCACCAGGCGCGTGAACGGCAGGAGCAGGATGATGGTGAACCCGTTGATGAAATGGAACTTCACCCAGAACGGCAACGCGGTGACGAAGGTAATGTCGGGTTGGAATTTGAGGAGCGAGACCAGCCACGGGACGGCGGTATGCAGGTACCAGTCCGAACCCCAACGGTAGTAATATGCCACCCAGAATCCCAACCCCACTTGAAGCAGTAAAACGATAAGCAGAACCCAATCCAATTCAGACGTGACCGCCTGGGCGCGCGCGTTTGACAAGCGGCGATAGAAGAGCAGAACCAATCCAACCGTTGCCATCAACGCCAGCGACAATCCCGTGATTTCCAGAACATACAGGCGTATCTGATTCGCGGTGAACAATCCCCACAGCCCAGGGAAGAGCAACGCCGTGAGATGACCGAGCAGGACGATGATCACACCGTAATGCCACGGCACCGAGCCAAAGAACAAGATGCGGTTTTCCAGGAACTGTGACGACTGGCTCGAATATGAATACGGGTCGAAGGCAAAACGATAGATCGTCACGGCAATCGCAATCGTGACCGCCGTGTAGGGAAAGACAATGAACAAGATGTTATCGAACATGGATTGCTCCTTGTGTATTCCCTCATTCCCCAGCCCTTCCCCCGAGGAGGGAAGGGAGTTGTTCCCCTCTCCCTTTGGGAGAGGGGTTAGGGGGAGGGCTTTTATGCAGATTCCAAAACGTTGAGGACTTGAAACTGGTTTTGCAGGACGGAACGCAGCGCTTCCAACACGACCTGAAACTGGGTGCGCTTTTCGGACTCTTCCTCCGCCTTGGGAGCTTCGGCGTTTTCGTCTTCGTCGAAGCCTTCGGATTTGGCGCGTCCCGTCATGCGATCCAGCACAGGCAGGAGGGCGTCGCGGGCGATCTCCTCCGCCATTGTGTTGTCGGGCGTTGTGGCAAGGAAGTGCAGAATGACGGCGAGATGATCGGGCAGTTCGTTATCGGGGAAGACGAATCCCTCTGCGCTGTAGCGCTGTTTCAACTCGACGAGAAAGATACTGCGTTTGTAGGTCTCGCCGAACAAGTGATAGCCCACATACGGATGACAAGCCGCGTCGAGATCGAACGTGCCAGTGTACACTTCTTCAAGTCGTCCAGGCGGCAGGGATTCGGCGTAGTCGTGAAATTCCTTCAACTGCGCGGCGGCTTCGGGGTCTTCGTCCATCAGCAAGCCCTGCGCCTTGAGCGCGGCTTGAAGCGTGCCGCCTGCGGGATATTCCAACATGCGCGCAAAGCATTGATACAACTGCCGCATTTCTGATTCGGTGTACATTAGAATTTCCTCCTGTTGATCTTGTTGCGGACTCCGAATCCCGCATCGGTCTTACGGTCGAGCGGCTTCTCCCACGCCTCCACTGCAACTTCGCGCGCGAGCGGCGGGACGACGAAGCGTTCTTCGTAGGTCGGCAGGGCAGTCAGGCGGAAAATGGCTTCGACCTCTTCGGCGTCTGTTTTGCCAGCGGCGAGAGCGGCGTCCACTTCGGCTTGCTGATAGTCCTTCACCGTTTGGGCGCGCTTGAAGATTCTGACCGCGATCAATTTGCGATAAACATCCTCCACCACTTTGACATTGCCCGCCGAGAACATGCTTGCCATGTACTTGATCGGCATGCGCGCCTTTTCGAGCGAGCTCAACATGGCGGGCAGGCTTGCACTGAGCGGAGCGAATGTGTTTTCGCCTTTCGCGCCATCCACATCATAGTTGCCGTCTTTGGTCTTGGCGAGCACAGGCAGCATTGGCGGGACGTAGTAGAGCATGGGCAGGGTGCGGAAGTCGGGATGAAGCGGCAGGGCGAGTCCCCATTTCTTGACGAATTTGTAGACGGGCGAATTCTGCGCGGAGGCGATCATCGCGTCCGAGATTTTGTTCTTCTTCGCGGCGGCGATGACAGCAGGATCGAACGGGTCCATGATCATGGCTCGTTGGGCAGCGACCAGTTCCTCGTCAGGAACCGAAGCGCACTTTTCGATTTGATCCGCGTCGTAGAGCAGGACTCCCAAATAGCGGATGCGTCCCACACAGGAGTGGAAGCAGGCGGGGGGTTGTCCCGATTCGAGGCGTGGGTAGCACAAAATACATTTTTCGGATTTGCCCGAAGCCCAGTTGTAGTAAGTCTTTTTGTACGGGCAGCCCGAAATGCACATGCGCCAGGCGCGGCATTTATCCTGCGCGATCAGCACGATGCCGTCTTCGCCGCGTTTGTAGATCGCGCCCGCGGGGCAAGCGGCGACGCAGCCAGGGTTGAGGCAGTGATTACAGATGCGCGGCAGGTAGAAGAAGACGACGCGCTCCAGTTCGTTGAGTTGCTCGCGCTCGTCTTCGGTGAGTTCGTCGAGGTTGACATCGTTGCGGGCGTAGATGGGCGAACCGCCCAAATCATCGTCCCAGTTGGGACCCGCTTCGATATTGTCCATCGGCTTGCCTGTGACCATCGAGATGGCACGCGCGGTGGGCTGGTCGTCGCCTTCGGGCGCGTTGAAGAGATTCTCGTAATCGTAGGTCCACGGCTCGTAGTAATCGTCCAGCGTGGGCAGGAAGGGATTGTAGAAGATGTTGCCCAGCCCTTTCAGGCGGCTGTGCAGTTTTAGTTTGAGATCGCCGTTCTTCTTCTCCCAGCCGCCTTTGTATTTTTCCTGATCCTCCCACAGGGTGGGATAGCCCGTGCCAGGCTTGGTCTCGACGTTGTTCCACCACATGTACTCGGTGCCTTTGCGGTCGGTCCAGATATTTTTGCAGGCGATACTGCACGTGTGACAGCCGATGCATTTATCGAGATGGAAGACCATTGAAACGTGTGCGCGAATATCCATGTTTGACTCCTTTAGTTAGTACCGCAACATTCATGTTGCGGAGGCGCAAGATAAATCTTGCGGTACTGAACCTTTACCATTCCAATTTTTCCATCTTCCGCACCACGCAATACGTATCGCGCGTGAAGACGCCAATGGGTCCCCAATAGTTGAAGCCGTAGGTGAACTGGGCGTAGCCGCCCGCCAGCAGGACGGGGTTGATGCGCGTGCGCGTCAGGCTGTTATGTCCGCCCGCGCGTTTCCCGCCTCTGACCTGCGACTTGGGGATGAAGACCGTGCGCTCGACCGCGTGATAATACAAACACGTTCCAGGCTGGACGCGGGCGCTGACCGCGGCGCGCGTCACGACCACGCCGTTGTCGTTGTGGACTTCGACCCAGTCGTTGTCCACGATGCCAACACTTTCGGCTTCCTTGTCGTTGAGCCAAACGGGATCCATGCCGCGCGAGAGGGTCAACATGCGGTGGTTGTCCTTGTAGGTCGAGTGGATGTTCCACTTACCGTGCGGCGTGATGTAGTTGAGGATCAGGCTCTTGTCGTCCACGGGACTGTTCACGATGTCGCCGATCTTTTTCCAGTCGCCCTCTTTGGAAACCAACTTGGGCTTGAAGGTCGGCAAGTTCTCGCCGAAATCCATGTAATAGGGATGATCAATATAGAAATGCTGGCGTCCCGTCAACGTGCGCCAGGGAACGCGGCGCTCCACGCTCAGGCACCAGGCGGCGTAGGCGCGCCCGTCCTTGACGATGCCCGACCAACACGGACTGTTGAGCGTACGCCGCACCTGCCGCGTCAGGTCGAAGAACGTCATGCGGACGCCGCGATCATTTTCCGCGAGATCCGCCAGTGGGAGACCGACTCGCTCCTCTTCGTGTTTGAACGCCTCGTAAGCGACTTCGCCGTTCGTTTCGGGAGCGAGATACAACAGGACGTTCGCCGCGTCGAGCGCATCCTCCAGGGACGGATATTTCTGTCCGCCCCATTCCACGCAACGCATGTGGCGCGGGTCGGGTGAGCCGCCGACGGGATTCTCCAACAGGTCATCGTAGAACTTTGCTATCGGAATTTGCACGCCGTTGCCGTTGATCCCGTCCGTGCGGAGGTTCGGTCCGAGCGAGATGAACTTGTTGTAGAGGTTGGCGTAATCGCGCTCGACAACGCGGAAGTGCGGCATGGTCACCCCAGGGATGGGTTCGCACTCGCCCGCACGCCAATCTTTCACATCGGGTTGAGAGAGTTCATCAGGCGTGTCGTGCATGAGCGGCGACATCACCAAATCCTTCATCGGTTCGGGGAACACATCCGCCGAAAGTTCGCTGACTTTCTTCGAGAAGGCTTTGAAGATTTCATAGTCCGTCTTCGATTCCCACACGGGCGGCACAGCCTGCCCAAGCGGATGCACAAATGAATGTAAGTCGGTGGTGTTCAGGTCGTTCTTCTCATACCAGAACGCGGCGGGCAGGACGATGTCCGAATACAGCGCGGACGAGTCCATGCGGAAGTTGAGATCAACCACCAGGTCCATTTTGCCGCGTGGGGCGGGTTCGCGGAACTTGACGGTCTTGACCTTATCCCTGGCGTGTTCCTCGGCGATGATGTTGTCGTGCGTGCCGAGATAGTGACGCAGGAAGAACTCATGTCCCTTCGCGCTGGATTGAATGGCGTTGCCGCGCCAGATGATCCAAACACGAGGCCAGTTCTCTTTCGCGTCGGGGTCGTCCACCGCGAATTCGAGTTTGCCGTCCTTGAGTTGTTTCGCCGTCCACTTGGAGACCTCATCCGCAGACTTCGCGCCTGCGGCCTCAGCGTCCTTCATCACGTCGAAGGAGTTGGTCTTGAACTGCGGGTAGTACGGCATCCAGCCCATGCGAACAGCCATCGCTTCCAAATCCATCGCGTGACCCTTTGCCCATTTCGTCTTGGGCGGCACGTGCGCGTAATCAGTGAAGTCGCCTTCGTAACGCCACTGGTCGCTGTTGACGTAATGCCAGGTCGGGGATTGCTGTCGGCGCGGCGGCTTCTGCCAGTCGAGCGCGAACGCCAGACTCGTCCACGGCGCGACCAGCGTCAGTTTTTCCTGTCCCACGTAGTGATTCATCCCGCCGCCGTTGACTCCGCAGCAGCCGCACAGGATCAGCGCGTAGATCGGGGCGCGATAGACAAGGTTATTGTTGTACCAGTGATTGATGCTCGCGCCGATGATAATCATGGACTTGCCGTTCGTGGCTTCGGCGTTGGAGGCAAACTCGCGCGCCAGGCGGATGATCGTGTCGCGCCCGATGCCCGTGTAACTTTCCTGCCAGGCGGGCGTGTACGCGCCGACCTCATCGTAACTGGTCGGGTAATCCCCAGGCAGTCCGCGGCTCACGCCGAACTGCGCCGCAACCAGATCAAAGACGGTTGTGACGAGTTTCTTCCCTTCGCTAGTCTCGATGTACTTCGCGGGGACGCCGCGCATGGCGGTGGTCTTCTCGGCAAATTCATAGAACGCGACGTTGACCGTCTCATCCTGCTCGCCGAGGAAGGAGATCGTCGGCTCGATAGGCGAGTCGTCGAGTCCGTCTTCCATCTTGATATTCCACTTGCCTTTTTCCTTGCTCCAGCGGTCACCCACCGCGCCCTTGGGCATGCGCGGCGCATTCGCCTTCGAGTCATGCACAAGGAATTTCCATTCGCCGTTCTCGACATCTTTGTATCGCTTGACCGTGTTGGCGCGGATGTAACGTCCCGCTTTGTAACCGTCGCCGTCCTTCTCCAATTCGATCAGGAACGGCATGTCGGTATTTTCTTTGAGATACTTGACGAAATACGGGACTTGCCGATCCGCATAAAATTCTTTCAAGATGACATGATTGACCGCCATCCAGATCGCCGTATCCTGCCCCGCCTTGACGGGGATCCACCAATCGGAATATTTCGCCACCTGAGAAAGGTCTGGCGCGATGACAACGAACTTCGCGCCTTCATGCCGCGCCTCGGAGACGAAGTGAACGTCGGGCGTGCGCGTCATATTCAGGTTCGCGCCCATCGAGACGATGTACTTGCTGTTGTACCAATCGGCGGATTCGCACACGTCGGTCTGGTCGCCCCAAATTTCGGGGAAGGCGTTCGGCAGGTCGGCGTACCAATCGTAGAAACTCATATTCACGCCGCCGAACAATTGCAGGAAGCGCGACCCCGCGCCGTACGAAAGATATGACATGGCGGGAATCGGCGAGAAGCCGAACACGCGGTCAGGTCCGTGTTTCTTGGCGGTGTAGAGAGTCGCCGCGGCGACGATTTCCAACACTTCATCCCAATGCGTGCGACGGAATCCGCCTTTGCCGCGCGCCTTCTGGATGCGCTTGCGTTTCGCCTCATCTTCAACGATGGACTGCCACGCTTCGACGGGGCCTTTCCCACTCCCGCGCGCCTCGCGCCAGAAATCCAGCAGCACGCCGCGCGCGTACGGATACTTGACGCGGATCGGGCTGTAGACGTACCACGACGCGGAAATCCCACGCTGACAGCCGCGCGGTTCGTAGGGTGGCAGTCCCTTCTCCAACAGCGGGTAATCCACTTGTTGCATTTCCCACGTAATGATGCCGTCCTTCACGTAAACCTGCCATGAACATCCGCCTGTGCAGTTTACGCCGTGCGTACTGCGGACAACGTTATCGTGTTGCCAGCGGTTGCGATAAAACTCCTCCCACTGCCGCGCTTGCGGGTTGATCAAATCCTGGATCCAACTCATGGTTAATGCCTCCGTTTGAATTGTCATTGCGAGGAGAGTGTACTTACCGACGAAGCAATCTCCATTGCCGTGTAGAGGATTGCTTCGGGAAGAACGCCCTCGCAATGACGGGAAAAAGATTTTTTATTTCTGCGCCGCCGCAAGCGTCCGCTCGATCATCGGTCGGCGCACGCCTTTTAATCGTTTTCCCCAATAGAACTGCGCCAGCGCGATCCATGCCGCGGCTCCAAGGATCGCAAGCAAAGCGATCTGCAACAACGCCCCAGGCTCGCGCCCCGAAACGGACGCGTTCTTCATAAACGCGAATAAGTCCGCTTGTTCCTGCGGAGTGAGCGGAGTATCTTTCCAGACCACATTCATTGTCACGGTTGGAGGTGCGCCAAGAAATGCCGCCAGACCTTCACCGTATTTGGTGTACCCGTTCGCGGTTAGGTCGGGACCGAGCGAACCGCCGCCCAATGCGCCAATCCCTGCAATGCTATGACACGACATGCACTGCGGTCCGCTGTTCTCGAAGCGTTTGTCACCGACGAACAAAGCCTTGCCTCGCGTCGCGTCGCCTGTCGGTAAGACAGTGCCGCCGATGGTCGCGCCGCTCCCCATATAGGCGAGGAGCGAATCCACTTGATCGGGTGTCAGCGCCAAATTTGGCATCGGGACGTTTTTATATTTCGCCAACAGTTCCGCAGCGATCGGATCGCCCGAAGCCAACACTTGATCGGGCGCGAGTATCCATTGCGTGAGCCATTCATTCGATCGGCGTTCAGCCACGCCTTGCAGGTCGGGTCCCACCAAATCCCCTCCGCCGATGGTGTGACAAGCCACGCACTTTTCCTTGAAGAGCGCCTCCCCATCCGACGTCTGCGCCAGTGGTTTGGCGAACACGATCCCAGTAACAGCCGTCACCAGGGCGAACACAAGTAATGGAACAAACCAGATGGTTGAAGGTCTTTCACCTTTGGTCATCTTTTATTCACTCCTCTCATTGGAAGAATTTTTTGTTTCGGGCAGGTTGCGAATGGTTTCCAACAAATCGGTGCCGCGCGCAGGCAGAATGTGAGTCGAATGCACGCGCACCACGTTCTCGGTCAATCTTGCGCGGATAATGGGAAGATTCGGAAACGCCTCCATAATGGCGGATGTCAGCCTCGCGTTGGCTTCGCTTTGTGAATCGTCGTCCACGATCAAGACAACGCTCGGGCTTGTCTCTGTTATTCTCGAACAGACCTCCTCCCCCAAACCCCACGGACCGATCAACTCTACATCCGCTTCGGCGCGTAAAATCGTTTCCATGCCCACGCCGAAAAGATGTTGCGAACACACGAGCAATACGCGACGTTTTTCCATAACCTGTATGCGAACTATCTAACAAAATTTCCTCAAGAGTACTGGAAAACACGGTGCAATCGAATCCCTCCTCCTCCCGCGTTGGGAATGAAAAATGAGTGATTTTTCAATCACTCATTTTTGGAAAGAATTAGTTCTCTATTTTGACAGCAGGGCGGTCTTGTCATTCAACGAAAATCGCCGACCAGCAATTTTCACCCCTGCCAGCAAATCCAACCCCTCGCGCGCAGGTCTGACGCATGGCAATGCCTCGAACAATTCTGCAACATCTTTCGCCACAGGGGAAAAATACGCGGTCACTTCGCAATGCACGTCCCCCTCCTCGCGCCGCACGAAGACCGCCATCGCGATGGGCTTGCCAGCCGACTCAAACATCGGCTGGAATATATCCCCGATTTCGACACAGACCATCGGCGCCCACATCCCATCGCCGAGGGATTTTGAATACCACGAGTTCACACCAACCCCTTGTTCTTCGCCACTTTCGCCGCCTCGCGCCGCGTGGATACGTGTAGCTTCGACAAGATATTCCGTATATGCGTCTTGACTGTGTTCAGGCTGATGGTCAACATTTCCGCAATTTCTTTATCCGTCGCGCCTTGCGAAACCTGCATCAACACTTGTTGTTCACGTTCGGTCAATCCTATATCATCCTCTTTTTCCACAAACCCGTGTTTGCTCAGGCGGCGGAACTCTGCCAACACACGCCCCGCCAGCGAGGAAGACAACGCCGCTTCGCCCTGCATCGCGCCGCGCAACATTGTCAACATTTCCTGTGAACGGATCTCTTTCAACAAATATCCCTGCGCGCCATTCTTCAACGCTTCGAATAGTTTCTCGTCGTCATCGCGGACAGTCAACACAACAATTCGGGTTTCTGGCAACGCCTCTTTGATTTGCCGCGTGGCTTCCAATCCGTCCATGCCAGGCATTTGCACATCCATCAGGATCAAATCGGGCTTGAGTTCCTGCGCTTTGACAAAGGCTTCGAGTCCGTCGTTCGCCTCGCCGACCACTTCCATGTCTGGCTGTGAAGCGATGATGCCCGCCAATCCCTCGCGAAATAAAACATGATCGTCTGCCAGCAGCACGCGAACTTTTTCCATGTCTATTCTTTCCTCTCCGCAGACCATGTCAATGTGACACACGTCCCGCGTCCCTGTTCCGATTCGATTTCAACACGTCCGCCGATGTGCGCGGCGCGCGCCTGTATGATCCGTAAACCAAAATGTCCGCTCGGCTCAGGCTGGGATGTATCGAAACCTTTGCCATCATCTTCAATGGCGATAAAGTAATTGCCGTTATCCTGACCCAGCCGCGCAGTGACGTGTTTCGCCTCGGCATGACGCACCACATTCTTCAACGCCTCACGCGTGACGTTCAACACCTGCTCCGCCACCTGACGCGTACACCTCGGCGAAGACTCCGCGCCCCATGCAACGCGCAAATGAGTCTCTTTTGCAAACTCATCCATCACATGTTGCAGGCGCGTTTGCAAATCTAATGCGGGTAGCGACTCGTCCATCAGGCTGTTGATGGCGCGGCGCACCTCGCTCGCGGCTGTTTCAATCGTCTCGCGCGTCTTTCGCAAAAGGTCAAGCGCGGCATCATCCTGACCTTCTGATAAAAACTCCGCCGTCTGGTCGGTCATCAGACCAAGATAACTCAACGTCTGACCGAGTCCATCGTGCATGTCCGCGGCGATACGGTTGCGCTCTTCCAACGCGGCGACCTTCTCTGCCTGCGCGTACAACTGCGCGTTCTGCAACGCGACCGCGGCAGTGTTCGCGAGTTTTGTCACCGCGTCCGCCGATTCTTTGGAGAAATGATTCGGCTGGGAACTGCTCACGCACAACGCGCCGATCACATGAGCGCCGATCCGCAACGGTGCGACCACATGACTGACAGCGTGAGTATCCGTAAGCATACCGCACCCGCCTACGCACTGTGCATTATTGCAAATAATCGCTTGCTGGCTGGTGAGCACCGCGCTGGCGCGATTGACCGTGGACATGCGATCCATTGTTTCGATGAAGGGAATGCCGCTCACAGATTTGAGCAACAGGTATTGCTTTCCATCATCCAACAAGCACAACATGGCAGAGTCCCCATCCAATAACATGCGGGCTTTATCGGTCACCGATTTCAGTACGAACTTCACATCCAATTGCGATGCAATCTCACGGCTGACCTCGTTGAGCGCGTCCAATTCGCGCGTGCGTTGTGTGACGCGCGTTTCAAGCGTGGACATCAAATCCAACAATTCGGATCGCGAGGCGTGCAGACTTATCCTCATCGAATCGAACGACTCGGACAACGCCCGCATCTCTTCTGGACCTTCAACCTGTACCGCGCTATCCAGATCATTTTCTCCCAGACGGTTCGCCGCGCGCGCCAACTCTCCCAGTGGTTTGAGCGCGGACTGACGCGTAATCCACGCGCCCACCCCAAGCAAAATCAAAGCGCTAACAAGAAATCCAATTTGCATGATGCGTAAGCGATTCACTTTTGAAGTAGCATCCGCTTCATACAACCGCACAACTTCATCGGCGCGCTCTACAAGCGCAGATGATTTTTCTTCAATGGATTGGAACTTGATCGAAAAGGATGAGTCGTCGCGTGAAGTGCGCTGTAATTCATCAAGCAAGGCGTGGAAATCGCTCCAGGTGAGAGTCACTTCATCGAGCGCGGAGCGAATCTCAAAGTCACGTGTGAACGGAAGTGTGACGGTTGTATCCGAAAGATAAGGAGCCTCCCCGCCATCTATCAAGGCATGTAGGGTTTGGTCAAAGGTCTGCTCTGTCTCCTGTAACGTGGCATTAGCAATATCCTCCCCCGCGCCTGCTTCGAATGCGAGCCGTGCCATCTGTTGCGCCAGCATCCGTTGACGCCCCGCCAGGTTAATCAGCAGGGCATCCTGCCTTTGCGTTTCGCTCCCCCACATCATCACGCCGACGGATACAACCACAAGCAGGACAAATGCCGTAAACAGGAGGGTCAATCGCGCCTGAAGACTCTTGAACATGAGAATGCCTTATGGTTATTATCAATACTTCACGAAAAGATTTTGCAGTGGCAACTTCAGTCGTTTTTTAGTCGAACGATCAAAGACTCCACGCCGCAAAAATACAAACCCTTAACGTGAAGAAAAACAAAGCAAATGTCCTTACCAAAGCCATCACCACGTTTTCGTGATCTGCTAATTATACATCTTCGTTATGCGGTAAACCAAAAAGTTTGTGAAATATCGCAATCGTCTTTACAGAGTACCGCATCAACAGTTAAAACAGAATAGGACTTACGCAAAACCCCAAGGGCAAGCCGCGAAATTCGTGACAATTTGTGTAACACCTGCACTTGCGTGTTGGTGCAAGCGTTCGCGGCAAAAGATTTTGAACTGCGTAAGTCCTAACAGAAATCAAGAAACGTTCTTATCCATCCCCATACGGTGAGTAATTATGAAACAAGCGGTAGAATGGAGTCATGGAATCATTTCCCAACCGCTCCCCCATTCCATTTCTCTTCCTTGCCATTCTTGTATTACTCGCCGCGCTATCCTGGGTGTGTCGATTAATTTTCAACCCGCGTTTTATATTCATCTGATTTTATTGCACACTTCGCTCGCGTTGCGCGTGACTGCCGATTACGTCAACCGGCACACGCTCCACATGTGGGGTGGGCTGTTGAACGAAGTTGCGATTTTGCTGTTTATCGCCATCACCGTATTATCCATTCAGAAGAGCTTATCCACGAAGGTATGAGACATGCAAACCGATATTCTCCTCAAACGATTGCAGACCTTTGAATTTCTGCGCGGACTCGATCATGAGACTCTTGTCACACTGGCAAAGAGCGCGGTGTGGAAAGTTTTCGCGCCCGATGCGGTTGTGTTTTGGGAGGGGGATACGGAAACAAATTTGTATTACCTGCAATACGGCTCATTGAAAGTATTGAAGACTTCCCCCGATGGACGTGAACAGGTTTTGCGTTTTCTGGATGCGGGCGAGATATTTAATGAGATCGGTGTATTCGCAAAGCGTGCGAATCCTGCAACAGCAATTGCCCTGGAGGAATCAGGCGTCTGGTTGCTTCCACGTCAGGCATTGGAAGATATTTTGCTGGCACATCCGCGCACGGCGTTGCAGATCATGGAAAGCATGGCAGACCGTTTCATCAGTTTGGTGGCGTTGACGGCAGACCTGTCCCTGCGGACGGTGGAAGCGCGGTTCGCAAAACTTTTGTTGGAGCAAGCCGAAGGGGGTGTGATCGAACGCCGCCGCCGGACAAATCAAACGGAGATGGCGGCGCATCTCGGCACGGTGCCAGATGTATTGAGCCGCGTCATCCGTGAGTTGACGAAGGTGGGCTTGATCGAAATGGATAAGCAACACATCCGCATTTTGGATCCTGCGGGTTTGGCGGAGCGGGCAAAGATTCAGGGCAAATAAGGATTGGGGTCAGAAACCCGACAAAAGTCGGGGCGGGAAGCGGGGGAAAAGGTTAAAGTCAGGCATACCCAAAAGGAGTCCACATGTCTGACACAAGTTCCCAAATCTATTTCACAGAAGTAAAATCAAAAGCTGTTTTTTCGACAGAGGGTCCTAAACCTCAATTTCTGATCAACACGCCAAATTTCAAGGCGTTGGTCGTTGGGCTGGAGGCGGGCGGACAAATTCCCGTTCACCCTGGCGAGGCGGCGATGTATCATTTTCTCGAAGGCGAGGGGCTAATGACCGTGGACGAGGAAACCTTCGCCATCAAACCTGGTGTGACGGTCGTTGCGTCAAGTGGGGCGAAACGCGGTATGAACGCCAAAACCCGCGTGGTGTTTCTCGGTTCGAAGGGAGAGAAATAAGCGATGACTCAAAATTCACCCAAGCGTTATCATCCCTTGCAAGTCACATTACACTGGTTGACCGTTGTTCTCGTCTTCGCGGCGTTTATCTTCGGTAAATATTCCAGCTTCCTTCCGAACGACGCGAACGAGATCGCGCCGCTTCGGATTCACATGCTGTTGGGCATCACCTTGTTGCTCGTGATCATCGTCCGCTTCATCACACGGATGAAAATCCCGCGCCCCACCTACGCCTCAACAGGCAACGCTTTCCTTGACGGGCTTGGCAAGTTTGTGCATTACGCCCTCTACCTGTTGGTTTTTCTGATGACACTCAGCGGCATGTCGCTTTCGATACAGGCAGGGCTCCCCTCAATCGTCTTTGGCGGCTCAGGAATTCTGCCCGCAAACTTTTATGACTTTGCCGCGCGTATGTTGCACGGATTCATCTCGCCCGCGCTGTTTCTGCTTGTGCTGTTACATGTCGGCGCGGCGTTTTATCACCAGTTCGCGCTCAAGGATAATCTGCTGACGCGCATGGGGTACGGAAAATAAAGGAAAATTTTCCACCGTCAAATGCCAAAATGAACCGCTAAGCCCGCAACACTTGCGCCGCACGCCAGTGCAGATGAGAGCGCGAAGAAAACTTTTAATTCGTAGCGTTCCTGGCGCTCTTCGCGGCAAAAACAGCTGGTTGTATGGTAGCGAAAAGGAGAATAAAATGCCCATTCCATATTTACTCACAACTTTAATGTTCACGTTCGTGGCTTTGCTTGCTGCGGCAGATGCTTCGTTGGTAAGCATCAATCTCGTTAGCGCGTTTCCCGCATTACGCTGGGTGCGCGTACACTTCGTCACACTGGGGATACTTTCACAAGTGATCTTCGGGTTATTGCCTTTGTTGATTGCGTCGCTTTCCAAAAAACCACGCCCCGCCATGCGTTGGGATATTTGGCTGACTCTCAACGTGGGCTTCGTTGCACTCGTGGCTGGCTTTGGAGGTATGAATCACCCGATGATCTTTACAGGCGGCACGCTTATTTTCATCTCCGCAACACTGTTATTAATTCAATTATGGAATGTGCGCGGTGGCGATGCGCCTGAAAGTCTCAAGTTCTACATCACAGGTATGTTCTATTTACTGGTCGGCATCATCATCGGCACGGGCATATACCTAAACTGGAGCACGGCGTTATTTATCAAA
>JACPVC010000238.1 GCA_016191955.1 Chloroflexota bacterium
CCAAAGAAACAAGAGCTTCAGCCGCGGATTACGCGAATTTTCGCGAATTGGTTTTAAAATCAGTGCGAATTCGCGAAATTCGCGGCAAAAAAGGGTTTGAAAATCCTTGTTTCTTAGTAGCAAAGCGAAGCATCTCTACAACTGTCCCAGAGACCCTCACCGCACTGCGGTGCATGTGTCGCTGGCGCTCAGGGTGACATGCTGTTAAGTAAATTATATTAATCGAAAAAGGTTAGGGTTGTATCCCCAACTCTTGTAATGCCTGTATGGCAGGCTCCCATTTGGGGTGGACTTTCAGCGCTGCCATGTAATCTTTTACGGCACGGTTGGTTTCGCCTGTCACAACGTAAGCACGTCCGCGCCAGTAAAGGGATTCTTCCAGCACAGGTTCGGCGATGGTGTCTTTCAGGGTCGTGTCTGCAAGATTGATGACGTCTGTAAAGCGATTGGTATAAAAGTATGCTTTATATGGACCGGTTTGATACCACATCATACGATAGGGACGGGCTGTATCGTCAACGTTTAAATCTGCGTAGAGACTGAAGGCATAATCGTAGGCGCTGGCGGCGTCGACATATTCGAGCGAATCCACGTGGCTGGTGCCGATGTTGAACCAGGCAAAGTATTGATCGATGCCATAAAGAGTTTGAGATTCGGCTTTGGCAATTTCCAGAGCACGGCGGTTTGCCTGTGTTTCATCCGCCAGCGGACCGAGTAAGGTCAACACTTCATTCTGTTTTTCTACGGGGAATACCACAACAAAGACGTAATTGAACGCACGCCAGCCTTCGATGAAAGTCGCATATCCCATCCTGCGGTTCGGTCCGGGGTTTGTTTCTGGTTCAGGCTGATAGCTATCTTGATAGATAAGCACTTGGTTGGCATCGTCGTAGCCGGTGACGAAGGCGTAATGTCCCATCCAGCTATATTTGCCATTGAGGTCGATTTCGTAAATCCCTTTTTCTGCAATGACCGGGAAGCCTGCTGAGATGAGTCGCTTGAGGGTCTCAAAGTCGCCGCCATTACGGATGATGGACGTCATGCCGGGGACATTTTCGTTGATGTAATCCTGCAATTCGTATGGCATCACGTTCTTGTCTTTTTCATTGACTGGCATGACAGCTTTGCCGATCACATCGCGGTCTCCGTCCCAACCCCAAAACGTCAACGCCATCGAAAAGTTGGCAGGACCGCAATAATTTAACCGCCCATGTTGCTGCTCGTATTTCACGCCGTCGAGCATGACAGTGGCAGGTAAAGGCGTGGATGTAATGGTTGGCTCAATGGTGGCAACCAGTTCCGGCGTCGGGGTGGAGGCGGGCGTCAGCGTCAACAAGAATTCGGCACGGGCTGTCGCGATAGCCGTCTCAACGGTCAATGGATTATTTTTTCCGCTGGGTTGGAAGACTGCCTGGTCGGGTGGGTTGATCCAATATTTGATCTGCGTGCGGACGAGTTCGATCCGCCAGGCGAGGCGGCTGTGGACAGGGGGAAGATAGTAGGTTCCGATGCTGAGGAGGATGAAGATGGGGATGAACCAAATACGGTTAAACCGTTTTTGCATACAGAAGATTATACATGCAATGAAAAGACCTCCGGGGTTTTTGAAACCTCGGAGGTCTGATGGTGGCTTACTCTTTCACTTCGCCATCTACCACATTGCCGTCGTGTGGACCAGATGATCCGCCTTCGGGTTGGGCTTGCCCGCCTTGACCTTGAGCATACAACTGCTGGCTGAGGGCGTGGAAGGTGTGCTGCAAATCTTCGCTCAGTTTCTTGATCTTGTCTATGTCATCGCCTTGTGCGGCTTGCTTCAACTCGCTGACCTTAGACTCGATTGAGGACTTCTCAGCGGATGGAACTTTATCACCGAGTTCATGCAATGCCTTCTCGATTTGATACGTGAGATTATCCGCGTCGTTCTTGACCTGGATCACTTCACGGCGTTTCTTATCTGCGGCTTCGTTCTGCTTGGATTCCTGCACCATGCGTTCGATATCGCTCTTGTTCAAGTTGGTCGAGGCGGTGATGGTCACCTTCTGTTCCTTGCCGGTCGCCTTATCTTTCGCAGTCACATGTAGGATGCCGTTCGCGTCGATGTCGAAGGTGACTTCAACCTGCGGAACGCCGCGCGGTGCCGGTGGGATGCCATCGAGGCGGAAACGTCCAAGCGACATATTATCGCCAGCCATTGGGCGTTCACCTTGCAACACGTGGATGTCAACGGCGGTTTGATTGTCTGCCGCAGTGGAGTACACCTCGGTCTTGCGGACGGGGATGGTTGTGTTGCGTTCGATCATCACGGTCATCACACTGCCCATTGTTTCGACACCGAGCGAGAGCGGAGTCACGTCGAGCAGCAGGATGTCTTTGACTTCGCCGCCTAACACGCCGCCCTGAATTGCCGCGCCAACCGCCACAACTTCATCTGGGTTGACGCCTTTGTTCGGTTCCTTCTGTGTCAGCTTGCGCACCAAATCAGATACCATTGGCATACGCGTAGAGCCGCCGACCAAAACCACTTCATCCAATTTATCCGAGGTCATGCCCGCATCTTTCAAAGCAGACTCAAACGGTGTGCGGCAACGTTGCAGCAGGTCTTCAGTCATCTGCTCGAATTTGGAGCGGCTAAGTTTCAGTTGCAGATGTTTTGGTCCAGAAGCATCTGCGGTGATGTAAGGCAGGTTGATCTCTGTTTCCATTACGGTGGAGAGTTCAATCTTAGCTTTTTCCGCCGCCTCACGCAGACGCTGCAACGCCTGGCGGTCACTGCGCAGGTCGATGCCCTGATCCTTCTTGAATTCATCTGCCGCCCAGTTGACGATGCGCTGATCCCAGTCATCGCCGCCGAGGTGCGTATCGCCATGCGTGGATTTCACTTCGATCACGCCTTCGCCCACTTCGAGGACAGACACATCAAATGTGCCGCCGCCGAGGTCGAAGACGAGGATGGTTTCATTCTTCTTTTTGTCCAAGCCATATGCAAGCGCAGAGGCCGTCGGCTCGTTGATGATACGCAGCACTTCCAAACCTGCGATCTTGCCTGCATCCTTGGTGGCTTGACGTTGGCTGTCATTGAAGTACGCCGGGACGGTAATGACCGCCTGCGTGACGGGTTCACCCAAATACGCCTCAGCATCGGACTTTAGCTTGCCCAACACCATTGCGCTTATTTCTTGCGGTGAGTATTCCCTGCCATTGACGGGGACTTTGACGCGCACGTCACCGGTGGGTCCCTGTGCAACTTGAAAGGGAACCATGCTTCGTTCGGACGAAGTTTCTTCAAAGTGACGCCCGATAAATCGTTTGATCGAGTAGATGGTGTTATCAGGATTCACAACCGCTTGTCGCTTGGCGGTTTGCCCGACCATACGCTCGCCGTTCTTGTTGAACGCCACAACCGACGGGCATAAGCGCCCGCCCTCCGCTGTGGTAATGACTGTGGGTGAGCCGCCTTCCATAACGGAGACGACACTGTTGGTCGTACCGAGGTCAATTCCTATGATTTTGCCCATGAGAAATCTCCTTGTAATTCTTTTCGATGCTCCATGTTAAGCGATGTGTGCAAGAATTCTGTTAACGCTGTATTGGTTTTGAATAAACAGATGTAACGCGAGATAGTATCTCGCGCTACTTTGCTACTTTGTTAATCTTGACTGACCTGTATCCACTCAAATATCGCAGACATGGGTATCTCTGCAAATGAAGCAGTAGTGACGCCGATCTTGCCTTCGGTCAGCCCGTAATTGGTCACTTCCACGCGGCGGATCATGGTGCCGTTGGCGTAAAGTTGCAGGAAATTATCTTCGCAGAAAAGCCCGATCTCGCTGGTTGTAGTCCCCGTCAGTTTATTGCTTAGGTCGTTGATGATAGGGGCGTATTTGACAATGCCCGGTGCGAGCCATTGACCGAGTAACAGACTGTATGTGCCGTCGTTCGAGACGTTGAACTCATACCACCCGTCTTCGGAGTAACGGCAGATCAAGCCTACAGAACCGGTCGGTGTGGCGGATGTCTTTGCGCGTACGAAAACGTTCAAGTAGGGATTCGCGTTGTGGACGCCGACCAGCCATGTATCGGCTGAAGATATGTCAACATGAAGGGATCCGTTTTGGAATGAAGTAAGAGGAGCAGACGTTCCACCTGTTTGCAGGAATTCCCAATACGGTGAGGCGGCATCGAACTCTTCGGTGAAGTAGAGCGGAAGCGGTTCAAGGGTGGCGGGAGAAGAAACTGCCTGGGTATCAGTAACAGGGATCGGCGACGGAGGAAGCGTGGCTGTGAGGGGAGAATCCGCTGTCGGCGTGGAAATGGGTAAATTGCAGGCAGAGGTCAGGAGGAGACATCCAATAAAAAATAATTTTTTCATGCCGCCTCTTATATCACAAGCCGACGTTTATTGTTATCGATGGCATCTGGGAATGTAAACCCAACTTTAAACAATAATCGCCCGGCAGTTTATGTCGGGCGATTAAAAGGTGGAGATGCCGGGAATTGAACCCGGGTCCGAAAGATTCGACCCTCGGAACTCTACGAGCGTAGCCTGCCGATTATCGTCACCACAGGCACCCCGGCGGGCTGGTTAACCTGTGACCATCTGCTTGTCTTTCGCGTGTTTAGCAGAATCACACGCGGCACTCCATCATTGTTTCGCCCGATCCGTCACCGGGTGGAGGACGGGGCCGGCGGACGTGACATCCTAAGATGTCATACTGTTATGTTTCGCCTTAGGCGGCGAGGGGCATAGCAGCGTAAGTGCGGTTGTTGGCACTTAAAGTTTGCACTGATTTTACGAGGTCGGTGCGCGCTCGGCTCGCATTCCGGGACCAGCCTCTCCCGTCGAAGCCTGTCATCCCCGTGAACGGGGACACTCCCCTTGAACAACGCATGATATGGCGTCCCGTTGCTAGTTCCATTATAGCACGACCCTGATGTGAAAGTTGGGAACTTGTCCGTTATAATTGTAGTTAACAGAACGAGGTTCGAACTTGGGAGTTGTTTCAAATATGAAAGGCACCGGTTCGACGAGGTTACCATGGCTGAGAGAATATTAATTGTTGATGACGATGTAGATACACTGCGGCTGGTCGGGTTGATGCTTCAGCGGCAGGGGTACCAGGTGATTGCAGCTTCGAATGGCTCACAGGGGTTGACGAAGGCTTTCGAAGAACGCCCGAACTTGATTCTATTGGATGTGATGATGCCAGACATGGACGGGTACGAAGTGACCCGCCGCCTGCGGAAGAACCCTGCCACGGCATCCATCCCGATTTTGATGTTTACCGCCAAGACCCAGCTCGACGATAAAGTCGCCGGGTTTGAGGTCGGGGCAGACGATTACCTCACCAAACCCACACACCCCACTGAACTTCAAGCGCATGTGAAATCCCTGCTGGCACGTGCCACGCCCAAGGGTCCTGAAGACATGGAAACCGTCTCCAAGGAAAAACACGGATATGTGATCGGCATCCTCTCGGTGCGCGGCGGGTTGGGTGTCACTACCGTTGCTTCAAATTTGGCAGCCGGTTTATTCAACCGCAGCAAATCGGATGTCATTTTGGCGGAACTGACTCCCGGGCAAGGCTCGCTCGCCATGGAACTGGGGATGCCCTCCCAAACGGCGCTCTCGGACATTCTAAAAGGAACCGCCATCGAAGTGACGCGTGAAAAAGTGCAGTCGTCTTTGGTGACGCACCCCATGGGTGTGAGAATTCTTGCCGCTTCGGATCGACCGCTCGATATGGACCTGATGGCACGCGCCGATAACATGGAGGCGCTGGTCCTTCGTCTGGCGAGCCTTGCGCGCTTCGTCGTTCTGGACCTCGGGTCTGGTCTGCCATCTTCTGTGCAAAAGATCCTGCCCTTATGCTCCGACCGGATCATCGTTCTGGAAGGCACGCCAAGTTCCATCCAGCAGACGAAATTGCTATTGAATGAGATCACTACACTGAAAGTGGACCCCAAGACCATTTCCGTCGTTTTGAATAACCGCCTGCGCTCCGATGCTCAAATTCCCTGGGCGCAGGTGCAGGAAAAGTTGGGGCATTCCATCTTTACCACGTTGACCCCCATGCCAGAGCTGTTTCAGCAAGCCTCACGCCTGCGCACTCCTGCCATCGTTGCCCAACCTGAGAACATGGTTACACAGCAATTCCTCAAGATCGCAGATGCCATCATAGAGCGTGAAAAGGCTCGATGACCACTCTGTCCCCCCAGACTCAGACAAGCATCGAATTTGCGGCGGATTTGATCCGTCAGTCCAAACATGCTGTCATTCTGACCGGGGCAGGCATCTCCACACCGTCCGGCATCCCGGATTTTCGTTCGTCGGGCACAGGCTTATGGTCACGGGATGAACCGCTGGAGGTGGCTTCGCTCAGCACCTTTCGCACCAAGCCCAACCTGTTCTTCGATTGGTTTCGCCCGTTGGCGCGTCAGTTGTTCGAAGCCAAGCCCAATTCTGCGCACCACGCCCTGGCAGAACTGGAACGACGGGGATATATCAAATCCATCATTACCCAGAACATCGATGCCCTCCATCAGAAATCCGGATCGAAAACCGTGATCGAAATGCACGGGACCATGCAAACTCTGACCTGTACTCAGTGTTATCATAAAGCGGAGGCGGGGCCGTATATTGCGTCGTTCGTCGAGTGTGGTGAAATTCCCCGCTGCCCCAAATGTGGAGGGGTACTCAAACCGGATGTGATCCTGTTCGGCGAGCAGTTACCGCAAGCGGCATGGTTCATGGCGCAAAAAGAGGCGCGCAACTGCGACCTGATGCTGGTAGCTGGTTCATCTCTCGAAGTCCTGCCGGTGGCGGGACTTCCCATGCAGGCGCTGGACCGCGGAGCACATTTGATTATTATCAATAACAACCCCACATACTTGAATGTTCGCGCGGACGTTTCCATCCTCGATGATGTGGCGACCGTCCTGCCTGCGATCACAGAGAGAGTATTAAATGGCTGAAATTAAAACGGAACGACTGGACAGTTACCGCCGCCTGATCGATATTTCGCGCGATCTCGCCTCCACCCTCGACCTGGACATCCTACTCTCACGCATCGTCCACGCCGCGGCGGAGATCAGCGGCGCGGAAGCCGCTTCGATCCTATTGTACGACGATGCCTCGCGTCAGTTGTATTTTCAAGTTTCCACCAACATGGATGAATCGACACGGCGAGGCATCACCGTTCCGCTTGATGGCAGCATCGCCGGCTGGATCGTAACCAACCGCAAACCTGTACGCATCATAAACGCCCATGAAGATGAACGCTTTTACTCGAATGTGGAAGCGGTCACCGGGCTTTCCACCCAGTCCCTGTTAGGTATTCCGCTGATTACCAAGAACAAGATCGTCGGTGTGTTGGAGGCGTTGAATAAACACAGAGGGAAGTTTACAGAAATTGATGAATCCCTGCTGTTGGTGTTGGGCGCACAGGCAGCCGTGGCGATAGAAAACACACGCCTCTTCCAACAATCGGATTTGATCTCCGAGTTCGTTCATGAGCTGCGCACGCCGCTTTCTTCATTAAGTACCGCCACCTATCTGTTGCTGCGCCCCGAAATGTCGCAGGAACAGCGCGATCAGATCATCCAGAACATCCACAACGAGACCATGCGTTTGAACGCGCTGGCATCCTCCTTCCTCGATCTGGCTCGGCTCGAATCCGGGCGCGTGCAATACCGCAAAACCGTTTTTAGCCTGGCAGACCTGATGTATGAATGCAAGGACATCATGTCCACCAAGGCGGTTGAAGACAACATCCACCTGCGCGTCGAATCGCCAGAAAGTCTGCCCCTCGTCGATGCAGACCGCGACAAGATCAAGCAGGTCTTCTTGAACCTGCTGAGCAATTCGATCAAATACAACCGCCCCAACGGCAGTGTTCTCCTCCGCGCCGAAGTGCATGACAATGAGATCATGGTCGTGATCCAGGATACGGGCATCGGCATCCCGGATGAGGCGCTTCCACATCTCTTCCAAAAATTCTATCGCGTGCGTGAACATGAATCGCGCGCATCCGGCACCGGGCTGGGACTTTCCATCTGCAAACAGATCGTGCAGGGACATGGCGGGCGCATCGAAGTCAAAAGCAAGATCGGTGTTGGAACCGTGTTCATGATCTACCTGCCGCGCACCAGCAAGACAGCTCCTCGATAATGGAAACATCCCCCGAATGGGCGAAGGGACAATGGTTTGACTTTTTAGCTTGAAGATTGTAAACTTGGTTCGAGCAATAACGAAATTACAGAGTATCGCATATTTTGGCAAACAATTTTTTTCCTTTGTGATTTTCTGTAAAAAGTTTGCTTAGTTATAAGACAAGCGATATTTGGAGGAAGAAGATGGCACAATTTCAATTTGTTATGAGATCGGGTCCCACGCCGGGCGTCACATTCCCGCTCGAAGGCGATCAACTCACCATTGGACGTGATTCGACCAACGGTGTTGCGATCAACGATGCGGAAATCTCACGCAAACATGCGCGCCTCATGTTCCAGGGTGGCAAATATGTCCTGGAAGACCTCGGCTCCACCAACGGCTCCTTCGTGAACGGACAGCGTCTTGCGGGTCCGGTCGTGCTCAAGCCGGGCGACGTGGTTTCATTGGGCGAACAGATCGTCCTCATGTACGATGCGATTGCAGGCGACGCCGGGGCAACTGTGGCTGTCTCCCGCAAAGCGATGCAGCAATCCGCTCCGCCGCCGGTTTATTCCTCCGCGCCCGCTTCGCCTGCCCCTGCCGCCTCCTATGGCGCTCCCCCGCCTGCGGCGAAAAAGACCAACATGACGCCGATCTTCATTGGCGTGGGCGCACTGCTTTTCATTTGTATGTGCGTTGGCTTCTTCTGGTGGGTGGACGCTACTTATCGCTGGTGCGTTCTGTTCCCATTCATCTCAGGTTGTTAGCCCCTCTTGATTTTCCTGCCCCGCGGATGAGCCGCGGGGTTTTTATTTTTACAAGGTTGCTGTGTTGTAAAATCACCCGTCGATGAGATGCTCCCTTCGCCGTCCTCGGCGAAGGATTTATCGCAGAACGCCGCCGTCCACAGGATGCTTCGCAAAGGACGGCGGCTTGAGCCAATTTACCAACAAACTTTGAGTGCTCCCTTTACAAGGTTGCTGTGTTGTAAAATTACTCATCTTTGATAGAATCAAAGCAGCGAATCATATAGGAACCCCAATATGGAACAAATATCCAAACCCACTTCCCCGGGCTGGGGCACCAATACCAAACTGGTAGTCGCGCTGACCATCGTGGTCATCGTCGGCGCGTTGCTGGTTAAATTCCAGTTCATTATCACGCCCCTGGTAATGGCATTCCTGCTTTCCTATCTCTTCCACCCCATTGCAGATTTCCTACAACGCAAACTGCATTTTTCGTGGAATGCATCGGTGGGCGTGATCTTTCTGGTCATCATCCTGCTGCTGCTGGGGTTGCTCACCCTAGGCGGGGTGGGGTTGGTGCAGCAAATTCAAAGCCTCGTCGTCATTGTGCAGGATGCCTTGCGGACCCTGCCGGAATTGATCGAGGACATCTCCGGGCAGGTGTATCAATTCGGTCCTTTCAAACTTGACTTTAGTCACCTCGACTTGAACGACGTCAGCCAACAGGTGCTTGGCATGGTACAACCTTTACTTAGCCGCACAGGCACGTTGCTTGGTACCGTGGCAGGCGGCGCCGCCAACTTCCTCGGCTGGACCTTGTTCGTCCTGCTCGTTTCCTATTTCACGCTCATCGAAAGCCGCGGCTTTCGCGACCAGATCATCACCGTCGACATCCCCGGCTATAACCAGGATTTCGCCCGTCTCACCCGCGAGCTTGGGCGCATTTGGAACGCCTTTCTGCGCGGGCAGATCATCATCTTTTTTCTGGCGGTGATTGTCTATTCCGTGGTACTCAGTGTGCTGGGCGTGAGTTATGCCATTGGTCTCGCCTTCCTTGCCGGGCTTGCGCGTTTCGTCCCGTATGTGGGTCCGGCGGTCAATTGGGCATTGCTTGTTATCGTTGCATACTTTCAACAATACTCCATCTTCGACCTGCCAGACCTGACGTACACTCTGATCGTCCTCGTCACAGCGCTGGTCATCGACCAGATCTTTGATAACATCATCAACCCACGCATCATGTCGAGCGCGTTGAAGGTGCATCCCGCCGCCGTGCTGGTGGCTGCAATCATCGCCGCAAACCTCTTCGGCATTCTCGGTGTGGTGGTTGCCGCTCCCATCCTTGCTACCGCAGCCCTGCTCTGGAATTACGTCATGCGTAAGATGCTGGATTTGGACCCCTTCCCCGAAAAGGAAATAACCCAGCCGCCGCCCCCGCCCGGCTCGCGACTCATGGTCATCATCCGTCGCTTCATTCGTGACCGGAAGCCGGCAGCCAAAAAATAGCTTTATCTTCGCGTAGGGCGCAAGAGAGCGCCAACTACACATTGTTATATTTAAGGAGAAATCATGAGCAACACACAAGAACCAAATACCGAAACCCTCGCCGAGACCGAAAACTTCATGGCATGGCGGGCAGACGAACCCGATGGCGAGACCACCTATTATCTCCAGTTGGGACGTGCCACCGTCAACTTCTTCATGGAGGAATGGGATGAACTGCGCTCCTCCATTCCCGAATTGATGAGCGCCAAACCGGATGAAGACGGCATGTACGCCGTCTCGTTCGACAATGTTGATATTTGGATGGACGATGAAGATTGGCAGGAATTCCAACAGCTCCTGCGCGAACTGGGAAAATAAAAGGCAGGTGACAGTCACTGAGAAGTGACTGTCACCTTTTAACGCCATGACAAAATTACGCAACTCCATCACCGACGTGCCCGGCATCGAAGTGGGACACGCCCAAAACAAAAAAGCGTTGACCGGCTGCACGGTGATTATCTGCCGTAAGGGAGCCGTCGCCGGTGTAGACGTGCGCGGCGGCGCACCCGGTACCCGCGAAACAGATTTGTTGAATCCCGGCAATTTGGTTCAGAAGGTTCACGCGATTCTTCTCGCAGGCGGCTCCGCTTTTGGGCTGGATGCGGCGTCGGGGGTGATGCGCTATCTCGAAGAGAATCAGGTTGGGTTCCAGACGCATGAGGCGCTGGTTCCCATCGTGCCATCTGCCATTTTATATGACCTCGACCTCGGCGATTCCAAAATCCGCCCGGATGCGAAGATGGGGTATCAGGCGTGTGTGAATGCATCAAGCGACGAAACAACCGAGGGCGTAGTGGGCGCCGGGACCGGTGCGAGTGTGGGCAAGATGATGGGGCACAAGCAAGCCATGAAGTCAGGTATCGGAAGCGCGAGCATCCACCTCGGCAGAGGCATTGTGGTGGGCGCGATTGCGGCGGTCAATGCGTTGGGAGATATCTATGACCCAAACACGGGCGAGTTTGTGGCAGGCATTCGCCACAAAAAAAAGACCTTGGAATGGATGCGAATGTCGTCGTACATTCCGAGGTTTCGCAGGAATACAGTAATCGGCGCAGTGGCGGTCAATGCGAATTTTTCTAAATCAGATATGACGCGCATCGCGCAGATGGCACATGATGGCATGGCGCGCGCGATACGACCATCGCACACGCAGTATGATGGCGACACCATTTTCGCGCTCGCCACCGGTGGCAAACGTGTTGACCTTTCGACGGTGGGCGCCTTCGCGGCTGAAGCGTTTGCAACGGCAATCGTCCGCGCGCTGCGGGCTTCTGTTTCGGCGGGCGGTTTGCCTGGGTTGGCAAGCACAGAGAAGAATAAATGACCAATCGGAAATTTGCAGTTTTTTGGCGCGTACTTATCGGCGCTGTGATAGGTATGGCAGTCTCGTTTGCATTGGCGCAGACATTTTTCGGGCTCGGTTCGCGCGCGTTCATCGATCAGTTATTTTTGGTGTTTGTCCCTGCCGCTGCCATATTCGTTTGTCTTTTGTATCTGCTGCCCGTTTTTGAAAAATCCCTTGAAGGCACATTCTTTCCCGTCCGCATATTTATTTTTATTTGGGCACTCGTTTCTGCCCTGCTCTCGTTACTCATTACTCGTTACTCGTTCATCTCGTTGCTGTTACTCCTTGTCATCTTTCTGTTGTTAACCGTCCCTGCCACATCATCCGTACAAAGCATAGTCGAAGCAGGCGGGCGTCGGCGCGTTTTTGGGGCATGGCTGTTTGCCTTCTTCTTTGGTTCCCTGTTAATTGGCTTTCTGGATAATTTCTATACCAACCCAATTGAGATATTTTTGCTTGCGGTGTTTTTGCAGGCGGTCTTCGGCGTGGGCGGATACTTCCTGATGGGCAGAGTGCGGCGCGTGGCGACTGATCGCTGGTTCGACGCCGTAGTTCATGGCGTTTTGTTCGCGATGCTGATCGGCTTCATCGCCTGGCTATTCCAAACCAGCCGGCAGGTATCGCTCTTCCCGGTTAGTTATTTTGTCCTGAACGGAGAAACGCAAGGCGTGTTCCTGTTCACCAGCCTGCTGGCTTTGCCGTGGCAAGCTTGGTTTCATCTCAAATTGAAATTTGGCGGCTTTTACAACCGCGTCAAACGGACGAGAGTCTATGCCTATGTCAGCGCAAACCTGGCGGGATTTTCTCTCTCGCTCCTCTTTTTTGTCTTGTATCTATTGTTCGCCTCCGTCATCAACGACCCGCGCTTCGACGTGGATGACATCTTTTTCGACGCCGATGGGATGAATTACCGCGTCCGTCTCACCACCGACAACTGGCACGATTTCTACTGGCGTTCGGTTCACCCGTTCATGATCCTGCTCTTCAAACCGTCCGTGGATTTAATCGCGTTCTTCCTGAAAGGCAACAAGCTCTGGGGGGCGTATGTGTTCGTCGCGTTAGGGGGAGCCGCCTGCATTTACCTCGCATGGACCTTCATCAAATCCGCCAGCGGGAACTCGGTTTACGCCTCGCTCATCGCCGCCCTGTTGGGATTAACCGCCTCGCACTTGATTTTTGCCTCGCTTATTGAATCATACATTTTCCTCGCTGCGAGTTTGCTGTTGTTCTATGTCCTGCTGCTAAAGGATAAACCGCTGCCAGCGCTTGTCACGGCAAGTTTGATGACAATCGGTATCACATACACAAACTTTGCCCAGAATGTGATCGCGCTGTTCGCGGTCAGACCGAACATTAAACAGATCATCCGTTTTGTGGCATCGGTACTTGTCTTTTTAGTCTTGCTGACCCTGCTGAACAACCTTCTTTTCCCCGATTCGCATCCGTTCTTCTTCGTGCCGTCCACGCTGCAGGCGGAGCAGCAGAATCTCTTCCCGTTGAACTCGCTGAGAGTCCAGGCGTTGACGCGCGCCTTCTTCTTCCACAACGTTGCCGCGCCCACGCCCATCTTTTACGACAAGGATATTCCCTTCATCCAATTCCGTTTCTTCAAACCAGAGATCGATGAACTAAGTCAATACGACTTGCCGATTCAGAATGTCACTTCGTGGGTATGGCTGGGACTGTTGGTTCTTGGAGGCGCGCTTTTCCTGTTGAACCTCAAAAAGAATCAACACCTGCGGCTATCAATTGCCTTGATGGGTTGTATGGCGCTCAACATGGGCTTGCACCTGCGCTATGGCAAGGAAGTATTCCTCTACACCCCAAACTGGACATATGCCCTTGTTCTATTTCTTGGTTTGGCTTGGCAAGGGTTCCACGATCACAAGTGGTTTCAGGTGATTCTTTTGGTGTTCCTATCTCTCTTGATCTGGAACAACGGCATTTTATTGCAGACGATCTTGGAAGTGCTGGCAGAGCAGGTGTAGCGCAAGATGCCATCTTGTGTTACTGATTCAGCGAAGAAAAACTCAATGGACAGAGTCAACTATCGGCTGGGGAAGAGGCGGGAACTTCATCCAAAAATTTTTTCAGTAATTTCGCAACGGCATCCGGTTGTTCGAGCGTGAGCATGTGTCCCGTCTTTTCGAGGATGTGCAGTTGGGCGTTGGGAAGGTGATCCTTCAAATAATGTGAATACTTGGGCGGGGTCATGGCGTCGTCTGCGCCGCATAGGATGAGGGTGGGGGTCGGGATTTGAGCAAGTTGAGCCGTCACATCAAATTGATTGCAGGCGAGATAATCTCCCAGCAAAATGCTTGGACCGGTATTCAACATGCTCTTTTTCGAGAGCGCGACCAGGTCTTGCAAAGCGTACGAACTGAAACAGGCGCGGTTGACGATTTCGACAGCGGCGGCAAATGTTTCAGGGTTGCCGATGGTATCCAGCGTGGATTGCGCCACACGCAGTTTTGCGCCGCTGCCAAGCAAAGCCAATACCCGAACCCTTTGGGGATATTTCAAGGCAAGGGTCAGTGCGATGCCGCTGCCCATCGAAAGCCCGGCAATGACCGCCGATTCGACGCGGAGGTTTTCCATGAAGCGGACAATATCGTCTGCGTATTCTTCGATGGTACGCCTGCCATCGCCTTCCGATTCACCATGACCGGGCAGGTCGGGTGCGTACACGGTTTCACCTGTCAGCCGTCGCAGGTATGGATGCCAGGACAAAAAACTGCCGCCCGCACCGTGAATGAGGATCAACGGCAGGCGGCTGGGGTCGATTTCTTTGGGCTGATAAAACGAATAGTGAATGCCCTGCGCGAACGGCATGGATCATGCCTTTCTGCGGGCGTGATGCAGGCGATCGGCGGCTTCTTCGGTGAGCGGGATGTAGACCTGTACGTTCGTGCCCCTGCCCGGCTCTGACTCAATGTTGAGCAGACCGTTCACCAACTCGGCA
>JACPVC010000033.1 GCA_016191955.1 Chloroflexota bacterium
CAGGGAGTGAAGATATTTTCGCGAATGGTTTTGATGATCGTTTTCATGTCATCCCTCCACAAAGGCGTTTTCATTCACAGGCAGGTAATACACACGCGGATTGGTTCCCAGGTTTTCGCGCAGGCGGTAGGACGGATGCTCACGCAAGATCTGGCTGACCCTTGATTCCGGGTCGTTCAAGTCGCCGAAGATGCGTGCGCCGGTCGGGCAGGCGACTACACAGGCGGGCGTCGCGGCGGGATCTTCTCCGGGCACAAGAGCCAGTTCCATTCCGCGGTCAATGCGCTGGTAGCAGAAGGAACATTTCTCCGGCACACCACGCGGACGGCGCTCCACTTCGGGCTCGCCCCATTGTGGCACATAGGGATTCTCACCCTCGAAGGCTTCCCAGTTGAAGACGCGCGCATCGTACGGGCACGCCACCTGGCAATAGCGGCAGCCGATGCATTTGTCGTAGTCCATCATCACAATGCCGTCGTCACGGTAGTAACTTGCACCCACCGGGCAGACTTCGACACACGGTGCATGTTCACATTGCATGCAGGGGCGCGGAAGGTATACCTTCTTGCCATTCACTTCACCGGCATCCAGGACCTTGGTCCAGTTCATATCCGGGTTAATGTCGTTGTTGGCATTGCACGCCAGTTGACATTGATTGCATCCGGTGCATTTGGATTGGTCGATGACCATCACCCATTGATGCTCGCCCTTCGCGCCTTCCGAGGCGGAGACTTTCTGCGTGAGGAGTCGTGTGCCGGCAGCGGCGGCAAGACCCACCGCAGTCAGTTTGATGAAATCACGGCGGTTGAATTTATTTCCTTTTTTCATGCTCAAACCGCTGTCACTTCGACGAAGCTCAGTGCAAGCCTCGGCGGCGGGGACGCCGCCGGGAGCAGGAGCATTGAGAGGACTGAATTTATTTAGTGTCATGGCGTACCTCGGCAGATTTCTTCAACACCAGGCGGTATCCGCGTTCGAGCCAGGGAGCCAACAGCATCCCGGCAGCAATGCCGATCAGGGCTGTGATTCCGGCATACCCAAGCGGGGAAACGGGTCCCGGTTCAGGTGAAACAATCGGAGACTGGTTTGAAATGACTGCGGCAGGCTCGCTGGTGGGTGTCGGTGCCGCGGCAGCGGGAGCAACCGCCGCATTTTCCGTGGCAGCCGCTTCGCCATCGGCATGCATTTGTTCGGCGTGGCAGTTGTTGCAAGTCTGGATGCTTGCCTTGAAGGAATGATCCGCAACCTGATGGACGGCGGCATCCGTTTCTACATGTTCGAGGTGACAGTCAATACAGGTAATGCCTTGCTGGCTGTGTATCGAATACGGGAACTTCATGCTCGCCTCTTCATGGCAGCTAATGCATAACCGGGAGGCATCTTCGATGGTTTGATCCTTGAGGTTCATGGTCACCTTCAAGGAGGCGTTGTGCGGGTCGTGGCAGGTGGTGCAGTCCATGCCGGTGGCGTAGTGGGTGCTTTCCTCCCATTGTTCCTGCCCGAAGCGGGCATCGGTATGGCAGTTTCCGCAAGTTCCGCCGCTGACATCCACACTCATGGTGGTTTTGGGGTGATCGCCGCCGTCATCTGCATGGCAGGCAGCGCACGAGACACCGTCTTCCAGCCAGGTTCCAGTGGCTTCGTCGTAACCGGTCACATGGCAGGAGAGACAGGCGCTGGGCTTGCCCTGATCCGTCCAGGCGTTGACGAAGATCGGGTCTTCTTTTGCTTTTCCATGCGGACCATTCTTCCAGGTCATTTGGAATTCTTCATGGCAGTCGGCGCAGGTCTCTTCCTCTTCCTCCGTGGGCGGCGGGGTCGCATCCTGTGCAGAAGCGGCGAGAATGGTCACCGCTGCAAACAGCAAGGCGACCATCAGAGCGATGATGACTTTTTCAAAACGGGAAAACATTGTTGCATCTCCTTATTAAGAATGTATCTTGAGGTGTTTAGGCTTGAGCCTTTGAGTGCTTCAGCGCCGGGGCGGGCGCATTGATGAATACATCACAATCGAGGCAGGCTTCGCGCAGGTAACCGTTCGAGAGGCGGTGGATCTGCCAGCAGGGCTTGCCGCTTTCGTCGGCGCGGGCTTTGATCTCTTCCATCGAAAGCCCTTGTTCCTTCCAGCAAGGCTCTTCATCGCGGATAAGGAGGCTGCGTTCCATCTCAGCCTCCTTTTGCCAGCGCATGTCCAATCGGCGCAGACCAATCACAATCAGTACGGTCACCAACAGGGGCAAGCCCAGCCGAACGACCAAACCGAGTATCAGGGCGAGGATCGCAGTAATATCCATGGCGACCTCACTTCAACCAATAGTTTGATTCTTTGCGGCGTAACATTTCACCGAACAGCAGAAGCATTCCGAACGGAATGACGATGCGGACCGCGAAGTACAGGAGGAAAAACTCAGAACCGTTCATGGCATTCTCCTTTCTCAAATCTATGCATAGGATAGGTCTTTGTTAAAGGAAAGTAAATTCGTGCCCAACCCCATTCATGGGATAAAAATCCCCGCATCTTTCGTGACCTTATGCCTGTGGCGGACACCCCAAGCCTTCTCTACCCCGTAGGGGATTCGCCCCATACCCGCCCTGTGCGTCGCACCAGACTCAATGATATTCGTCTACAGAGTAGATTCATCTCATTTACAAGACTAGTCCACCCGCCTGGTGCGATATCATGCCCGTAGGGTACGCACACACGAAACAAAAAGACCCTCACCGCAGAGAGTCTTTCGATGCGCTTCATATATTACCCCTTCGGGGTCATTGCCAAATGTTTCAATATATTCCAATCCCGAAGGGATGGCAGGATTATAGAAAATCGCCCGAACAAATACAAATCCCGAAGGCTTGTATTGAGCTTGCCGAAATGGATGACATGGATTTCTCCACAACAAAAAAGACCCCCATCGCTGAGAGCTTTTTCTCGTAACTCGTATCTTATTACTTCCCTACGCCTTGATGATCCCCTTCCGAATCGCATACCTCACCAGTTCAGAGCGCGAATGCAGGTTCAACTTGCGCATGATATTCTCGCGGTGACGTTCCACTGTCTTCGGGCTGATAACGAGCGACTCGGCGATCTCCTGGTTGCTGGCTCCCTCTGCCAGCATGGTGAAGACCTCGTGCTCGCGGTCGGTCAGCCCATCGAGAGCGATCTTTTCTCCGGCGGGGCGGTCTCCATTCAAATAATCGCGCACCAGCAATTTCGCCATCGAAGGATAGAGATACACTTCCCCATTCGCCGCCGCGCGGATGGCGGTAATCAACTCTTCGGGGGCGGCGCGTTTGGGCACATAGCCCGAAGCGCCCGCATTCAACATCTGAAAGAAATATTCCTCGTCTTCGTGAATGGTCAACGCGACGATGTTCACGTCCGGGTATTTTGCCTTGATCTCACGTGTGGCTTCAATGCCGGTCTTATCCGGCAAGCCGATGTCCATCAAGATGACCATCGGCTGGACGCGCTGGGTTTCAGTCAATGCCTCGGCGGCAGAACCCGCCTCGCCGACGATCTCCACATCCTCCTGCCCATTGAGCAGCATCTTCAAACCCGTGCGGACCACGGCATGGTCATCCACCAATAACAATCGGATTTTCATGAGACCTCTTTATTCATCAAGTGAATTGGAACGACCGCTTCCACTTCCGTGCCATAACCGGGGCGCGAGGATACGGTCACACCGCCGCCGAGCAGGGCGGCGCGTTCTTCCATGCCTGCCAGACCCAGCGAGACGCGACCGATACGGCTTTGCACATCCTTCATATCGAAGCCGATGCCGTTATCGAAGACATGGATGCGCACTTCCTTCTCCAGATAATGGATCTTGACGTTGACGATGGTTGCCTGCGCGTGTTTGATGACGTTGTTCAGCGCCTCTTGCACGATGCGGAAGATGGTGATCTTCACGGCGTCGTCGAGCGCGGGTTCGTCGCCATCGAAGTCCACGCGCACGTGGATGGACGTCAGCTCGTGGATGCGCGAAGCGTACCATCTCAACGTGGCAGATAAGCCCAGGTCGTCGAGGTGCGCAGGCCTGAGGTCCGAGATGATGCGCTGCAATTCACGGATGGAGTCTGAGGTTAGGGATTGGAGCTGGGTCAGGGTGGAGAGTCGCTCCTTTGAGTCAGTTTCCACGGCAAGTCCTTTCAGCCCCATGCCGATGGCGGTAAGCGATTGCCCGGTTTCATCGTGCAGGTCGCGGGCAATACGTTGACGTTCCGACTCCTGTGCGCCAACGATGCGGCGGAAGAGCTGTGCCCGTAGTTGTTCGCGCTGTTGCGATTCGTGCAGTTGCGCCGCCTGTAATTCTGCGATCTTGCTGTCGCTTTCCACTTGAAAGGCGCGCAGAAAACGCGTGACGAATATCGAGGCGAAGATGGCGGTCACGGCGCGCAGAAGTTGAATGGAGAAACCGAAGATGTTCAGGAATAAATCCGAATTGAGGATGGTGGAGGGCGGCAGGGGGCTGGGTGAAGTAAATAGTTGACCGATCAGCCCGTACCAAATGAATGCCACCGATGCCCACAGACTGTCACGCCCGAAGCTCACCAAACCTGCTCGCCGAAATGCGCGTTGTTGGACGATCAACCCCGCTGCCGCCAGCAAGCCCGCCGGGATGGCGATGGAATAACGCGTCCAGACATCGGCAACCGTGTAAATATCTTCCAGGGCGTACTTGCTTTTGAAGATCAACAAGCCATAGACCCAAACGGCTTCCAACCCGAGTGGAATGATGAGGCTGACCCGCCAGGTGGATTCACTGCCCAACACAAGATAGGAACCAAATGCGGCAAGGGAGAGGAATGAAAACGCCAGGATGGATAATGCCAGTAATGGATAAATGCCTTCAAAGAGTGGGTTCAGGTGTCCCATGACTTTGAACATTTCCAGCCATTCATGCCCGGCATGGACGATCCCAAACCCCGCCAGCGGGCGTAATGCCATGCGCAGGCGCGCGTCGGTGGAACGTCCGCCTTCCATGGCGACCAACAAGCCCATGCTGAAGAAGGCAAGCCCGTAAAAAAAGTAGATGATAGTGAATGACAGGTTATCCATGGCTTTTACAAATAGACCCTAAAGGTTTTACAAACCTTTAGGGTCTATTGATGTCTTCTTATGTTTCCTCGTGGCGTAATCTTGCTCCACACGTTCGGCAGAACCGGTCTGTGGGTTTGGCGCGCGCGCCGCATTGCGGGCAGTACACGCTGGTTGCCATATCATCGGCATTTGCATGGGTGCGACGTCGCGGCTTGCCGCTGCCGGAGGCGTGGCGGCCCCATTGGAAGTAATACGTCAGCCCGCCGGCGATCATGATGATCCCCAAGCTGCCGATGATGTAGGGCAGGCTGTTTGTGAGCGAGACGCGCCCGGGCGTATCTTCATTGACGGGTTCGGCGATCTGTACGGCTTGCGCGTCTGACACCAATGTATCTGAGGTCTTGCTGTACAACACGGTGAGAGCATATTGTTCGCTTGCTGCAAGCTGCACGGGTTCACCCTTATAATAATTGAGTCCGTTGAGGGTTTCCTGCTTGGTGAAGTTCGGGTTCAGGGTCATTTTGGTCACGTCCAGCGGCTCGAGGAAGAGATACTGGAAGTTTTCCACGGCGTAGCCGTTATCCCAAAGGTAGGAAAAGATGCGCGATTCGCCATCAAAGGATAGCGGCTGATAGTATTCGAAGCGATACGGCTTATTCTCTTCGATGACCAGACTGAAGGTTTGATACTCGCCCTCAGCAGTTGGACCTTCATAGGGATGATCCAAAAATTGTCCACTGCCTGCATCGGATGCGACTGCGATCAAATCCGCATCGGAAGGGATGCGGAAACTCAATTTCGCGGGCAGGGATATTTCCGCCGCGGTTTGGAAATCGACGAGCACCAGCATGCTGGGCTGGTCATATTCGGGCCACAATTGCACGGTGACAAAGGAAAGCCCCGCATTGTCTTGCGCAGATACGGAAAATGGGAACGCCAAAAACATTCCCAAAATAACGAGCAATATCAATTTGCGCATGAATGCCTCCTAACGATAAAGTAATTTCCTTTATCTTACCATGCGCTATTTTTCGGGGACAGAAACGAAATCATGCAGAATGTAGATAAATGTCACCCATTTTATGTTCGCAAAATGTAGGGGCGGGGTCACCCCGCCCCTACAAGAAATTACATTGCCTTCACCAACTGCCAGCACGAGCGGTTGTACGGCGTCTCGATTCCATGCGCTTCGCCGCGTTTGGTCACTGCGCCGCAAATGGCGTCGATCTCGGTCGGTGCGCCGCGCCGCACATCCTGAAACATCGAAGAAAGATTCTTCGCGGTCTTGCGTGCCACATCCTCCACGGCTTCAATCGGGTTGCTGAACGGCAAACTGACATGTTCTGCCTCTGCCACTTGAGCCGCTTCTTTCGCCAGCGCACTCATCGCCCTGCGCGCCCACGGATGCGACAGCAACTCTCCGTTCGGCACTTGCAGCAGCGCCGTCAACGGGTTGATCGCGGCATTGATGATGAGCTTGCCCCACACGAGTGACCTTGCATCTTGCACGATCTGCAAATTAAAGTTGGATGACCGAAGAGCCGCCTCAAGCGGACCGAGAGCCTGATTCTGTTCCAGTGAGATGATCCCTTCGCCGCCAACTTTGACGAGACCCGGTCCGAGCAGTGTGGCTCCAGTGGTGGTCACACCGAGGGCGACGCGCCCAGCCCCAAGGTCGCGTGCGAGCGTTTCGCGGTTGCCTAGTCCGTTTTGGAGGGTCAACACCATTCCATCCGGCGCGAGAATCCCCTTTAGTTTTTCTGCCACGCGTTTTGTCTGCCATGATTTGACGAGGATGATCGCGTGTTTGACTCCGGAGAAATCACGAGGGTTGTCTGTTGCTCGCACTTGAAAAGCCTGTTCATTTCCGTTGGCTCCTGTAACACGCGCACCGTTCTGATTGAGCGCCTGAATACCATCCTTCCACGTCCCAAGCATGGAAACATTGTGCCCCGCCTCGCTCAACCGAGCCGCAAACAGCGTGGAGAGTGCGCCCGTGCCTACTAGTAAAATATCTTGAGTCATTTCATTTGCCTTTGTTCGTCATTGCGAGCCGCGCATTTGCACTTTGCGGCGAAGCAATCTCCAGAATTCTGAGATTGCTTCGGGCTTCGCCCTCGCAACGACAATAAATTATTTCAATTCCTTTTGAAACACAGCCCATTCTTCATCGGTCATTTCCACGGTGTGTTCCACAGCGGGGAAGCGTTTCGATTCGACATCGTCGATGTAATCTGTAAAGGCTTTGTTCATCATCTCGTGCAGGTTCGCATACTGGCGGACAAACTTCGGTGTGAAGCGGTCAAAGAGACCCAGCAAGTCATGCGTGACGAGCACCTGCCCGTCACAGCCTGCGCCCGCGCCGATGCCAATGGTTGGAATGGAGATGTGTTTGGAAATGTATTCTGCCAGCCGCGCCGGAACCGCTTCGAGCACAATGCTGAACGCGCCCGCTTCTTCGAGAATTTGCGCATCTTCAAGCAAGCGTTTTGCTGCCGAAGCTGTCTTGCCTTGTGCGCGGAACCCGCCAAGTTGATGCACCGACTGCGGCGTGAGTCCGAGATGCCCCATCACAGGAATGCCTGCGCCCGTTATCGCGCGAACAGCATCTGCCCGTTCGCGTCCGCCTTCGAGTTTGACAGCGTCCATGCCGCCTTGTTGAAGGAAACGCCCGGCGTTGCGCAAGGCATCGTCCGCCGAGACCTGATACGACATGAACGGCATATCACCGACGAGCAGCGACGCTTTGGCTCCGCGTGCCACGGCTCGCGCGTGATGGAGCATTTCGTCCATGGTGACAGGCAGGGTGTTTTCATAACCGAGCACCACCATCGCAAGCGAATCACCCACGAGGATGGAGTCGATGCCTGCCTTGTCCATCGCCACGGCAGTGGGATAGTCGTAGGCGGTTAACATCGTGATCGGCTCGCCGCGCTCCTTCTTCTGGCGGAACGTGAGAGTCGTCACTTTTTTGCGTTGTGACATGTTTGTAGAAATTGTTGTTGTTGACATGGTACCCTCCGTGCCTTTGGCAAAGGTAGAGTCCGCGTTGTGTGCTGACACCCTGATATGCACACAATTTCGGTTGGTTAGGATTTTGCCGTCGCGTTCACTGGATACGCGCGGCAAGGCTATTATGGCATATTCTCGTTGGTTTGCCTATAATAAATTTGTCAGAAGTTGGTTTCAAAACCTATCAGATTTTTACGTCAGTCGCGCAGGTGCTTTTCTAATTTTTTGAAATCGATCCGAGCGGTCATGTCCAAGTCTAAGGGAGTGACGGCGACCATTTTTTTGGTGCGCAGAACATACACGTCGGTGTCTTCCTGTTCATGCGGCAGGTTGTTATCGTGGGCGTATCCCATGGGACCCGGCACATCCCATGAATCGCGTTTGGCGGGGGTGGGTTTGTAGTATCGGAGGCGGGAAAGCCTGGCAATTTGCCACTCCGTTTCCGGCGTGGCGTGACGCGGCACTTCCACTTTCAACAGGTCCACGCCGTCGAATAATTTCTTTTCCAACATCAGGCGGGCAAAGTAGCCGGTGAAATATCCGGCGGCGGAGAAGTCTACATCTTCGGAATAACTGAGGTGATGGTGCGGGTCGGTTTCGAGCGAGACGGCAAGGGAGGGAAAACCGAGGTTGGCGGCTTCCATTGCCGCTCCCACCGTGCCGGAGATGGTGATGCCCAAACCGACGTTTTCACCGTAGTTGATTCCCGATACGACAATATCCGGTTTGTGCGGGACGATCTCAAGCACACCGTGCAGGACGGCTTGCGCGGGAGAGCCTCCCACCGCATACACGTCCCATTCCTGACCGTTGACCCGGACCTGTTCCTTTTGAATGATCCCGTCTGACGTGCTGGGCAGGCTGCGTCCCATGCCGGTGGATTGGTGGCGCGGCGCGGCGACGGTAACATAGCCGATTTTCGAAAGTTCGCTGGCTGCCGCCCACAAGCCCGGCGAGCGAATGCCGTCGTCGTTGGTGAGGAGGATGTGCGGTTTTTTCTTTGTCATGATGGGAGGATTATAAACAAAAAGTAGGTGGTTTCACCGTTTCTGTTTCGTGGCGGCTTGAATAATTTCTGTACACGGATTTTATGGACCACACGGATTGGCACAGATATTTAAATTTTCCTCCGTGGATTCCGTGTTTGTCCGTGTACAAAAAGAAAGCCGCCTTTCATAAAGAAAGACGGCTTCTTGTGCTCCCGGCAGGACTCGAATAATCCCTCGATGGGGCGTGCGACCTAAAACGAAAACCACCTCTCTTGTGAAAGGTGGTTTCTTGTGCTCCCGGCAGGACTCGAACCTGCGACCTATTGCTCCGCAAGCAAGCGCTCTAATCCACTGAGCTACGAGAGCATTGACTAAGCGGGTCGTATTTTACTGTAATGCGACAGGACGGTCAAGGTGCTTGACGGTCTGCTCGCCTGCAAGTAAAATCGGCTTCGCCTTGCGGGAGTCGCCAAGTGGTAAGGCATCAGCCTTCCAAGCTGATATTCGTGGGTTCGAATCCCATCTCCCGCTCTTGTTCAGTGACCGGTGATCAGTTTCCATCCAGTAGTCAGTACTGGCTCACTGATTGCTGGTTTCTTATTTAGTCACGGGCTCGTGGCGCAGCGGTTAGCGCAGGGAACTCATAATTCCTTGGTCGTAGGTTCGAATCCTACCGGGCCCACCTAGAAGCGTAAAAAAGGGGCATTTTATGCCAGAGATAACGCGCACTCCACGATAAAACCATAAGCAATTTTTAGTTATGGTTCATCAGTGGAAGTCATTTTTTAGATCAAGAGAGGGAAAACTTTAGACCAATAAACTTGAATTGCTATCCCATCGTACAGCCTCAAAAAGTCAACCCGTCCATTAGAACTACTGGGGACTTTTCCAAGTTTATATTCTGGTCCACATAGAAAGCTTTTTCAACTCTCAAACATTTTCCTACACGTGCCCCAGCAGTACTAATGGCGCAGAGTTGACTTTTTGCTTTTTATCGCAAGTGCCAAAATTGCACGGGGCAACATCCCGCCAGACGATGACCCCGGAGGACAAGACGGACTGCCCGCAAAATCGCTTTATATCGCCCCGTGCAAACCCATTTTGTGCGATAAAAAGACCGGCTGTACTTCGTCAAGAGATTGCCAGACTTACAGGTACAATCCGGTCAATTCCCGCAAACCCTCAGAGAGAATTTATCTCGTCCTGAACGTCAAGATCATCGAGGATAGAATAAATACTATCAGTAGTTTTGATGGATGTATGCATAAGATTTTGACTGATGGCTTTCAATGTTTTCACGGTTTTGGCTTGCTTCAAAGCGTACACCGCAAACCCATGCCGGAACTTATGAGGGGAGTAATAAGACAGACCAACACGCGCTAACCAATCCCGAAGATCATGACGCGCCCGAACATGACGATGTTTTCCCACAGCTGATATAGAATCGTCAATTTTTCCAGTCTCAGGGTCACACGCCGCAAACCAAAAACGAGAGCCAACCGCCCTAACTTCTTTGTCCCATTCCCGGACAACTTCAAGCAGGTCAGGAATATTGAGTAAAAAGGTAGTCGCATGTTTTTTGAATTTAGTATGAACACCAAGCCGGGGAAACTGCTTTACAGTGAGACGATGTAGATCAACAGCGGACACAGGAAGGGTTACAAAGGCGCCAATTCTAATCCCGGATAGAAACCAAAAGACAGCCGCCGCCCGGACACGACGATCCCGAATAGTTGCCACAGGAGCCGCCGCAATTGCCCGGATTTCTTCGATTGTTACCGCCTGATGTTTTCTATCTTCGATGACCATAGCCGGAACTTTGAGAGTATCCAACCACGCCGGCGACATAGAAAAACCGGAACGATGTTTTGAAGCCCACACAAAGAAACGCCGAGCCGCCCGGACAACGTGAGCAGTATAAACAGGAGATAAATTTAGGGACCTCATAGAAGCGGGAAAAGATGGACGAAAGCCCGGCGACATAGAAAAATGACGATCATCCGCCCACGTGAGAAGATGCGCCAGCCATGTTTTTTCAAGACTGACAGAAGCGAGAGAAATCAAATCAACTTCACGCCTGTAATCCAGATAAGCCCGAACAACCTTCCAATTTTCACGATTTATCAAGGCTATCAAACCTCACATAATACGGAGTAAGCATAGATGTTTTTACTCCACGTTCCCAATCAAAACGCAAAGCGAACAAAGTAAGAAACCAATATTCATTCCTATAACCACCAGTGAAAAAAACCATTTGAACCTCATTTTTCATTTGAAACAATTCTTGAAATTTTGCGCTTGCACTTTGGACACTTGAAAACGTAATAAGAAAGCCCGCCGGATTGTTTCAAGACCGAGTCCAACATAGGCACAGGCTTTTTACAGGTGAGACAAAATCCCTCATCGACCCCCATAGAAAGCAAAGGATACGTAGAGAAATACCACTCAGCAAATGACAGCCCATGAATATAAATCCGACCTGGTGCACGGTCGCGGACAGTTGGACAACCGAGGGGAATATATACGCGGTAGAACTGCCGGACAGTAATTCCCAATTCCTCAGCCAATTCCGAAGGGGTATATAACATATCCAAAAGATAATTCAATTTCGCACGTTGAAAACCAGCAAGACGACCTTTCAAAAGCATAGACATTATTCAGCCTCAATAAGATCATGAGGAGGTTCAACTAAATCCCAATCTTCTGGAAATTCAGGAGAAAACATGGATATAGAAACATTTTCCAAATCTGAAAAAGGAGCCCGCATAGCAAGAACAGCAGAATACCGCGACCGGTCACGCAAATTCCGAGCATCCGTAACCATTTGATTTATCATCTGCAATGCTTCAACTTCTCCCAAAACATCAAACAAGACAGACAGCGCCGGGGAAACCTGATGAGAAAGCCAGTTACGAATTTTTGTAAGAGATATTTTCCGAGCCGCTGAAACAACCAAATCCGCCCGATCAACAGAACTTATAAATTCATCCCATGGAGACCATGAAGCAAATCGAATAAAATCCAATATATGAGACTTGCCAATCCTTTCCCATTCCTCATACGAATGAGAAAATAAATCATCGGCGACAGCTTGCGCCCGTTCTTCTTTCAAAACTATTTCTAGGCGAGTAAAGCCACGTTCGTTATAAATACGAAGAAAACGAGCAGAAGAACGGGAACCGATATAACAAGTATCGGAACCTAAAGAACCATCTTCACGGACATATTCGGGGGAAGATGTAAACGTAAAAGTTTCTCTTTTTGCATGTGTTGAACAATCTTCATGTAAAGCTCGTTCAAAAAATGCCTTGGGGGAAAATGGGCAATTATCGAAAGCTAAATCAATTCTTGTAACCTTGAAAGCCATTTCATTTTCACGAAGATACTCAAAGAATTCAGTAAAACGAGAGGGCAGAACTACATCGCAAGCAGAACCGGGAATTTCAAAGTGAACATAGTCATAATTTATAGAAGCTTGTGGAAATGGCATCCAATATAATTTTGACTCTTGCAAAGCTGTATCTATATGCTGAAATCCACGACCAGCCCGAGAAGTGTTAGTAAGTAAACCTAATTCAAAACTAAAAAAGTAATTCCAGAGTTGAAGAGCAAAGTCATAATCACATTTGACAGTCACGCCAAACCAGTGAATTTTCATTTTTTATAATCTCCACCCCCCTATTAGTAGGGGGGGTGTTCCTTTCGTTCAATTTTGACAAATAGACAAGACCGCGCGGTCAAACGCGGCGCACCCCGCAGGGGGCAACCCCCGCGCCGCTACTTTAGACGCGCGCAGGTTCTATGCCCATTTTGCGGCGAAGTCGTTGACGTTGGGTAAAATTCTGGCCCACATAGCGACCATCATGCAAAAACGCAGGAACCGGATAGTTCATAAAAAGATATTCCTCAGCCATTCCACGCCGAGTACGCGCCCACCAAGAAATAACCCGCCAATCATCGAGCATAGAGAAATACAAAGCTGCAGCATAGTGAGAAATTGCCACCGGGCAGGGAACTTTCTTGACGATATCCAATAGAAATTTATGTTCTTTATCCGTTCCCAATTCAAATTTGTAAGAAGGGCGAGGATCAGACCGAGAAGAAAACAAATAGGGAGGATCGAGATATACAAATTCAGATCTCACATAGGGATAATATCGAAGAAATTCGAGCGCGTCAGACCGCATAAGAACGGTATTTTCCGGCAGGGTACAACCCGTCCAATCCTCAAAACCTACAATAATCTCCATATCGAGATCCAATAGAAAAGATTTTTCTGCGGGTCGTTTATTGCGAAAGACTGCCCCGGAGCCGAGAAACGGTTCAATATAGACATCATGTAGAGGTATTTCTGAAATGATGTGCTGATAAGAACCACTTGAGCCTTTTCCGCCGTAATATGTCATGGCAAAATAACCTCCACCAACATGGGAACTGTCCAATTAAGACGCGCACGGTTATCGAGAAAATCAAAATAGATATGTCCTTCGGGTTTGACACAACCACCGCAGTAATCAAGAACGATGTAATCCCCTTTCATGCTATCCGGGGAATGAACACGAACGGTAGAACCAAGCGGAATATATTCAGCCCACATGAGTGGGACAGCTACGCCATGTCCGATATAGTCAGACCAGGGCAAGCCAGATGCAGTGGTATCCTCACAATAAGCGTTATCTTTCCAATTCTCAGCAGAACAATTCGGAGGACCAAACGGCGGATAATAGTATGAATACCCAACTGCTAGAAGCCGCCCAAAATAAGGCTGTTGGGTTGGATAAGGTGTAAAAGTTGGATATGGGGTGTAAGTTGGCTGTATATCAGCCACAGGAAGCCCCGAAGAAGAGACAACAACGCCGGAAGGCATAGGAGTTGATCCAACATAGGCATTAGGGTCAGAAGAAGCATAAAAACCGCCTTGATCGTTGAGGGGATAATCCGGTAATGGTGTAGGGGTCACAGTAAGAGAAGATGCAGACGCGCTTGATCCAGAACTGAAAGGGTCAAAACCAAAATTATCAAATCCCATAAAGCGTAAGATGTACGATCCCATGAAATAAAGAACCGCCATAGTAGTGATCCAATTAGCGACCCAACGAGGAACAAGAGATATACGGTCACGCCCTTGATATGTCCTTTTAGGATAGACCCGATCCAAATGTTTCGGCGAGGTCATCCGCAAGTCCTGTGTATCCAGCTTCGGTTTGCTGTCCTGCTTCTTGCCCTTCCATCTCAGCAAGAATTTTGACAGTCCTCTCCGCACGTGCAAAAACATCTTCAATACCGCCCGAAGATGTACGGGTCGAATAAGTCCCATGAACCAATTGAGGCAACGCTTGAAGAAAGACAAATTTATATTTTTCATCTGCATTTACAACCGCCCTCCACAAAATAAGCGGTATCCCATAATTCTGATAAAAATCAAAACGAGGTCTAATTACAATGTCTTGCAAGTTCTTATGTGGGAGACGTTTACCAGCAAAAATCGCGTAATAATTCGCTTTACCAGCCGAGCGTGTAATGGCACTAGCAACCTTTGACTGCCTAACATACTCGCCACCCTCATCAATAATCACAAAAGTTTTGAACAAATCATAGGTTTCGACACTTGTCCAATTCTCAAAGTTATGAGGCACATTCGACATGACCCGCCAGCCACGGCGCCAATAAAAGAGCGCAATATCAAACGCCAGCCGGGTCTTACCACCAGACAAGGAGCCCGTTATACAAATAATGCGCTCCTGATCCAATTCATCAAAAAGCCGAGAACCAAGGATCATTACCCCATCCCAATAAAACGAGCAACAAACTTGACAATGAGAACAATCGCAAGAACAATTGCAATGTAGATAAAAACTGTAGGTACTGGAATAGTTATAGAAAACATGTTTACACCGTCCTAAAATATCGCCAGAGAAAAGCCGCTGCCGCCGCAAGACCATAAACACCAACTTCATAGTCCTCGCCAAAAAGGCGGATTACACCAAATTGAGAAGGTTGGAAACAGATTTGAACAGCCGGAACCGTATAAACCCCTACACCAAACGCTTCCCATCCCATATTGCAATTTGGAGCTCCATCAGGAATAAAAAGATCGAAACCAAATTCATCTATTGTAGGAGAAACAGAAGAACAAAAACCAGTATCAAAATACGGAGTAGATGTTACAGAAGGAGTTGGTGTAGTCATACATTGAACACCAATCCAAACATCAATGGTGTATGTCATAGTACTTGACGAAGGATAATCCGCCGCCTGGGTTGTGCCAACATAAAAACGCGCATCACCAGCATTTGGCGTAACTGTATACACACCTGTATGAGTAGCGGAACAAGTTGAATAAGTACCAGCCACCCCAACACACCATTGAGAGTCCTGGTACACAGCCCCCTGAACACTTTGAACTATAGAGAGACTATCATATACCCCATTGGCAGAATAACCGGAACTCTCCGCATGCGTCATCGTCACAGACACTGTTACCTGCAACGGAACCCCAGCCGGTGATAAGGAAAAGTAATTGCCAATCGCAGTAGCCGAACCGCTATACGTAACCGTTGCATGCGTCCCATCCGAAACGCAATCCCCTGCACCAGGATTGCAAGCTATACCCGCCAACACTTGTGTAGATGGTATTGAATAATAAGACACATAATCAACACCCACCCAATAATTAGATGAGGAACTTTGTTTTTGCCCTAAAACTTCAACCTTCAAAGTATGAGACCCATAAGGTAAATTAGTAATTTCATAAACTACTTGCTGATATAACAAGGATGCCGAATACAAATCAACATTAGTAATAAAATTACCATCTATATATATTTTAGCCACCCCATAGTTATCTTTAATCTTTTGCACAAACCTAAAACCAGTGGTATTTGCCGTATAAGTAAAGTAATCCCCAACTACATTAGAATATTTTTCATTCCCCCCACTACAACTCGCACACGCACCAAGTGTCCAACTGCCGCTATAAATCAATCCTGTTTCCTGAACAATTAGCCAACTCGATGGTATTGCGCTATTCGTCGGCATTACCGTAGGCAGCGAACCACTACAAGTAACCGGAGCCGTACCCGTTACAAATGCAGTAGGGGTAACAGTCGCGATCGGAAAACTTCCACACGCTTCCGGAGTGACACCACCAGACGCAACAGCCGTTTGACAAATAGCCTGCTGTGTCGTTTGAACAGAATATTGAGTAGGATCAGGAGTAACGGTATCAGCCGGAACCGTAGGAGTTACAACAGAAGCACATGAAGAGCATTCCAATTGCCACAAAGCCGAAGGGGTATATGTTCCCCACCCAGCAGGAGTACCAACAGGACAAGTAAACTCCAATGATGTTGGGGTAACTGATGGAGGAATAAACGTAGGTGTACTTGTTGCAATCTGCGCCAGAGCCATCATCACACCGCCCGGAGAAAGCAGGAAGAACCCAACAAATAAAGAACCAAACATACCGACCAAAACTTTTTTAGTATTCACCTTACGACCTCTTAGTAAAGCCGAAATAGAGAGCAATCGCGCCAAAGGCGACAGTCACCCCAACAATGTAAGGCGTAACACCGAGCGCATTGAGAACGAAAATAACGTCAGACATTTTTATCCTTCCTCCTGGTCAAATGCGACCTTGCGAACAAAATATACGGCAACTGCAAAAATAAGGGCTACAACTACTTCGGCATAATCCCCCGTTGTGTCTAGTGAAACCGCATAAGGAAGAACCAAAGCGACAATAATCCCAAGCATGGGATCAACGATATAAAAAATCAAAGCCGCGATAACGGTTATCATCCCTTGCCAGCCTTATCAAAGTAATAATTGAATACAAGAGCAACAACGGTGAGGATCAATGAAACACGAAACAAGTCCATGATTGACCATCCCGCATAAAAATCGATTGACCAAGCATTAATAATTTGTTGGATTGATGATGTCATAATATCTATCTCCAATGAAATGGGGGAGGACTAGATCAGCCCTCCCCCAAGTAGATCAAATTAGCGACGTCCGCCGAGGCGACGGAAGAAGCCAACGCCAGCGCCGAGCAGGGTCACGCCGAGAGCGATACCGCCGAGGCTCAAGGTCGTGGTGCCGATGGTCAAATCGATAGCGAGGACATCGGTCATAAGGGTGATAAAAGCGGGCATTCGTATTACCTCCTTTCCTCAAAATTTTCAAAGCCCCGCGCGAGGCTATGATTTCTTAGGAGCAGAAGCCGAAGCAGGGGTCTTGACTTTCACGTTGCCAAGGCTAACGATGTTGGCATCGAGGACATAATCACGGACATCCTCATGAGCCGCGAGACCGAGATCGCCGAACACCTCAAAGCCTTGGAGGGAGGGAATTTCCACAAACTTGGTGATCTGGTAATCTTTGCCGGACTTCTTCGAGTTCCGGGTCTCCGTACCAGAGCAAAGACCCTTGAAAGTGATTTGTGCCATTTTTAATTCTCCTTATTCTTATTACTTGTTTCATCCTGACCAGTAACCCAAGCACGTTACAAGCCGCAAGCGGGAACACCCCGCGAATTGCTACGATTGATAAATAGCAAAGAGAGCAAGAACCAAAACGATGATGCAGACAAGAAAAGCAAGAACGATCATTACCGCACCCCACAAACCAGCGGTGTATACATGCATGTTTGACCATTACCCCGCCAAATGTGAGCAAGGATGGGAAGCCATGAATAAAAAAATTTCAAGTTGTCAAAATTGGTAATGTAAACGGAAGCCATTACAGCACCCCCATGGTGACCCAATCGAGCCGGGCATAAATCATATTATCTATGTTGAAAGGCATAAAACCTCTATGTAAATAAACCTGCTGAATAATAAGAACTCGATGAAAATATCGACACATTGAAAAATACCTGATCTCAGTTTTGGTTAATAAACCGGAATAGCAAAAATATGACCCAACAAAACAGCAGACTTGAAACCTTCCATAACACCTAAATCTTTCATATGGTCAAAAAACTTCTGATCGACAACCCACCATGCACGCTCATTAGGTTCATCAGAAGAAGGCAAACAAACTTTTATATATGGTTGTCCTCGATAAGTCTTATCCCAACGAGCAGTAAGACCAGCGTTACGAAAAGTCGAGACACGATACAAAAGTTTTTCTGACATAAAACCTCTTACTCGATTTTGGTTATGGGACTTACCATCTTGCAGATCGAGAACTGCCGACCATGGAAACAGCCCATGATATTTATCTAAGTTGTGCTTATAATTTTAAGTAAAACTTAGATTTTGTCAAGAGGCAAATAATGTAAAATAATCTCAAGAATGAGGAAAAAAAACGAAGACAACGCAATAAACAAAATCATCCGTGAACGGATAAAACAAGCGCGTAAAGATGCTGGAGAAACACAAGGGGAACTTGCAAAAATCTTAGATAGATCAAATGTCGCTATATCAGATATTGAAAGCGGAAAGACAGCAGTAAATGCCGCCCTACTTGTTCAAATTGCAATCCATTACAAAAAATCAATTAGTTACTTTTACCCCGACGTAGTGACAATAAAACTAAGTAGAATTGAAGAAGAACTATTACAGCTATTCCAGCAACTACCCGCCCTAGAGCAATACGCAGAGATTGACCACCTGCGCGATAAAATCAAAAAACAAAAAGGGAAAAAGAAATGAAATACCTAAAGGGTTTTCTGACAAACATACTAATATTATTTTTAATAATTATTGGAATGGGAATTTTCACAAAAATATTTTATCCAGAAGCCATGTCTGTATTTCCAGCAATAGGAGAAATGATTACAGGAATGAAATTACTACCAATCGTAATTCTCATGATAATAATAGCTGCACTGCCTAAAAGACGAAGATAAAAATATTAAAAACATAGCCCAACAGAAATAAAGCCTAAAATTCCTTGGTCGTAGGTTCGAATCCTACCGGGCCCACAATTTGCAGTTTTTAATTGAGGTTTCGTGCCAGACAAGAGCAAAAAACAAGGCGGTTTATGAAATGAACTCTAACAATGAGAACTTCATTATTGGTTTGATAAGTTCTATTGCTCTCGTGGTGGGAATAATTTATAACATTTCTGCAATTCGCAGAAACAAAGTTGAGACGGACGAAGCTTTGAATGCCAGTGAAGAAAAATCAGTTTCTAATAAAAAGTCCAAGTCAACTCCTCGCCATAATCTTCGCAAGTTCCCTATTTATTTTTATATAGATATTCTTTTTTTTCTTATCTTTGTGATAGGAAGTGTCAATGCGATTGTAGGATATCTTGCTAACACAGTCCCGGGATTTGCCATGGTTTCTTCTCAATTTTTTGTTGCGATGTATGCGGGTATTCTAGTGCAACGAAGAAATGAGTACGGATGTATCAATTCAGTAGTTATTTTATTAGGGTCGGGCATTGCACTTACTATTATGGCTATGCTCGGATATAGCCGTATCACAACTATCTATTCTCCATTGGATCCTATAATTGTTACTCTATTTTCACTTGCCGTAAACTTAGCGCTTGTGCCATTAATGACATTTTCGCTAATTTCTTTGAATCTAATCATGGCAAGACTTGTTGTGTACGAAAAAGATGCATAAAATCACTGCTATAGAAAAAATAAGATAGTTACTAAGTAACAAAAAAAGCAATTCTGACGAAAGGAAATAATCATAAAATAAAAGAAGCGGACGGCTCATCGCCGTCCGCTTCTTTTATTTTAGTTGTGCTTTTGTCGCTTCATAAATCCCTGGCGTTGTCGCTAGAATGGACAAAGGCGAAGCAAGAAAATCTTCTCGTCCATCTATCGCCGTGACTTTCGCTCCAGCTTCGGCGGCGATCAAGCCTGCGGCGGCGACGTCCCAGGGTTTGAGCTTGAATTCCCAGAAGCCGTCGAAGCGACCTGCGGCGACATAGCAGGCATCGAGTGCGGCGGAACCCAGGCGGCGCACGCCTTGGGTCTTTTTGGCGAGGCGTTCAAAGTATTTGAAGTTGTCGAGTTCAGTATCCCAAGTGTCGTAGGGGAAGCCGGTGACGAGCAGACTCTTTACCAGTTCGTTTGTGTTTGAAACGTGTATTTGCTTTCCGTTGAGGAATGCGCCTTTGCCTTTTTCGGCGGTGAACATTTCATCGCGTAGTGGGTCGTAGACAGCGCCGAGAACCATCACGCCGTTTGAGGCGAATCCAATCGAGACGCAGAAGATGGGAATGTGATGTGCATAGTTAACCGTGCCATCGAGCGGGTCGATATACCAGAGGTCTTCGTTGCTGCCTTGGATGTTTCCGCTTTCTTCGGCGAGGATGTGCCCGCCGGGGAAAGCGGATTTTATTTCGCCAAGCAAAAAGGCTTCAGAGGCGTGGTCGGTTTCAGTAACAAGATCAATTGTCCCTTTGTAATGAACCGTGTGTTCCTTGTTATATCCTTCACGGAGAATCGCTCCGGCTTCGCGGGCGAGTCGTTCTAAATCCAAAAGAGTTGGTTTCATCAAATTCCATTCCAAATGCGGCGTCCTAATGCCGAGAGGGCGAAGTCGACGGCGAGCAGCGCGGTGCGGTTTTGCACGTCGAGGATGGGGTTGACTTCGACGACGTCCATGCCGATGAGCTTGCCGGTTTCGCCGATCATTTCACAAGCGAGATGCGCTTCGCGTTGAGTGAGACCCGCGGGCACAGGCGTTCCAACACCGGGTGCGTGTTCGGGGTCGAGCGAGTCAAGGTCGAGAGAAAGATAGATGCCATCCACATCGCGGCTGATGCGTTCGATGGCTTTTTCAAGACAAGTCACCATGCCGTAGCGGTCGATCTGTTCCATGCCCATCACCATCGCGCCTGCGCTTTGCAAATTTCTTTTTTCACCTTCATCGAGGTCGCGCGCCCCAACGATGGCAACTTTCTTGGGGTCGATGACGGGGGCGGGTTCATCCCACAATTGCACGAGACTTTTATCGCCCAGCCCGCACAGGACGGCAAGCGACATGCCGTGGATGTTGCCAGACGGTGTAGTTTCGGCGGTGTTGAAATCGGCGTGTGCATCGAGCCAGATAACGCCGATCTTTTTATTCCGCGCCGCGCCGCGCACCGAGCCGATGGATAAAGAGTGATCGCCTCCGATCACAAGCGGGAAGTTGCCAGCCTGTATCGAAGTGGATACTGCGCCGGAAACTCTGCGCGACATGGGGATGATGCAGTCGACGTATTTCAGCTTTGGGTTGGTGATGCTGCACATTTCAGCGATGGGTACTTCCACGTTGCCTTCATCGTTGACAGTGTAACCGAGGTCTTCGAGTTTGTTTTGTAAATGTGCGTAACGGATGGCGCTCGGACCCATGTCTACGCCGCGGCGGTCTGCGCCCAGGTCGATGGGCACGCCAATAATATCGATTTGCATGAAAGCTCTCCTAAAGGTTGAATGGGGCAAGAAATTTATTTCGTCGGAGTTGGCTCTTCCATTTCAGACGAGAACACGGTGACGCGGTTGCGTCCGCCCGCTTTGGATTGATACAGAGCCAGGTCTGCCATATTAAGCAGAGTCTCACCTGAATTTGAATGGAGCGGGAAGGATGCAACCCCGGCTGAGAAGGTGGATTTTACATGCTTACCCTCGCACTCAGTAACAAGCGCCTCAAATCGTTTTCTGAAAAGTTCGGCGCGTTCGTGAGCATCTTCCACCGCGGCGTCTGGCATGAGGATGACGAATTCCTCCCCGCCAAACCGGCAGACGATGTCGCTGCGCCTCGTATTTTCTTGAAGGAAATTTGCCAGCGACTGCAAAACCAGGTCACCGCATTTGTGACCGTAGGTATCGTTGACTTTCTTGAAGAAATCCACATCCAAAACGATGAGGGAGAACGGGCTGCTCTCGCGGACTGCGTGGGCGGTTTCCCTGTCCAACGCTTCGGCGAAATAACGACGGTTGAACACACCGGTCAGCGGGTCGCGGATGGCTTGCTCCTGTAATTGCAGACGCAGTCGCTCGTTCTCGTTCAACTGCACCTGAAGGGCTTGGTTGGCATTCTTCAATTCTTTTTCGAGGTTCTTCCGGTCGGTGATGTCGTAGGCGAGGATCACCCGTCCTTCCAACTGGCTTGCGCGGTTGTAGATGGGTGTGATGATGGTTTCGAGGATGCGGGGCGGGCTGTCGGGAATCTCGATCTCTTCGCGGGTATGTTCCAGAAAGAAGAAGCGCTGGAGCAATTGGGGCCAGTTGTGAAAGACCTCAATCGGCTCCTTCCCCAAGATCTCGTCGAACGATTTCCCCAACCACTTTTGCGCCACTGCGTTCGCGTCGATGATGCGTTCTTTTTCATCCAGCACAAAGACCATTTCGGGGATGAATTCCATCACGTTGTCGCGGGCGATGGGCACAAGGTCGAGCAGGCGGAGCCCAAAAATATCGGCTGCCAACAAAACCGCGGTGAGAGTGAAGGACAGGGGCGTTAAATCCACTGGCGCCGGGAAAAGAGGGATCATACCGGGAGCCAGTTGATACATCAGGTTGGCCACAAAGGGAACGACCACTGCGCCGATTAAGTAAGGTGTCTGTTTGCGATACACGGCTCGCGCCTGCGAAAAACGGCGCACTAGTGCTACCAGCCCGATGAGGTACAGCAGGTAGGCATGCGGCAGCGCGATCCAATACATGATGCCGCGGTTGATGATTAACGGTCCGCCCGTTTCTGTGGCGATGCGTACAGAAGAGTAGTAAAGATGGAACCACGTCTCGGAGAATATAAAGAGAAGAGATATGCCCGGAATGATCCAAAACACCAGCATGACCGGTTTGCCCGTCAGCCATTGATCGAGCCGGGTGTATTTCAAGGAAAAAAAGAACCATGCTACCGGCACAGATTGAATTCCGATATTCTCGATCTGCAGCCAGAATAGCTTGGCTTCAAGCGCTGGGGAGAGCGTAATCATGGCGTAACTGAACGACCAGATTGCCAACCCTGTCAACATCAGTGTGAGCGAACGGATCCCCGGTTTCCTCGGTCTGCGGGTCAGGATGAGCGCGATGGTAAATGCCCCAATTGCGGTGGCGATCAAAATGATTGAAAAGACGGTCCAGGAAGTATCCATGAGTCGTTGCCCTCTTATGCCGTTCGGTAATAACCCACGTCTACGGAATAGACTTGTCCGCGTTTGATAACCTGTTTGACGAGATTGGTTCCGTAGCGATAACCCACCTGACGGTAATCGTTCACCGACAGAATGAGCATATCCGCCTGTTTGCCCACTTCGATGGAGCCAACGGTAGCTGCTCTGCGAATGGCGTGCGCCGAGTTGATGGTCGCTGCGGCGATGGCTTGCGCGGGCGTTAACTTCATGTAACGGCAGGCAAGCGCAATCGCGAATTGCATCGATTCGTTCCACGAGGTGCCGGGGTTGCAATCTGTGGCAATGGCGAGCATGGCATCGGCTTCGAGTAATTTTTTTGCAGGCGTGTAATGGGACTCCGCCAACCCGAACGGAGTGCAAGGAAGCGCGACTGCCACCGTGTCAGACTTTCCCAACGCCTCGATATCCGCATCAGACGTGACCACGAGATGGTCTGCCGACGCAGCCTTTAACTCCGCTGCGAGCGACGCCCCGCCGAGGTTGTCGAATTCGTCAGCGTGGATCTTGAGCGGGAATCCCAGCGACCCAGCCTGCGTCAGGATCTGACGCGATTGTTCGAGGGTGAAGGCTTTTGTCTCGCAGAACACATCCACAAAGGGCAGAGGCAGGCGCGGAGCGTGAGTCTCCCACCAGCCTTTAAGCATGGGTAGCATGGTGTTGGCGACTTCATCGGTATAACCCTGCGGGTTGTCTTTATATTCCGGCGCAATAGCATGCGCGCCAAGGAATGTGATTACGAGGTCCATTGGGCTTTCATCGTTCAGGGCAAGCAAGGCTTTAAGCAGGCGCAGTTCGGTGGCAGTTTGCAGACCGTATCCTGTTTTTGTTTCAGCCGTTGTGGTTCCATTCCTGAACATCCGCAACAGCCGCGGACGTGTCTCTGCCATCAATGTTTCAATGCTGGCGGTGCGCGTGGCTCTGACAGTGGAGAGAATCCCGCCGCCTGCGGCAAGAATATCGAGATAGGGTGTGCCCGCCATTTTTTTCTCGAATTCATTCGCGCGGTCTCCCGCCCAGATGATGTGAGTGTGCGGGTCCACGAAGCCGGGCATCAACACGCAGTGACCGGCATCGAGCGTAGGTTCGTCGGGGTAGGCATTGCGGAGTTCCTCGGTGGTGCCAACAGCGACGATCTTTTCATCGCGGATGACCACCGCGCCATTGGGGATCACACCAAGCGAACCGAGCGCCTTTCCGCGCTGCGGTCCGCCTGCAAGAGTGAGAAGCTGGGATGCTGAATGAATTAACATGGGCTCCAACCTGGACGTTGAGATGAATAATTTAACCACAGAAATGCCCGCATGGATGAACATTTATGTATTGTCAGTCCGCTTTATTCCTTAAACTTTCCTTAACAGGATTGCAAAACAAAAACTATTGACTCTCCACTGTTTTGACGTAGAATAAAGTCGTAGATTCGGAAAGAGTTTTCCGGCAAATTTAGATGAAAGGAGAAAATTATCATGTTATTCTCACCCAAGGAAAAAGGCCAGGGTTTGGTCGAATATGCGTTGATCCTCGTTTTAGTTGCTATCGTTGTTATCGCGGCTCTCATGATCCTCGGCCCGATCATCGGTAACGTCTTCAGCAAGATCAACTCCAGCCTCAACGCCGTGTAATTTGGTCTTCAAGTAATAAAAAAGCCTCATCGTATGATGAGGCTTTTTATATTAATAGCTGATGTTACGCGATTTCTACTTTTTTGCGTCCCTCGCCCTTCGACTGCCGCGCTCCCGAAAAACACCGGGACGATGTGAGCGGAGAGCGGGCGCTCCTCCCGCTCGTAGTCGAAGCGCAAGTGCGTAACATCAGTTAATAGGACTTTCGCTCACGCGTACCTGCGGCACGGTGCAGGCAAGATGACAAGCGAAGGTCCTGATTAATTTTGTGCTTAATCATTAAATTGAGATAAAATGGACAAATTCATTAAAAAGTTAAACGTTCCCTGCCTATTAATTATCAAAATTTCTGATTCATTATTATGAATAACATGGGACTGGAAACGTTTCTCCTCCCGCATTTGGAACGGGTACCTTTAAGGAAAGGAGGTAATTTGCCATGTTATTCTCACCTAAAGAGAATGGTCAGGGTCTTGTAGAGTACGCGTTGATTCTTGTTTTGGTTGCCATTGTTGTTATTGCAGCTCTCGTAATCCTCGGCCCAGTCATCGGAAACGTTTTCAGCAAGCTCAATTCCAGCCTCAACGCCGTGTAGTTTAATTTTAAGTAGTAAAAACATAATTCATCCGCGAAACGTGATTTCGCGGGTGAATTTATTTTAAGAACCAACCTAAGGGCATAAGACGCGCCATCATGTTTTACCCTGCCAACTCTTCAACTCATGGAAGTGGAGCACATTTCGCTCGTCCCAGCCTGACGAGGCAGTTTTTTGCTTGTTTTGCTGCCGACCTTGCATAATTCTTAAGTGGCTATCGTGTGCGGCGATTGAATTATTGATTTTCTTCCTGCAAAATGAAAGATGTAAGTGATCCCGGAATGGGGACGGGAAATCTTGAGGAAAGGAGGCAGAAGAACATGTTATTCCGGTCTAAAGAAATAGGCCAGGGCCTTGTGGAATATACATTTATCCTTGTTATGGTTTCCATTCTTGTTATTGCGACACTCCTGGTGCTTGGTCCCACCATTGGCAACGTCTTTAGTAATTTGAATACAAGTTTGGTCACTATATAAATTATCCCATCATCCCTGTAAGGCTAACATAATTGTAAAGGACTTAATTGCAGACTCACTTGCAAAAAATTTCAGTCCATGTAAAATAAAATCAATCTCGGGAGGGCCTCCTGAGAAATCCAGAAAGAAAGGAGAAATTTGCCATGTTATTTTCACCCAAAGAAAAAGGCCAGGGTTTGGTCGAATATGCGTTGATCCTTGTTTTGGTTGCTATCGTTGTTATCGCGGCTCTCATGATCCTCGGCCCGATCATCGGTAACGTCTTCAGCAAGATCAACTCCAGCCTCAACGCCGTGTAATTTGATCTTCAAGTAATAAAAAAGCCCCGTCGTGAGATGGGGTTTTTATTTTTGGGGATGAAGCCCTTGCGCCTCACCCCGGACCCTGGAACTGCTCCCGTTTTAGTGAGCTTTTACTGCCTTTGCATCCGCCGCAGTGCCAGAATACCAGCCATATTGAACAGGACTGCCGTCAGCGCCACAAAGACAAAGCCGAACTGCTGGTAAATGAACGCCGCCAGAAGTGCGCCAAGGGCGCGTCCCAAGGCGTGACCGGTTACATTTAAAGATAGCAGCGTTGCCCGCGCCGAAGGGACCAGTTCCGTCACCATGGGGATATGGCTGACCATGACGTATTCAAACGCGATGTAGTAAAGGAATAAGCCGATCAACGCGCCAACCTGAGTCCGCCCAATGAAGGGAAGCAGAATAGCCGCCAACGAATTAGTAATCAACCCAATGGCGAGGGCGCGCGGTTTGCCGAGTCTATCTGTGGTGAAAGCGACCAGACCTTCACCGCTTAATTCAGAGATGCCGATCACTGCCGAGGCGCCTGCCAGTGCCGCAATCTTCAACCCAAATGAATCCTCCAGCCAAACGCCAAAAATCACGTTGACCAGCTCGTTCGCCGCGCTTGCCCACAGCGCAATGGAAATTCCCGCCAGCGCAGGCGTGGATTTGAACACGGCGAGATAACCGTCACGGGTGCTGTTGACAGGCTCATGATGCGGGTCCTCATTTGGGACAATTCGCCAGAGGATAAAGAAAGCGATCAACCCTAAAATGCTGAATAATGGAAAGGGAGCAGACCACCCAAAACGGTCGATCAAGAAACCGGCTATGGGAACGCCGGCAATAAATGCCATGGACCAAGCCACTTCCGTTATCGCAAGGGCGGTACCGCGCTGGTGATAAGGAATGCGGTCGCCGAAATAAGCTTGCATGGCAGGGTCGAACATGAACTTGCCGATCATGGCAAGACCGAGCGCGGCAGCCAATGCCCAAAAGGTGGGAAAGACCGCCACAATACCAATACCGAAGACAAAAATACCCAAGCCAGCCAGCATGCCAAACTTGCGTCCACGCCGATCGGCGATGGGACCGAGCAATGGGCTGGTTGCTCCGAGCAGCGAACGCCCCGTCATCAGCAAGGACATGGTGGAAATATCCACACCAAGTCCGCGCGCAAAGATGGGTAGAAATGGATACACCATCCTGTGAGCGGAATTCAGGATAGTGCGGACGAACATGAATAGGATAAGTTGAAAGCGGAGTCGCAAAATATTGCTCAGTTGCCGGGTTTGATGTTAAGCAGGAAGCGCGTGAGGAAATAAGCTGCCAGCCACGTGAGCAGGATCAACGCGATGAAGAAACCGATAATGACGTAATTCCCTGAATTGAAAATAGGAGATGGAGGCGGGTGCATGATGTTTTGAGCTTGAGCAAAGATGACGCGCAATGCAATGATGTAAAGAATATTCGCCAGTGAAGTGAGCCAGTGAATACTGAACATCCATAAACCAAGTTGAAGCAGAACACCCGTGATGGCAAAGATCATGGCGAGACGGAAGCGCGGCTCGGCGAGGAAGAGACCGTTCCAATTGGCTTGCATGGCAAACAGGGAGAGCGGCAAATAGGTGACCCAGAAGAGGATGCCGGTGCGCCCGAGTGCTTCGCTCCAGGTGTGGAAAAGGTCACGTCGCAGAAGCAGGCCGAAAAGTCCGGCAAGAGCCGCGAAGATGAAGGCAATTTCCGCAGTGAGCACCCAGGCTCCATGCAGGTAGACGAGGCGCACGTTCGATCCCAGGGATTGTTCTTCGGGACCGAATAACGTTAATACTGCAATGGCAGCAAGTGTTAGAAAGAAATATGGCAGGTTTTGTTTCGGTTTGGACATTCCCAAATTGTAACCGTATTACAAACACTTTTGTCGGCTCTTCCTTGACAATGACCGCGCCTGTGGATACACTCAGGGCGTTTGGGGAGTAGCCACCTGCCTCCCCGCAGGACGCGTTGTCGTCAGTCCATTGGCATAATGCCATCGGCAACGCGGACGTTTTAGACGTTTGGCGAGACCATCCACGGAGGTAGTGGTGGTCTCGTTTTTGTTTGTAAGAGGCACATCTCCGAACATCCAATATCAGGAGTTTTCATGTCACACGAAGAATCAACACAGAAGGAATTCCACGCTCTCACCGCCGAAGAAACACTCCGGCATCTTGAAGTCCATGAGGAGGGCTTGAGCAGCACTGAAGCCGAAAAACGGCTTGAGCATTACGGTCAAAACCAGTTGCACGAGGCGCCCCGGGCCGGCTTCCTTGCCATGCTGTGGGACCAGTTAAATAATTTTGTGGTGATCTTGTTGATCGTCGCCTCGGTCATTTCGGCATTGCTTGGCGATTATGTGGAAGCCATCGCCATCATGGCAATCGTGGTTTTGAACGCCGTCCTGGGAATCGTTCAGGAACAACGCGCCGAACAAGCGCTGGCTGCTCTGAAAAAACTTGCCGCGCCCGAAGCACAGGTACTGCGCGACAGCTCGCGTAAATCAGTGCCTGCCTACAACCTGGTGCCTGGCGACATCGTCTTTTTGGAGGCGGGGAATTTCATCCCGGCAGACTTGCGCTTGCTCGAAGCCATAAACCTGCGCGTGGAAGAAGCATCACTTACCGGTGAGTCGCTTCCCGTTCAAAAGAATGCAGTAACCGTGCTCGATAAAAACATTCCGCTTGGTGACCGCAAGAACACCGCCTTCATGGGCACTGTCGTTTCCTATGGGCGCGGACGCGGCGTGGTGACCAGTACAGGCATGAACACTCAACTTGGTCTGATCGCCACGATGCTGCAAAGCGTCGAAACCGAAGAGACGCCATTACAACGCCGGCTCGACCAGTTGGGAAAATCGCTCAGCATTGGTTCGCTGATTTTGGTGTTCATCGTTTTCATCGTTGCCCTCTTCAATTACACAGATGTCAGCGGTCTTTTCTCAGACCCGCTCAATTATTTCAAGACCTTCGCCGAGCAGATTACCGAAGTCTTCATTATCGCCATCAGCCTTGCGATTGCCGCCGTGCCCGAAGGTCTGCCCGCCGTGGTGACCATCTCACTCGCACTCGGTATGCGCGAGATGATCCAACGCCATGCGCTCATCCGCAAACTTTCCTCGGTAGAGACGCTGGGTTCCGCCACCATCATCTGTTCGGATAAGACCGGGACGCTCACTCAAAACGAGATGACGGTCACGCGCCTCTGGGCAGACGGGCAGTTTGTCAGCGTTTCAGGAGCCGGATACACGCCGAAAGGTGAGTTCCACATAGACGGTAAACCCGTGGATGCGAAACAATACCCAGCCATTCTCTCCACGCTCTGGTTGGGTGTCTTGAATAACGACTCTGAGATCGAGATCACAGGCGAATCGGATACACAACAAACCTATCGCATCGTGGGCGACCCGACCGAAGGCGCATTGCTCGTTGCCGCTACAAAAGCTGGCGCGGTCCATGTGGAGATCGACGAAGCCTATCCGCGTGAGAACGAAGTGCCTTTCGATTCGGAACGCAAGCGCATGATTACCATCCATGACGTAATCAAGCCCAGCCCCACCGACCCTTCCCCATTTACCAATGAAAAACACAAGGATTGGGATGTTGTTGCCGTTAAAGGCGCGCCCGATATTGTCTTGACGCTTTGCTCGAAATATCAAGACATGGATGACCAGCCGCGCGACCTGACCGACGAAATGCGCAACAAAATCCTTGCCGCGAATGATGTGATGACCAAAGACGCCCTGCGCGTGCTTGGCTTCGCCTATCGCGTGGAAAAGGATGTGCCCGACAATATCGAAGAAGTAAAAACTGAAGATCTTGAAAAAGACCTCGTTTTCGTCGGCTTGATGGGCATGATCGACCCGCCGCGCACCGAGGTAAAACCTGCGCTCGAAAAGGCGCGTCACGCGGGCATCCGTACTGTGATGATTACCGGCGACTTCCCCAACACAGCCAAGGCAATCGCCGAATCCATTGGGTTGTTACGACCCGGCAAAAGGGTGCTGACAGGCGCAGATCTGGATGGTATCAATGATGCTGAATTAAAGAACATCATCGAAGACACCGATGTTTTTGCCCGCGTCTCGCCCGAGCACAAAATGCGTATCGTCGATGCGTTGCAAGCCAACGATGAAGTCGTTGCCATGACCGGTGACGGTGTAAACGATGCCCCTGCCATTAAACGCGCGGACATCGGCGTGGCGATGGGAATCACCGGCACCGATGTTGCCAAAGGCACCGCAGACATGGTGTTGACCGATGACAACTACGCCAGCATCGTCTCTGCTGTAGAGCAGGGACGCATCATCTATTCGAATATCCGCAAGTTCGTATTCTTCCTGCTTTCCTCCAACGTGGCGGAAATTATGATTATCTTCCTTGCAACTCTGGCTGGCTTGCCCGCGCCGTTGACCGCCATCCAATTGCTGTGGCTCAACCTTATTACAGATGGTGCGCCTGCCCTGGCGCTTGCCATGGAAAAAGGCGACCCAGACATCATGGATCAAAAGCCGCGCGCCAAGTCTGAGCCGATCATCAATCGCTCGATGGGTGTTGGTATTATCGTGCAAACGGTCATGCAAACCAGCGCAGTGCTTGGGGCTTTTGTCATGGGTTTAGTGTGGCATCTCGAAGCTGGGGCAATCATCCCGTCCGGCGTAAACATGTTGTCCTTCGTTCTGGCACACGATTGGCGCGGCGTGGACGTTCAAACCGCCGAGACAATGGCATTTGTCACGCTTTCGCTTGCGGAATTGTTCCGTGCTTACACAGTCCGTTCGGAGCGTGCTTCGATCTTCAAGATCGGTATTTTCTCGAACAAGTACATGCAGTATGCAGTTGGGATTTCCATTACCCTCCTGCTTCTCGTATGTGCTGTGCCGTTCCTGCAACCTATCTTCAACACCCACTTCTTGAGCGGGCGTGAATGGGGATTGGTCGTTGGTTTGGCACTGCTGCCTGCGGTTGCAGAGGAAGTTACAAAATTTTTCCTGCGAAGAGCAGGTACCTAACCGAAAACAAGCCCTGTGAGAGCACTCTCACAGGGCTTGTTTTTTAGGCATGCTTAAATATCTCTGCAATGTTCCTTGACCCTTTGTGGTTTAATCGATTCAAATGACACACGAACGCGACGAAAAAAGTTTGCACGCTGTAAACTTGGGATTGGGCACGAACATCCTGCTTGCCATTGTCAAAACGACATTCGGCATTTTGACGCACAGCCCGGCCTTATTGGCGGAAGGTATCAACTCCACTTCGGATGTTGCCTATTACATCGCTGCCAGTATCTTCGTGCGCATGGCAAACAAACCCGCCGACAGCGACCACCCTTATGGGCATCGTCAATTCGAGAGCATTGGCTCGTTGTTGATCGGTGCGTTCGTCGTGACTACAGCTGTCGCTGTATTTTGGGATGCAGTAGACAAGGTCTGGGACTTCGCCGATGGTGTGGCGGACTTCACCACGTCGCATCCATTCGCGCTTTGGGTGGCGTTGGGCACAGTGGTGGTAAAAATTTTCCTCACAGACTACATCCGTAAACTTGGGCGCGAAACCCTCAACCCCGTTGTCGACGCCCTGGCTTACGACCATCGCAATGACTTGTTCTCTGCCAGCGCGGCGACCATCGGTATCTTTCTCGGTCAGCGCGGGCTTCCGTGGGTGGACCCGCTCGCGGGCGCGTTGGTGGCGTTGCTCATCTTCCGTACGGGTCTTTTCATCCTGCGCGAATCTTCCACAGACTTGATGGCGATCATTCCCAGCCGCGAGTTGGCGCAGCATATCGCGGACTTGTTACAAACGATTGAGGGGGTTGTTCAATTGGAGGAAATGCAAGCCCACCGCTTCGGACCTCACATTGTTGTGAATCTAACCATCGGCATCGACGGTGCTCTAACCGTTCACGAAGGTGACCGTATCGCCAGCCGTGTGGAAGAGATCGTGATAAAGTCGGTACCGAATGTGCGCAGGGTGCATGTCCATTATCACCCCGCCGAAGCCGACCATGCCGCCATGACCATCGATGAGATTCTGGAACCGACAAAAAATACACCGCCCGAATCATCCTGAATATTTCCTATGAATTGTAGAGGCGGGGTAACCCTGCCTTTACTTTTTCTTTTCTAAAAACGCGTGCATCCCCTTGAGCATTTGCTTCCACTCTGCTTCGGCATTGACCTTTCTCTGCACATCCCCCGCCCGCTTTTGCATGATTGCCATCACCCGCTCGTCTTCGCCTGCATCCAGCCAGAAGCCGTGGTTGTTCTCAGTGCAGCTATCCAGCTTCAGATCGTATAAACGATATTGAAACTCATCCAACTTCGCCCCGCAATGCGGACAAGGAAACTCCGTCCGCGTTTGAAAGTGGACGAGCGAGCCTTTGTGTTCATCCTCGTCGAAGACTACATCTTCGAGCTTATCCAACTCGTTGAAGTCCAGCCACATGCCGCGGCAATTCGGGCAGGAATCGACCTCGAACATTCCCTTGTAATATTTCTTGGTTAGTTCAGAGTTGCATTTTGGGCAGTTCATTTTTTTCTCCAGCAGGGGTGCGTCGCACCAAACGGGTAGGCATATCTCATTAAGAAGCGGAATTCAAAAGGTGGATTCGTCTCATTAAGTCTGGTGCGACGCACTCTCGTCCGCAGGAAACAAATCATTCACCAGATCTTCAACCGCAGCATCATTTGGACTCATATCCAACCAAACCAAAAATTCTACGTTTCCCTTTGGACCCAACAACGAAGATTTGACCAATCCGCGCAAGCCAAAACCTTCTGCCTTGGCAAAGGTCAACACATCTATTAACACCTGCCTATGCACTTCCGGGTCACGGACAACTCCATCGCCGCGTGAAACGATCTTTTTACCCGCCTCGAATTGCGGCTTGATGAGGGCAACAATTCCACTTTCCACTTTCCATTTTCCAATCACTGGCAGCAACGTCCTCAAAGAAATGAACGAAGCATCCACCGTCACAAAGTTAATCTTCTCCGGCAGTGACTCTACGAAGCGCGCATTGGTCTCTTCCATCACCACCACACGCGGATCGGTACGCAGTTTCCAATGCAGAATCCCTTTGCCAACGTCGATGGCATACACCTTTGTCGCGCCGCGCTGTAAAAGGCAGTCGGTGAATCCGCCTGTGGAGGAACCGACATCGGCACACACAAAACCGGTCACATCGATCTTGAATGCATCCAACGCGCCTTCGATCTTCTCGCCGCCGCGCGATACAAATCGCGGACCGGTATCCACCGTCAGCGTGGAATCAGGCTGCACCGCTGTGGCAGGCTTGAGCGCGACCTGACCCGCGACGCGCACTTGTCCCGCCATGATGAGGGCTTGGGCTTTGGCGCGCGAGTCCGCCAATCCTTTTTCTACGAGCAAAACATCCAAACGAACTTTGGGCATGGCTCTATTTTACCTGCGCCAATGAGGTAAATGTGGCGCAAGTTGGCAACTTGCACTACCATAAGGCAGTGATGTATAAACGAGAAAACGGAGGTTGCATGAGAAAGCTTGTTTTCACGCTTGCCTTGTTGACGTTCGCGTGCGTTTCTGCGCCCGTTGTTGCAACAACTACCCCTGAACCTACACCGGTTCCGACTCGTGTGCCGATCATGCGTCCGTTCCCGCAGCATGTGACGTATGCGCCGAACAGCATTTTGCCGAATCATCGCACGCGCGAACAATTAGATGATGACGTACGCGCTTATTACGATTACTGGAAGGCAAACTATGTAGCGGAGGCGGGAACCAATACCGATGGCTTCACCATGTACCGCGTGGTGTTGGGCAAAGATGAACCGACTCGTTCAACGACCGTTTCAGAAGGACAAGGCTATGGCATGGTGATCGTCCCTATCATGGCGGGATACGACCCCGATGCGCAGACCATCTTCGACGGCATGTGGGCGTTCGTGGATGAGCATCGCAGCGAGATCGATCTGCGTCTGATGGATTGGAACGTGCCGCTTGAAGAAGGCAATGCCAGCGCTTTCGACGGCGACGCCGATATTGCTTTTGGTCTACTGCTCGCGGATGCACAATGGGGCAGCGATGGTCGTGTGAATTACAAAGCTGAAGCCGAGACGATGATCGCGGGCATTCTCGAATCGACCATTGGACCGGAAAGCCACCTGCCAATGCTTGGCGATTGGGTCAATGTGGGCGAGCCGCAATACAATCAATTCACGCCGCGTTCTTCAGATTTTATGCTGGTCAACTTCCGTGCGTTTAGAAATGCCACGAATGACCCGGTTTGGGAGGATGTTATTTTTCAGAGCCAGACTCTGATGGCAAATATTCAAGAACAGTACAGCCCCCAAACCGGACTCATGCCCGATTTCATTGTGAACAGCGTGCCCGCTCCAGCCAACTTTTTGGAGAACGTGACTGACGGCGCGTATAACTACAACGCCGGGCGCGTCCCCTGGCGGGTGGGTGCGGATGCCCTGCTCAACGATGATTCTCTTTCGCGTTTCCTTGTTCAGAATATTTCGCATTGGGTCGAAGCCAGCGCCGAGGGCGACCCGTTGAAGATCCGCTCGGGATATGAACTGACTGGCGAGCCGCTGCCAGACAGCGATTACTTCACGACTTTCTTTGTCGCGCCCATGGGAGTTGCCGCCATGAACGACCCCGCCCAGCAGGAATGGCTGAATAAAATCTATGATTCCGTGTACAACAATCACATAGATTATTACGAAGACTCGATTGACCTGCTTTGCATGATGGTAATGAGCGGAAATTTCTGGTCACCGTAAAATACAGGTAAAATACCCCCATGTTAACCGCCTTATTCAAAACCATGCGTCCGCGCCAATGGACGAAGAACGTCTTCATCTTTGCGGCGCTGGTCTTCGACAAGCAATTATTCATTGTCGATTCGTTCCTGCGCACACTTGCGGGCTTCGCGCTCTTTTGCCTCATTTCCTCCAGCGTTTATATTTTCAACGACCTCGCCGATGTGGAAGCTGACCGCCAGCATCCCGAAAAGAAAAACCGCCCCATCGCCTCGGGCAAACTTCCCGTCAACGTTGCGTGGGTCGCGGGCATCCTGATTGTGGCAGTCACCATTGTATTGGCGTATCTGCTTGCCCCGGCTTTCTCCGCTGTCGTCGCTGGTTATTTCGTCCTCAACCTTGCCTATTCAAAATGGCTCAAGCACATTCCGATTCTGGATGTGCTCATCATTTCGGCGGGTTTCGTCCTGCGCGTGGGCGCGGGTGTGACCCTCATCGCCGTGGAACGCTTCTCGCCCTGGCTTTACATCGTGATGTCTCTGCTTTCACTTTTCCTCGGCTTTGGCAAACGCCGCGCCGAACTTGCCTTGCTCGCTCATGGCGCAGGTTCACATCGCAAAGTATTAGACGGCTACACCCTACCGCTCCTCGACCAATACATCATGATCGTTTCCGGCACAACCATCGTAGCCTATTCGCTCTACACGTTCTCCGCGCCCAATGTGCCGGAGAATCATTCCATGATGCTCACGATCCCATTCGTGGTCTACACCATCTTCCGCTACCTGTATCTTATTGAAGTCGAACATGCGGGCGGCACGCCCGAGGAAATTTTGCTTTCTGATCGTCCGTTCCAAATCGCCATGTTCCTCTGGGCAATTGTTGTCATCGTCATCTTCTACGTTTCATGAAATCATCCGCGCCCGGCAAGATCATCCTTTTCGGCGAACATGCCGTTGTCTACAACCGTCCCGCGCTTGCCGTTCCCGTCGATCAGGTGCAGGTAGATGTGGAAGTCTGCGACTCGGATAAGCCTGGAGTCTGGATCGACGCCCCGATGGTGAACTTGCAAGGCGAACTCTCCACGCTTCCTTCCGACCATCCAATTGGTGCGGTTATTCTGAAAGTTTTTCATCACTTGGGCATTTCCCCGCGCCCGAACATTTCAGTAACGGTCACTTCCACCATCCCCGTCGCGGCAGGGCTTGGCTCCGGTGCGGCGGTCTCCGTGGCATTGGTCCGCGCTCTTTCTTCTTTCCTCAATCATTCACTCTCGAATGAACAGGTCAATCAACTCGTCTTTGAGATCGAGAAACTCCATCACGGCACACCTTCCGGCATCGACAATACCGTCATCACCTACAACATGCCGGTTTACTACATGAAGAGCAAACCCATCGAGACCTTCAAATGCGGCAAGCCGTTCACCATTGTCATTGGCGATACCGGTGTGCCCGCACCGACGAAGCAATCCGTAGGCGATGTGCGCCGTCTGTGGCTGCGAGACTCCAATCGTTTCGAGACCATCTTCAACGAAGTGGCACAGATTTCCACCATGGCGCGTCATTTTATTGAAAGTGGCAGACCCGAACACCTCGGCGAGTTAATGGATCATAACCATGAATTCCTCCAGCAGATGACCGTCTCTTCGCCGGAGTTGGATGTCCTCGTGGCGGCGGCGTGTAAGGCGGGAGCGCTCGGCGCCAAACTCAGCGGCGGCGGACGCGGCGGCAATATGATCGCGCTGGTGGATCAAGCCTCGGCGGAGTCGGTGGCGGGGGCGTTAATGTCCGCTGGTGCAAAACGGACGATCATCACCGAAGTCAAGTAATTCATCCATGAAATCGAAATGGCTCGCCCCGATCCTGCCCTATCTTGCAGCATGGGCGGGACTATTTGTTTTCAAAAACGCGTGGGCAACGTTGATTGGTTTTCATATCGCAATTTTGTTGGCATTGATTTTTCTGCGCCCAGCTTTGCCCCTCGACATTTTCTTCAAGACCACAAAACATAGATATGTTTTTCTTAGTATGCTCTTCTGCGTTTCAGGCGGACTGGGTTTATATCTTTTGCGGGATATGTTTGGGGTCGCCGAGAATTTACAGACCCAACTTGCATCGATTGGATTGAGTGGTTCAGCCTGGTTTGGGTTCATTGCGTATTTCGCACTGGTAAACCCTTTCTTTGAAGAATATTTCTGGCGCGGCGTTTTGGGAAGTGTAACGAAACAGTTCTACATTGGCGATTTGATCTACGCCGGGTATCACATCCTGGTCGTTTGGAATAAGACACATCCGCTCTCGATGCTGTTCATGCTTTTTGTGTTGACTCTCACCGGCTGGTTCTGGCGTCAGCTTTACCGCAGGGATGGCAGTCTGCTTGCGCCTGTGCTCGGTCACATGGTCGCGGACTTGTCCATTCTGCTTGCCGTGTATCGCATGACGATGAGTTTTTAGAAAGATATTGAAATGAATGTACTTGCACTAAAATTGATTCTCGCCCCACTCATCATCGGCTCCGCCAGCCTCGCCGGTCGCCGTTGGGGACCCGCCGTCAGCGGCTGGATCGTTGGCATGCCACTCACCTCGGGACCGGTCGTGTTCTTCGTCGCATTGAGTCATGGGGCTTTATTTGCAGAAAATTCAGCGTTGGGCGTTCTGAGCGGCGGTATTTCCCTCGTGTTCTATGCGCTCACGTACGCCTGGCTTGCCACTCGCTTTCAATGGTACATATCCATTGCGGGGAGCATCCTCGTCTTTTCGCTGTGTACGTTGTATTTGCAGACCGTCTCCATTCCCCTTTTCATTATCGTCCCGGTTGTTGCGCTGGCAATTTTAGCTGGACTCGCCTGCATGCCCAAAGGAGATGTGGAACCGGGTAATAGTGAACTCAACAAGTGGGACATCCCCGCGCGCATCTTAATTGGCACAAGTTTCATCCTGCTTCTGACGGGCATTGCCCCCTTCATCGGTTCGCGCATGACCGGGCTTCTCACGACCATTCCCTTATACGTCACCATCTTGAGCATCTTTGCGCATCGCGATCACGGTCCCGCCGCCGCAGCCCACGTCCTACGTGGATTGCTCTACGGCATGTTCGCCTTCACCGGCTTCTTTTTGGTGTTGAGTTTGCTGATCGAACAAACAAGCCCTGGGGTTTCATTTGGGCTGGCAACCTTGACCGCCCTGGCTATACAGGGAACGTCCCTGCTCATCTTGCGAAAATTGCACGGTTAAAAAAGTAGCGCAAGGTGGTATCCCGCGCTACAAAAGATCACATCGACTTCGCCCGTTCCGCCATCTGATTGCGGAGGTTGTGCGAGTCTTTGTCGATGGTGAAGAGCGCGCCAAGGTAGAAGAAGAAACATAAGCCCCACGCCACGGTGCAGATGAGCAGGATGGCGGTTTTAAGGTCGTACATATCCGCGATCACACCGGTGATGATGGGGGCAAATGCCGCGCCCGCATTCTCGATGAAGTATTCCACCGCCTGCGCCGTCGAGCGGACCTCAGGCACGGTCACATCGTACACCGTGGCGGTCACGTTCGTGGATGAGAGTGGCATAAAGATAGCAGTCAGGCACATGAAGATAAAGAATTGATTCTTCGCCTCAATTGGGGTGGTGATGGCAAGATACATAAAGAGCGCACCCATAAAAACGCCGACACAAGAGACAATGATGCGTCCTTTGTTGGTGCGTTTGAAGGCATAGTCACCGAGCGCGCCGCCGAGAAAATATCCGCCGGCAAGGATCAAAATAACAGGCGCCATCGTAAAGAGGATGCTATCCGCATCGTAACCGCGTTCTCTTTCAAGATAAGCGAAGAAGAAAAAGGTGATGACGTTCCACGGGAACACGCCTGCAAAGCCCTGCAGAAAGACAAACCACATGGTCTTCTTCTTGAAGATTTCCCGCGCTTCCATCCATGAGAACTTAAATGCCTGCATTTCCGTTATGTTCTCGAACTCGGGCTCGGCTTGACCGCGCGGTATTTCCTTCACGCCGAAGAAAATAAGGATCGCAATAATTAACCCCAGCGAACCGGTGATATAGAACACCGAACGCCATCCGCCAATAGCGGGTGCGACCATCAGTGCCAGGATCATGCCCAATAAATAACCGATGGGTTGGGCGAGCTGCAAGATGCCGAAGATCTTTCCGCGCTGGGTGGGACCGAAATAATCCGCGATCAATGTATACAAGCCGGGGTAGGATGAGTCGTCGATGCCTGTGGATGCGCGAGTGGTGAGGAATCCGCCAAAGCTGCGAACAAGTGCGTTCAACCAGGTGGTCGAACCCCAAACTAAAGATGCCAGTGAGAGTAATTTTGTGCGTGAGAAACGGTCGTACAAATATCCCCAGATCGGGTAGAGAATGGTCGCGACGATCAATGCCCCCGAATTCACCAAGCCCCATTGTTTGTTATTGATATTGAAGTCGTTGCTGATCTGTACCTGTAGCGAACCGATCATCAATTTGTCGGTCTGATGCAGTAGCATGAAAAAAAAGAACACAGCGACCACGAACCAGCGATACCGTGAATGTTCCTTTGTCATAAGAACCTCGTAAATTAGGATGGCGAAGTTTATAACAAAAGGAAGGTGAAGTCAATCAAAAAAGAGGAGCCTCTTACGAGAGGCTCCTCTTTGGCTTGCATATTATCTGTTTATGAGGAAGAGCACGCCGGCGATCAAGCCGCATACGCCTGCAATGACATTGGCAAGGGGGAAACTCACCCCAAGCAGCATCAAGCCTGCCACGATCAAATAGACACCGAGTAAAAGCCACTTTAAGTTTTTCATGTTAATCTCCTTTGTATTAAAAACACGTAACACCTTTTGGTGTTGCGCTTATTCCTCTTCCGTAATGATCTCCTGTGCGAGTTTTTTCAGGTCATCGGCGTTCGATACTTTCGCCGCATCGAAATATTGACCAAGCAAATCCAGCGGGCTCAAACTGCTGACCACCTGTCCCTCGTCGATGCGCACGCGCGACTCGATCTGCGGACGTTTGACGAAATGAAACTCGAACGCATCCGCCGCATATTTTCTCAAAGCGGATTCATCGATCAGCGAATCCCATTCTCTTGGATATTCCACCACAAGCCGGATAACCGCCTCAGACATTTCCTTCGGTTTGGGCAGTGCCGCCATAAGTGCCTCTGTTACGTTCTCACTCGACGTTAGAACTGCCCGGCGGTCTATGAACTTTCTCACCCCTGTGAGTTGAATCCACTCTACCTCGGTATCCCGATCAGCTTCCACATCCGCGATGACAAAGTATCTATCTTCTTTTGCTTCACCAAAGTCGACTCGTTCAATCGAACCCGGATAGATCACTGGCGGCTGATGCCCTTCATTTACGTCCTGTGGTTTATGAATGTGACCCATCGCTACATAACTCAGTTTCGGATTCCTCACCAGTGAGCCTGTCAACACGAGGTCATTGCCAAGCATCACGAGTCTTTCGCCGCCAAACTTCGCCCCTTCAATAGAGGCGTGTGCCGTCAACACAATCGGCATGGACGGATCACATTCCTCGATCCATCCGCCGATCAGCTCGCTGATATTCTCTTCAATACGTGAGAATGCCTGTGTGGAGTCCGTTTCGCCGGTGGCAGCCATCAACCCAGAGCGCGCCACCCACGGCATGGCGATGACCTGCAAGGGCAAGCCCCATACATCGCCTGGCTTCAGCAATTCAGGCGCATCCAATACTTTCACATAAGGCACTTGCAACGTCTTGAATTCCTGCAACGCATGGGCGCGCCCGACGGCGGGAGAAATATCGTGATTGCCTACCAACAACAGAGTGGGAATCTTCGCCTGCGATAATTTTATGATGCGCTTGCCCCACTCACGCTGAAAGGTCGGAGCCGGGGAACGGTCTTTATAGGCATCGCCTGCGAAAATGACCATGTCCACCTTGCGGGCGATGGCGGTATCGACGATGGTGTCTAACGATTTGAGGAAATCCAAAACACGCAGAGGCAGCCCCGAAACCGGGTCATGCCGTCCGTAGTTCGCCATATCAATGTGGGCATCTGCAAAGTGAAGAATTTTCATTCTTTATGCTCCAAGCGCCGTCCTCGGCGCGGTTATTTGAGAAACTCGCCGCCGAGGACGGCGGCAGAGCAATATCTTTTACGGTTGCAACCCAAGTTCTTGCAACGCTTGCACAGCCGGATACCAATCCGCGTGGACTTGTAATGCGGCGCGATAATCTGCAACGGCGGCGTTGGTATCGCCGATCATATAGTAAGCACGTCCGCGCCACAGCAGGGACTCTTCGAGGGTGGGCTTGGAGATCGTGTCTTTGAGCGTGGTGTTCGCGAGGTTGATGACATCCTGATAGCGGGCGGAATAATAGTAGGCAAAATATGGACCCGTCTGATACCACATCATGCGGAAGGGACGGTTGCCTTTGGCGGTGTCCCATTTGGAATATTGACTGAACGCCTGGTCATACGCAATGGCAGCATCGGAGTATTGATTGAGCGCGACATGACTCGTCCCCTTGTTGAAGTAGGCAAAGAAAAGGTCATTGCCTTTAAGATCGGCGATTTCCTGATTGGCGAATGCAAGGGCGTGATTAGCTGCCCAAGTTTCGTCCGCCCAGGGACCGAGGAGATTCAATACCTCATCTTCGCGGTTGGCAGGGTAGACTACCATGAATAGATAGTTGAATGAACGCCAGCCATCTTGATAATCTTCGTATTTGCTAAGCAGGTCTTTGCCGGGCTTGAGGTAGGCATCCTGCACGATGAAGCCGCCGCGCGCATCGTCATAGCCGGTGGTGAAGAGATAGTGACCGAGCCAGTCGATCTTGCCGGTGTAATCGCGTTCGTAATAGCCTTTTTCCACAACCACAGGGAAGCCTGCGGCGATGAGACGTTTGAGCAGGTCTATGTCGCCGCCGTAGCGAGAGAGGGCGCGGTATTCGATGGTCTGCGTGTTGACGAAATCCACCAGTTCATAGGGCATCACATTCTTATCTGGCAAGCCGCGTTGGATGAAATCAAGCTTGGTATCGGGTGAACCGGGTTTGACCACCTTTGCAACATCGTCACGGTCACCGCTCCAGCCCCAGAATTTCAGCGCCATCGTCAAATTGGCAGGACCGCAATAATTCCAGCGTCCATGCTGATCGACGTAGACAACACCCGGCAGGATAACCGAATCAGGCACGGGCGTGGAAGTGAGCGTCGGTTTGGCGGTGGGACCCGCTTTCGGTGTAGCTGTCGCCTTTATTTCAGGAGTTAACGTCAACAACATTTCGGCGCGGGCAGTTCCAACAGCGGTTTCAACGGTTAAGGGGTCGGTCTCGCTTGGTTCAAAGACGGCTTCGCTTGGCGGGTTGAAGAAATAAACGATGCGCGTGCGCAACAGTTCATATTGTGTCGAGAGGCGGCTTTTCACGGGCGGCAGGAAGGCAATAAGAATGCCGATCACGACAACCACAAGAATTAACCAGCGTTTGTCGATATTTTTAAGTCTATTCATGAGAAAGATTATACATGAAAGGAAAGTCCCCCAAATTAGCCTTGTTTAATCATTTGGGCGCGTTTCAAATGAGTTGAGAGGAAGCCGTGTCGCATGTTTCGTGTTCCGTTTGAAGGCTTACGGAACACGAAACACATTACAAATTGCAAGGTTCAACTGAAATGAAACACACCCTAATCATTTGCCGATGTATTGCAGCGCGTAGCGCAGGCGTTCTTCGACATCTTTCGGCGCGTCTTTAGGGATCGCTTGCAGCGCGGCTTGCGCTTCGACAACGGAGTATCCCAGCGCGGTGAGCGCGGCAAGGACTTCACTGTCGTAATCCGCGAGTGCGGCGATCTTACCGAGTGCATCGGTGGGCTTGAGTTTGTCTTTGAGATGGATGGCGATCTTTTGCGCGGTCTTTTTTCCAACGCCTGGAACTTTGCCAAGTAATTCCCCTTCATCTGCAAAGATGGCGCGTTGAATGGTTTCGAGCGTGAGCGTGGATAACACCGATAACGCAACTTTTGGACCAACGCCATCGACGCCGAGCAAAATGTTGAACAGGTCGCGGTCGGCTTGGGATTCGAAGCCGTAGAGCGTCAACGCATCTTCCCGGACGACGAGATGGGTGAACAAAAATAAAACTTCCCCCGCCTTGGCATTCGTCCGCACAGGCGCCGGGGCAAAGACTCTCAGCCCCACTCCGCCGACTTCGACGATGAGGGCGTTCTCTTCAATTTGGGATACTTCTCCGCGCAGGGTGGCAATCATGGGGTTTGTTTCTTCCTATTTTTTCATGGTTTGATCCATGAGTTTTACTGCCCAATCAAGAAATGTTTTTTTGAGTTCCTTTATATTTATAGACTTCAACATTTTAATGGGCCATCGTTCAAGATCATCTGGAAAGTTTTCAACACGATTAAGGGCGACCGCAAACCAATAAGGATCGAAGCCGGGGTCTTTTTGCGCTGCTTGTTGCAACAGGACCTCAGCGGATTCTCTTTGCAGTATGAAATATAAGTCCACTGCATCGCGCGGTTCGGCTCGTCCAAAATAGGCGAGCACTTTATCTGTTCGCAAGTCGGAATAGTCGTTTACAAAAATTCCCTCTGGCGAGAGAACAGGAGGTTCAAAACGATAAGGAGAATCAAGGGCGAGGTCTATTTTCAGGCTTTCTTCCTTGTTTTCCACCAGCAATTGAACAAATGTTGTAAAGCGGCGCACAATCTTAAGTGAAAGCCCTCTTTCATGGCAAGCCGACTCGATTTGATAAGACAATGGAACGACCAGGTTTTCTGTGCCGGTAAAGTAATCAAGGTCGAACGATAAACGATGTCCCAGGTAATACTCAGACAAAGCTGTGCCACCCGCAAGATAAAACTGTTCCTTGTCTGGCAAGCTGGCAAGGATTTCCATAAAATCCTTTTGCAGGGGTGTCAGTGTACCAAACCCTTTAATGGTTTCGGGCATCGAGATACTCCAAATAACGCCGCCACAGACTTTCGATATCTTTTGGAAGCCCCAACTGGTTGAGTTCGGCTTTGATATCTTCAATTTGAAGCGTGCGTATATCCTCCGCCCTGCCATTCATCAGGGTTTGGCGCAGTAGCCAGCGTTTTTGGAACGGATCGCTTAGATTAACCGTTTCCGTACTCCAGACTATGTGACGCGGAGGGTGAACGATCATGGCCCCTATTATATGTCACACCTGCACTTGCGTGCAGGCACAAGAGTTGCGGGGTGCGCTAAAAGTTTGTAGATGACCTGCTCCCTTCGCCGTCCTCGGCGAAGGATTTACTCGCAGAACGCCGCCGTCCACAGGATGCTTCGCAAAGGACGGCGGCTTGAGCCAATTTACTAACAGACTTTGAGTGCTCCCAGAGTTGCGAACCCGATAGGGGTGAAGCAATCTAAAGATGTTAGGGATTGCTTCGTGGCGCTGGGTGCCACTCGCAATGACATCATTCATACCGCGCCGTATTCAAATGCGTGATGGCGATCGCCAGCGCATCGGCGGCATCGTCGGGCTTGGGGATTTTTTCCAACTGCAATAACGCTCGCACCATTTCCTGCATCTGACGTTTTTCTGCGTGACCATATCCTGCCACGGCTTGCTTGACTTCGTTGGGGCTGTACTCAAAGCTTTCAACCCCCGCTTTTTGCAACGCCAACAGAATCACGCCGCGTGCCTGTCCCACAGCGATGCCGGTGCTGACGTTCTGCGAGAAGAATAATTTTTCAACCGCAGCAGATTCTGGCTTGAATTTTTTCAGGATCTTGTTGAGTTCGTCGAAGAGCATTTCCAAACGGACGGATGGGGTTTCATCTTTCGGGGTGAGGATCACGCCAAAGGAAACAGCGACCAGTTCCCCGTCTGGCATGAGGCGCACGAGTCCGTAGCCTGTGGTGGCGGTGCCGGGGTCAATTCCGAGGGCGAGAGTCATGGTTTAAAAAATTTACCGCGAAGTCCGCTAAGAACGCGAAGAAAACCTTTAAATCTTTGCGGTCTTTGCGTGCTTCGCGGTAAACGGCTTTAAGCGTTTTCCAGAGCCGCGAGCGCTTCGTCGGAGACCTTCACATTGTGATAGACGTCCTGCACGTCGTCGAGGTCCTCGAGGTGTTCGACTACCTTCATTACAGACATGGTGTCTTCCACGCCAAGTTCGATCTCCTGCTTGGCGATCAGGCGCAGGCCCGCTTCGGCAGGCTGGATGCCAGCTTTTTGCAGGGTGTCGATGATGGTCTTGAAGGCTTCGACGGGACCGTAAATTTCGATCTCGTCGCCGCTGTCCACCACGTCGTCTGCGCCGGCTTCGACGCCGAGTTCGAAGGCTTTATCGAACGCCATCGCGCTGGAGGGGAAGGAGAAGTAGGACTTGCGGTCGAACTGCCAGCCGACTGCACCTGCTTCTGCCATGTTGCCGCCGGATTTGCTGAACGCATGGCGGACATCTGAAACAGTGCGCACACGGTTGTCGGTGACACAAGAGACCATAATGGCAGAGCCGTGTGGACCATAGCCTTCAAGCGTGAGTTCTTCGAACACGGCGGCGTCTTTGTCTTCGCCGGTGCCTTTCTTGACGGCGCGTTCGATATTGTCCTTGGGCATGTTTTCGCCGCGGGCTTTTTCAACGGCGAGACGCAAGCGGAAGTTGGTATCGGGGTCACCGCCATCGCGGGCGGCGATGGTGATCTCGCGCGCCAGACGGGTGAAGATCGCGCCGCGTTTGGCGTCGGCTGCGCCCTTTTTGCGTTTAATTGTGGACCATTTTGAATGACCAGACATACACGTTCTCCTTCAATAATAACCATTTCGGTTGCAGATTATGAATTAGGCGGCGAAATTATACCATTCTGATTGTGCGCCACTTGAAACAGCTCACCACGGAGCACACAGAGAGCACAGAGTTTTTTGGCACTACCGTAATTAACGAGAAACATCAAAACCCATAGCCGCGAATTACGCTAATTGGCGCGAATTCTTTTCCAATCCGCGAAAAATTCGTGAAATTCGCGGCAAAGAACTTATGGCTTTGATCTTCAATCCCATCAAAAACGGGAGAACCAGTTCTTTTCTTTTGACTTCTCCGTGTGCTCAGTGATCTCTGTGGTGATATCTTTTTATCGCAGATTTGTCAAATCACGCGGCTTGAGGTTGCGACCACCGATCCATGCGCCGATGGCGGTGGCAAGGACGGAGAGCAGGAAGCTGACTAAAATCGCCGCCTCGAAGCGTCCCGAAAAGATGACGTTCAAAATCAGCACATCCAACGCCAGCACGCTCTGACGGAACGATTCGGGCAGGAAGATACCGAGGATCAACCCAAAGAATGCGCCAAATGCCATGCCTGTGTATGCGCCCATGCTGACCCCGCCCGTCGTCCCTGCCGTGCGGACGGTGAGCCAGCCTGTCAATGCGCCGGTTATCGCCCCGGTCACTGCGCCGATGGCGACGGCGACGAGAACGCCGTTCCACGTGCCGCTGATCGCACCGGACCCGCCTCCCAGAATCGCGCCGAGAAGAGCGCCAAGCCATGTGCCGAAGAAAATGCTTTTCAGATTAAGTTCGTTGTTCATATAATGTATTTTACCTGCTCCTTAAATTGTAGGGGCGGGGTAACCCCGCCCCTACGGTAAATCTTAAATCAGATACAATCGGAAAACCAAACAACCTACTGGAGACCCAATGATAGACCCGGAAACGAACGAAGATTTTGACAAACGCCCGACCTTCAACGAAGAGATCGACACGGCTGCCATTGAAACGTCTGTGCGTGCGATGTTGGCTGCCTTCGGCGAGAACCCAGACCGCGAGGGGTTGCAGAACACGCCCAAGCGGGTGGCGCGTATGTACCCCGAATTGTTGAGCGGTTACCGCACCGACGTGGAGAAACTCGTCAACGGCGCGATCTTCAACGTGACCTATGATGACATGGTCATTGTGCGCGATATCGAATACTTCAGCCTATGCGAGCATCACATGCTGCCTTTCATGGGACGCGCGCATGTGGCGTATATTCCCAGCCAGCAGGTCATCGGTCTTTCCAAAATTCCCCGCATCGTGGATATGTTCGCGCGGCGTTTGCAAGTGCAGGAGCGTATGACCCGTCAGATCGCGGACTTTCTGCACGACCTGTTGAATCCGCAAGGGGTGGCTGTTGTTGTCGAAGGTTTGCATCTGTGTGCGATGATGCGCGGTGTGAAAAAGCATGACGCCCGTATGACTACCTCTGCCATGCTGGGCAGCTTCCGTAAGAGCATCAATACCCGCCAGGAATTTTTGGATCACCTCAACCGCGGCGCGGAACCGCTGAGGATATAACGACATCCTCCCGTTTTCGCATCCAAACCTGACCTTGTAACTGCCTCGCAAAATCTGACAGTTTTCCCCCGCCGACAGTTTTGAACTCCGGCAGAAGTTCTACCAACGGCATAACTACAAAAGCCTGCCCCCAAGTTTGAGCATTGTGCGGTGTTTCGTCAAATAAAACGATGTCAATATCGATCGGGCGGGGAGCGTTCTTATCCTCGCCGCGTACTCGTCCCATCTGCGCTTCGATGGGACGAATGATTTCCTTTTTTATTTCATCTGCTTGCAATGGGGTCAATAGCAAAACGCAAACGTTCAAGAAATTCGGTCCGCGATAGCCGACCGATTCAGTTTCCCAAACCGAAGAGACTGCTTCAATATCCCCAGCCTCACACAGCAGCCTAACCGCGCGAGGAATATTCTTCTCCGGCTCGACGTTCGAACCGAGATTGAGATAAACGCGATGCAGGTCATTCATCCCGTTTGCGTTCCACCTCCACGCCAACCGATTTGGCAAAGCGCACCGCGCCGGGTTTTTCCACGCGCACGACGACTTTCCTCACCAGTTTTTCTTCAAGGCAAAGTTTTGCCAGGTCATTTGCCAACGCTTCAACGGTCAGCCGTGCTGCCGTCTCGGCATGGTTTTGAATTTTCTTCGCCAGCGCGCTGTAATCTACACAGTCGTTGATATCGTCCGTTTCAGCGGCGCGGAGGGTATCGGTGTAGACCGTCACGTTGATAAGAATATCCTGCTCCTTCTCGCGCTCCCAATCACGGATACCGATAACACCGCGCACGAGCAGGTCTTTGATAAATACTTTGTCCATGAGTCTCCTTATAAAAAAGTGCGTCGCACCAGAATTAATGAGACGAGTCTACCCGAAGACTTAATCTTATTAATCAGACAAAAGCTACCCGTCTGGTGCGACGCACCCTAATGACGGGGCGATTACACTAAATGTCTTCCACCATCTAAATGAATGATCTCGCCTGTGATATAAGCGGGACCGGATAACAAGAACAACAATGCCTCTTCGACTTCGCCCGCCTCGCTCCAACGTTTGGCTGGCACAGCCTCGATAATCTTTTCACTCGCGGACAGATTATCTGAAGGCGGAAGTATCGCTCCCAATGCCAATCCGTTGACGGTGATGTTCGGTGCGAACGCAACCGCCAGAGACTTGGTCATCGCCGCCAGCGCTGCTTTGCTGACGGTGTAAGGGAAGTGGTCCGCGCCGGGACGCAGGGCGCGCCAATCGAGGATGTTGACGATACACCCTGTTATATCGCCGCCGGGTACGGCGGCTTGAGCGTTAGAGATATGTTTTGCAAAGGCTTGGCTCAACAAAAACGGAGCGGTGAGGTTGATGTTGAGATGACGATTCCAATCGTCGAGAGTCGTATCGTGAACGGATAACGACTCGAAGATGGATGCGCTGTTGACCAATCCATAAAGCGGACTCAACTCGTTCGCGCGTTCGATTAATTGCGATGCGCTTTCGGGGTGGGAAAAATCCGCAGCGAGGACCCAGGCACGGCGTCCGAGAGAGGCGAGTTCATCCCGAAGCGATTCGGCATCGGCGGGGGAATGTCCGTGATGGAGGATGAGGTCCGCGCCGGCGCGTCCACAGGCAAGGGCGAAGAGACGCCCCAGGCGGCGGGCGGCTCCGGTGATGAGGATGGTCTTACCGGTTAAATCGATCATCTTTTTGATTTTTTGATTTTATCATTTTGCTTTCAGGTATGTCATGCTGAGTAAAGCCACGACGGAAAGGGATCGCCGTTCCAAGCCAAAGAAACAAGAGCTTCAGCCGCGGATTACGCGAATTTTCGCGAATTGGTTTTAAAATCAGTGCGAATTCGCGAAATTCGCGGCAAAAAA
>JACPVC010000248.1 GCA_016191955.1 Chloroflexota bacterium
ATGCAGGCGGCGATACGTCCATCCTGTATCTCTCCGACGATCTCTACATCATGCAGCGCGGCGGTCACGACTCACAACCCGGATTGATCTACGTCCTCAACAACCGCGGCGACGACTGGCGCGGCGAGTGGGTGCAAACGAAGTGGACAAACGCCTCTTTCTCACCCGTTGCCTGGTGGGGCAAACGGGACCTTTCCCGCCCCGCCGACCAATCCACCGCTTCAGACGGTCGCGGTCAATTCTTCGCCCCCGCCCGCGGATACGCCGTGTATGCTCTGAAGTGACGTGTCACCCTGAGGGAGCGTTCTTTGCGACCGAAGGGTCTCTTACTTCAATGGTAGAGATCCTTCGCTTCGCTCAGGATGACATTAGACGTGATGGCTATTCGACTACCAGACTATCCAACTACCAGACTAACAAACTCCCATATAATCCTCCCATGACCACCCCCATCCACGAAAAACTCAAAGCCCTGCTCGACGAACACAATGCTGTCTATCGCATCATCGAACACGAAGCGGAAGGACGCACCGAGTTCATCACCAAGATCCGCGGCAACCGCATCGAACAAGCCATTAAATCCATGGTTGTGCAGGTGCGCATGAGCAAAAAGGAAAACGTCTACGCCCTTGCTAATGTCCCTGGCGACTGCCGCGTGGACTTTGCCGGGATCAAATCCTACTTCGGCGCAGATAGTGTCGCCATGGCTGCGCGTGAAAAAGCGGAAGCGCTCACGGGCTGTACCATTGGTTCCATCCCGCCGTTTTCTTTCAACCAGGAGCTTATCCTTTTGGCAGACCCGATGATTCGAGAGAATGAAGAAGTCGTCTTCAATGCGGGCAGCTTGGAACGTTCCATTTTCATGAAGATGGAAGATTACTTCCGTATCGCAAATCCACAGATCGCCCAAATTGCCACACGCGGTTAACAGACGGATGATATGCACCTGAACCGGGCATAGTACTCCTGATCTGCTTGATTTTCAGTCCGTTCATGCTACTATGGTTCAAATCCGAACTTTAGAGGTGCAGTGTGAATGAGAACAATAAATTTGATAAAGCTGTCGAGAACTACGAAAAAGGTTTTGACAAAGCCATCAACGTCGTCGAAAAAGTCGGCAGCGGTGTAAATCATCTCTTCAATGGTTGTTTCCTTATCATCGCCAACCTGTTCTTTGCAGCATTCTGCATGTGGGGGGCATATGCCGCATCCGTGAGTTGGAAATTGGAAACGTCTGGTGAAGTCGCCACTGGCATAGTCACTCACCTCGAAGAAAGCGAGACTAGCGAAGGCTATTGTTGTGTTTATTCACCGATCGTCGAATTTCAAGCCAACGGTCAGACGTATTCCTTCGAAAACCAGAATGCATCTGACCAGCCTGATTACGATATCGGTGGTCAGGTAAGAGTCCGGTACGACCCCGCAAACCCGAATACTGCCCAGATCGACGATCCCTTCGAGCGTTGGACCTTCCCCATTATCATCATCCCAGCCATGATTTTTACCGCACTGATCGTGAACTTCTTCTCGATTCGCGCCTGGAGGAAGGGCGAAAGTCTCTTGCATTATTAGCACTTACAGAGTATCGCATAATTTAGTAAACAGAAACTTCATGTTTCACTCGCAATTTCAACAAAAAGTTTACTTAATTATGAGACAAGCGATAAAATCCAATCTTTAGAGGTGAAACATGCAATCAGCAGATCAAGTTTTTCCAACCGGCAATAACATCAGACCACCCCGCAAACTGGGATGCGCCTTCATCTTGCTGCCAATCAGTGCCGTCATCCTTTCGATCTTGAGCATTTGGTATGCATACACAAGCTGGAACTTTTACACCAAAGGTGTGGAAGTGCAAGGAACGGTTGTCCGTCTCGAAGCACACTCTTCATCCGATTCAGGCACTACCTACTCGCCGGTATTTAGCTACACAGTGAACGGTCAGGAATATGAGTACGAGAGCGTCAACTCATCCGATCCTCCTACTCACGAAGTGGGTGAAGTGAGTACTCTGCTTTATGATCCAAATAATCCTGCAAAAGCGCGCGAAAAAAGTTTTTGGGAACTCTGGTTATTGCCATGCATCCTGTGCCCGATTTCAATTCTGATGGTAGTCTTATCCGCAGCCATACCGATGTTCGTAAGACGCATGTAATAAAAGCCGAAACGTACTTGCCTCCTTCTATGCCTTGTATTCGGGTATCGTTCTGCTCGCGGCTGTAGGCATTTTAGCCACGCCCATCTACCATCGCTTTATGCATCGCTTCCATCTTGCTGAAGATAAAGAATGACAGAGTATGTTCCCATCCACTTCTACGACGAATCCATTGAAGTCCTCTTCGATGCAGCGCCTGTGCGCGAAAAAGCGCCCCACTGCCCAAATGGATTCATCTGGAACGACAAGACCTATCGCATCACTGCCGCCCTCTCCGAGTGGACGGATTTCACCCGGCGTGGCAAAATGGCAAAGAATATGCGCCCCGCTCACGCCGCCACCGCCTCCAGCCGTGGATCGTTGAACGTGGGTCGCTACTACTTCCGCGTGGAAGTGGACACCGGGCAGGTCTTCGACATCTACTATGACCGCGCCATGAAAAACGTGGACGACCGCAAAGGTCAATGGTTCGTCTACCGTGAATTGGAAAGGGAACATGGATCAACAACCGCAGGATAATAAAGAGAACGAAACACAACCGGCTCAAACAGGAGGGACGCCTCCTCCCCCGCCCAAGCCTGCCTCATGGACCGCAGCCGATACCTGGCTCGGGCTGGGACTGCTGCTTATCGTAGTCCTGGGATATGTATTTGCCCTCTCCCAACTTGAGCCGACAAAAAGCACAAGCATCTTCTACATAGCGAGCTTCGAGTTCATCCTGTTGATACCCATCGCTGTCATCTTTTTGTGGCGCAGGGTTTCGTGGAAAGAACTTGGATTCAAAACCTTCAACCGCAACAGCCTCGCCCTGGGCTGCGGACTGCTGGTGGCAGTGTATGTGCTGGTCATCATCAACAACCTCATCATGGTTGCCCTGGGCGTTATCACCCAGGCAGATGTCATCTCAGGCATCCTCGACGAGATCGACGCGCCCTATCTCTTTGCCTTTATCACCGCCGTCATCGCGCCCATTACCGAAGAAATGTTTTTCCGCGGCTTTCTCTTCAAAGGGCTGCGTGAAAAATACGGCTGGGTCAATGCATTGATGTTCAGCTCCATTATCTTCGCCCTCTTTCACGGACAGTTAGCGACTTTACTTCCCACCTTTCTGCTCGGCGCGCTGTTCTCCTACATGTACCAGCGCACCGAGTCCGTTTTACCGGGTATGGTTCTTCACTGCATAGTCAACACCATGGGGGTGATGGTCTTGTTACTGGCAAATCAAACTGGCATCTTGTAATTTACGGATCACGCATTACGAAATACGTAATGCGTGATCCGTAATAAAGCGTTCACTCCCTCGTAATCAACCGTACCTGATTATCGTAGAAGAGATAATCCCAGGCCCAGTTGAACATCACGATCAGGCGGTTGCGGAAACCGATGATGCGGTAGATATGCAGGAAGACCCAGATCACCCAGGCGATGAATCCGCTGAACGAGATGCCGAAGATGCGGGCGACGGCGGCGTTACGTCCTACCGTGGCGAGCAGACCGGGGTCTTTGTAATGGAACTTGACTGGTCGCTTCCCTTCAATCATCAACTTAATATTCTTCGCGGCAGCCTGACCTTGTTGAATCGCCACGGTTGAAAGCATCGGCAGGGGTTGACCATTACCGTTGGTTAGAAAAGCGGCGTCACCGATGACAAAGGCTTCAGGAAACTGAGGCAGGTTCAACGTCAGGTTGACGCGGACGCGCCCCATGCTGGCTTTCTCGGCTGGCAGCGTCTCGATGATCTCGGCAGCTTTCGCGCCCGCCGTCCAAACAAGCGTTTGAGTCTCGATCACCGAACCATCACCCAAGGTTACGCGCTGACCGTTGAAGTTCAGCATTTTGGTGTTGAGGCGCACATCCACTTTTTTGTTTTTCAAAAGACGCAACGTTGCCTGACGTAATTCATCGGGGTACGGGGCAATCAGATGCGGACCCGCTTCGAGCAGGATGACCTGCGCCTCATTGAGATTCAAACGCGGATAATCCTTGCGCATCACATGCGTAATCAACTCTGCCAATGCGCCCGCCGTTTCCACACCGGTCGGTCCGCCGCCAACGATTACGAAGGTTAGCATGGCTTTGCGTTTTTCAGGGTCGCCTTCGTGGCTGGCTTGCTCGAACATCGAGAGCAGATGGTTGCGCGTGGCGACGGCAGTCTCAAGGTCTTTGAGTTGTAAGCCGTGTTTCTCCAGCGTATCGAACCCGAAAAAGTTCGTGCGCGCGCCTGCCGCAATGACGAGATAATCGTACGCGATCACCGAGCCGTTCATCTTGATAAATTTTTCGTTGAAGTTGATCCCGGTCACTTCGCCCATTTGGAAGGCGAGATTTTTCTGCCTGCGAAAGATGGTGCGCACGGGCTGGGCAATTTGCGAAGGCAGCAAACCGGCAATCGCCACTTGATACAGCAGCGGTTGGAAAAGATGGTGGTTGTTCTTATCGATGAGTGTGATACGAACGGATGACTTGGCGAGTCCGCGGGCGGTCTCCAACCCGGCAAAGCCTGCACCAATGATAACGATATGGGGCTTTTGTTTGGTGTTCATGGTTTCCTTTGTGTTGGCAGGTGACAGTCACTTTTCCTATTCCATTTTGCTAAACGGCATTCTCAAAAGTGACTGTCACTCCTCTATATTGTGAAATTTATCACCATTATTATAACCAAATCAGTCCTATTTGTAAACATTTTCACAATAGGATTTAAGTACTGCCCCACAGAACGGAAAGACCTCCCGCTTCGTTTCAACGGGAGGCAAGATCATTTCACTACAGAAAGCACAAAGCCCACAGAGAGTTTTGAGATTTTCTCAGTGTTCTCTGTGGGCTCCGTGGTTAAATCTTTTTGTCAGCACTATGCAACAGATACTTGTTGAGCTTCACCGGCAAAATATTTCTTTTGGAAGAAGAACGCCACATTGACCAGTCCGATCATCACTGGCACCTCGATCAGCGGACCGATCACCGCCGCAAATGCCGCACCAGAGCCGATGCCGAAGACAGCCACCGCCACAGCAATTGCCAGCTCAAAGTTGTTACTGGCTGCCGTAAACGAAAGCGTGGTGGTCTTGGAATAGTCCGCGCCGATGGCTTTGCCCATGAAGAACGAGACGAGGAACATCACCACGAAGTAGATCAAGAGCGGAATGGCAATTCGCACCACATCGAGCGGCAACTGCACAATGACATCACCCTTGAGCGAGAACATCACGACGATGGTGAACAACAGGGCGATTAACGTCATTGGGCTGATCTTCGGCACAAAGACCTTGTGATACCAATCCTTGCCCTTGGCGCGGACGAGGAAGAAGCGTGTGAAGAATCCCGCCAGGAAGGGGATGCCCAAATAGATGAACACGCTCTTCGCAATCTCGCCGATGGTGATGTCTACGATGTTGCCGGTCATGCCAAACCATGTCGGCACGACGGTGATGAAAACGTAGGCATACACGCTGTAGAACAGGACCTGAAAGATGCTGTTGAAGGCGACCAGCCCCGCCGCGTATTCGCTATCGCCTTTGGCAAGTTCGTTCCAGACGATGACCATCGCGATGCAACGCGCCAGCCCGATGAGGATCAAACCGGTCATGTATTCGGGATAGCCGCGCAAGAAAATGATGGCAAGCACGAACATCAAAACCGGACCAATGACCCAGTTCTGCACGAGTGAGAGTCCCAACACCTTCCAATTACGAAAGACATCGCCCAACTCATCGTAATGGACCTTCGCCAGCGGTGGATACATCATCAAAATCAAGCCTATTGCGATTGGGATGTTTGTCGTTCCAACCGAGACGGCTGTGTTAAAGTCCGCCACGGTTTTTGGGAAGAGAAAGCCGATCCCCACTCCCACCGCCATGGCGAGGAAAATCCACAACGTCAAATAGCGGTCGAGAAATGAAAGTTCCTTGCGTTTTTCGTTTGTCATCATGCCTCCGTATTAATTCGTTTTGAGCAACTCCAATATCACTCGTTCAATATCATCGCGCACGGCGCGAAAATCATTTATGTCATCAGTCAGCGCCGGGTCGGGGAAACTGTGATGCACCTTCTTCCCCTTCCCCAACCAGACTGGGCATTCCTCTGCCGCCGAGTCACAGACGGTGACGACGAGGTCGAAGTCCTCGCCTTGAAATTCGTCTGCGCGCTTCGACCTACCCGTGTGCTGTATGCCGATTTCAGAAAGCGCCGCCAACGCCTTGGGGTGGACGTAGCCCGCAGGCTTTGTCCCTGCGCTGGTGGCATGCCACTCCGCGCCCATGCGCGCATTGACGATAGCTTCCGCCATTTGTGAACGACAGGAATTCCCGGTGCAGAGGAATAAAACTTTTTTCATAATCATCTCTCCTTGTTCATGATGTTCGTTCTTTTACCATGACAGAGATTGGAAAATGTTATCGTCTGGTTAAGGATTCGCTGTTTCCAACGCATTAGTGATCCAAGTGGTTACCTCAGCAGGCGAAGGGATGCGCCCATACGAAACAACCTTTTCATTAATGACCAGCCCCGGCGTGGACATAACGCCGTATGCCATGATGTCTGGATACTCAGTGACCTTGATAACTTCGGCTTCCAAAGACATTTCACTCACGACTTTTCGCACAATCTGTTCAACGCGCTTGCAGTTCGCACACCCCGAACCAAGAACTTTGATGGTTAACATGATTTCTCCCAAGAATATTTAACATGGCGGGTTATGCACAGCACAAGTAAACCCGCCCTACATTTACAAAACCAAATTGAACAAATACCCAGTGAAGATGATCGCCACAGCAATGACGGCAAAGAACGTCACCAACAATGGCGTTTTCAACACCCGCTTGAGTATGACCGCCTCGGGCAGGCTCAAGCCGATGACGGACATCATGAACGCCAGCGCCGTTCCCACAGACGCGCCCTTTTCGATCAATGTGCCGACGATGGGAACGATTCCCGCCGCGTTCGAGTAGAGCGGAATGCCGATCAGCACCGCCAGCGGTACCGACCACCACGCTTGCGCCCCAAGAATGGATGCTAGCGCATCTTCCGGCACATATCCGTGAATGCCCGCACCCACAGCGATGCCGATAACCACGTACAACCAAACTTTGCCGACGATCTCCTTCACCGAAAACCAGGCGCGTTCAATGCGGTCGGACCAGGTCAGCTTCTCTTCGGTCACATTCACCTTGCGGTGGACCTTCCAGACGAAATCTGCCACATACTTTTCCATCTTGAGCCGCCCGATGATGAAGCCTGCCACAATAGCAACCACCAAGCCAGAAGTAACGTACAACCCCGCTATCTTCCAACCGAACATGCCGAACAACAGAATGACAGCCACTTCGTTTATGGTCGGCGCGGCGATGAGGAAGGAAAAGGTCACACCAAGTGGAATACCCGCCTCCACAAAACCGATGAACAAAGGCACAGCCGAGCACGAGCAAAACGGCGTGACAATTCCCAGCATGGCAGCAAAGACGTTGCCGACGCCTTCGCGTTTTCCACCGAGCAGGGCGCGAGTCCGTTCAGGGCTAAAGAAGGTGCGGACAATGGAGATGAGAAAGACCATGCCTGAAAGCAGGAGCAGAATCTTCGGCACATCGTAGAGGAAGAAAGCAACCGATTCGCCGAGATGCGAATCAGGAGCGAGCCTGAAAACATCGAACGAAATCCAATTCGCAAGCGGCTGGATGAGATTGTAGGCGATCAGCCAAAAGATGATGGCGAGCGCCAGAATGACAAATGTTTTTTTGCCGTCATGAGATACAGAGGGAGAGGTGAGTGTGGTCATGGGTTATAGGCTCGAAACGGAAATCAATGCAGGTACGCAATGCGGGCATTCACACGATGGATAAATCTGTGTGTTGACGAGCGCCGAAACGGATTCGGCGGAGAGTCCGCTTAGGGTGGCGGAGACAGTCAGCAGGTCCAGCAGGGAGGCGTTTTTTAGTTTGTAGAAAACGTAACGTCCCTCACGGCGATCCTGGAGGATGTCCGCTTTGCGGAGCGCCATCAAATGCTGAGAGATGTATGCCTGCCGCAATCCAAGAGCGGTCTCGAGGTGACAGACGCAGGCTTCGCCCTTGCCGATGGCGAGCAGAATGGCAATGCGCTGCGGCGAGGCGATAGCTGCCAGCGGCGCGGCAATCTGTTTGGAAATTTGGGTAAAGGGTTGCTTTTTCATATTCATAAACCTGAATATATTGTAGCAATCCATTCAGGAAATTGAATGTGATGATTGTCATCAAAATATCACCTATCTTCTACGTAACAAAAAAGCCTCTCGCAGTGAAAGCGAGAGGCTTGGTGTTGTGAATGACTTAGCGCCAGAAATTTTGTGTGGCAGGCAAGATGCGAAGGACGATGTCGAGCAGCAAACCGACCATGAAGTACATGCCGAAGGCGCGGTTGTTGTAGAAGCCATAACCGACGAAATACAGGGGCCAGCCGCGCTGACCTTCAGGGGCTGTCTCAGGTTTGGGTTTGAGGAAGGGAGGATACACCCGCAGGAAAGTGGGCAATGCGAAAAGGATAATCGCCATCACCGGAGTGAAGAACTTAATCGCGATCAAGTAGGCGGTTAGGAAGTACGGAATGACCATCATCGCCAGCACGGTATAGCGGGAAGCTTTCTCGCCGATCACCACCGGTAAGGTGTGGATATTCTTCGCCTTGTCCTTATCGAGCTTGTCGATGTGCTTGCCGAAGATGACGGTAGTCACACCGAGCGCGTAGGGCAGACAGGCAAGCACCACATTCCAGTTCCATTGATGAGCGAGCACGTAGTAACCGCCGCCGATCATCAGTGGACCCCACACCAAAAGCACGGCAACTTCGCCGAGAGCAATGTATTTGAGGGGCCAGGTGTAAAAGAGGACGAAGAACATGCCCAAGCCAAGCAACACCCACACGACGGGGTCATTGGAATTGACGAAGACCAGATACAAGCCTGCGGCAAGCGCCATCAAGCCTGTCACTGCAAAGTATGTCAGGTGCTGGCGTTTGGTCATCAAACCGCTGGCGATGGGTTGCGCGCCGTAGATGTTGCGGTAGTAGTTGTCCTTATCCACCCCGCGGACGAAGTCGGTGTAGTCGTTGAAGATATTGTTGCTGGCATGAGCCATGATGAGACCAAAGACGAGAGCCAGCCAGGGCAGAAAACTGAATGAACCATCGCGCCAGGCGAATAAACCTGCCAACGCGGCGGAGATAAAGGTCATGATGAGAACCGCAGCGCGGGTGGAGATCAGCCACTTGGAGATGATGTCCAGGGCATCCCACTCTTCCTTCGTAACTTCGGGAATTACGTTTAACGCTTTTTTCCACATTGCGAAGTTCATACGAGTCACTCCTTGAAAATTTTAATAATTATAACCAATTCAGTCCAATTTTCAGGTAAAGATAGTGCCCGAATGAAAATCCATCGCGGAACAAGACCGGGAGTGAAACTTTTCAGGGTCACCAAGATCGCTTAACAGCGTAGGGCAATTTGCTAAATTGCCCTGGCAAGATGGCATCTTGCCCTACAGGTTAACCTTCACTGGTCATGATGAAGAGCGGCTTCATTTCAAAATTCTCATAGATAGGGCGATAACGATCCGTGTCGTAGAACTGTTTGACATTGACGAGCTTCTTGGTCGCGGTGACCACATCGAGCGGCATGTTGTCGTAGCGTCCGTTTTTCAAGACCACCAACCGCCCGTGAATGCCTTTCAGCAACAAGTCGAGCGCCAGGTTGCCAAACGCCATCGGCACGACGGAGTCGATCGCATCCGGGTCTCCGCCGCGCACCATGTAACCAAGCTTCTGGTTGACCACATCCACTAATTTAGTGTTGTTGAATTTCGGCGAGAGGTCCCTGATCTGTGATGAGACAAGATCGCCAATGCCGCCCAATTTTGCATGACCGTAGGCATCAGTGGTGCGGTCTGTGAAGACCATTTCACCGCCCTCGTACATGGCGCCTTCCGAGATCAGAAGCACGGAGTAATTGCTGGGGTTCGCCCTGCGGTCCTTGACCAATAGCTCGGTGAGATGTTCGATATTGAATTTGTATTCGGGGATCACACAGCGGTTCGCCGCGCCTGCCATGGTCGGCAACATGGCAGTAAAGCCTGCATACCGCCCAAAGACTTCCAACACAAGGATACGTTCATGTGAGCCTGCAATCGTGCGCAGGCTGTTGGTCAACGCAATGGTACGGGTAACGCAAGTGCTAAAGCCGATACAGTAATCGGTGCCGGGAACGTCATTATCCATCGTCTTGGGGATGGCAATGACTTTGAAGCCCTCTTGATATAGGCGTACCCCATAGCTCAAGGTGTCATCCCCGCCGATGGGAATCAGAGTATCGACGCCGAGGAAATCAAGATTTTTAATGACCTCGGGGGTCAGGTCGTTCGTTTCTTCAGAATACTTATCCTGCAAATGCAATGGCACGGCGGCTTTTTTGACCGAACTTGGCCTGGTACGCGATGTATGCAGGAATGTGCCACCTGTGCGCCCGGCGCGGTTGACAGTCTCTTCCGTTAGGAATTGATAATTATTGCTATTGTCCGCATCTTTATCACGGATCACATCGACCAATCCCCCCCACCCCCGGCGGATGCCCACCACCCGATAGCCTTCCCTTAAAGCACGGATGGTCACAGCGCGAATGGCGGGGTTCAAACCCGGCACATCGCCGCCGCCAGTCAGAATTCCGATCACGCCTTTCTTTACAGTAGACATGGCAACCTCGCAACGTTTTTTTCTATTATACGTCCGGGCTTGGGAGAAGCCTATGCCAATGCCCGGCTATATCCTTCGATGATCCTGTCCCATTTTTGAATAGATTCGTAATCGACAGTCTGAAATTCAGGATGCGCCTCGAACCACGCCAGTGAGCGGCGCAGTCCTTCGCTCCATTTGACTTCGCAGTTGTATTCCGGCACGAAACGTTTGATCTTGCTGTTATCGAATACCACGCTGTTGGACTTGTCGCCGATCAGGCTGCCTACGGCATCGTGGTCAAAGCGGGCGATGTAGTCTGAGGGGATGTGGATCACGTTCGGATCCGCGCCCAGGGCTTGATACGCTTCGAAGTAGATTTGTTCCCAACTGAGAACTTCGTCTGACGTTATGTGAAAGGCTTCGCCGATGGCTTTTTTATTTCCGAGCAAGCCGAGAAGCCCTTTGGCGAAATCCGCGTTCCAGGTCAGCACCCACAGAGACGTTCCGTCGCCGGGGACGATGACGGGTTTATTTTTCTTCATGCGGTGGATCAACGTCCACGGATGGAGCCAACTGCCGTAGGAGAACGGGATTTGCGAAGGTCCATACGTGTGCGAAGGGCGGACGATGGTGACGGGGAATCCGTTACTGCGGTACTCGTCCATCAATACGTTTTCGCTGTCGATCTTGTTGCGCGAATATTCCCAGAACGGATTCTCCAGCGGCGTCTCTTCGGTGATGAGGTAGTTCTTCACCGGCTTTTGGTAGGCGCTGGCGGAAGAGATGAAAACGAATTGATCTGTTTTATCACGGAAGAGAGAAAGGTCGCGTTGGATGTCGTAGGGATGAAACGCTATAAAGTCCACCACGGCGTCGAAGCGCTGACCAGCCAGGAGCGCGGAGAGATGCGCTGAGTCGGTGTGGACGTCACCTTGTAGAACAATGGCACCTTTCGGCGCAGGATACTTCGTCGAGGCGGATCGGTTCAAAAGAAAAAGTTCGTGACCGCGCTCCACGGCAAGTTCTGAGCAGGCAGAGCTGATAAGTCCCGTGCCGCCGATGAAAAGCAATTTCATGCTATTCACCCAATTCAGGGATAGGCTCGACCGGGGTGCGATGGGCAATGATGTTCTCAACCCAGAAGACGATCAAGGCGACCCAGACGATACCGAAACCGATAAAACGCGTGGTGTCGAACGGTTCCTTGTAAATGAAAATGCCGATGAAGAATTGAATGGTGGGCGCGAAGTATTGCAGTACGCCGATCATGTTGAGCGGGATTTCTTTCGCGGCGGAAGCAAACATCAGCAGCGGAATGGTGGTGACGATGCCCGCGCCAATCAGAAACAGATCGACCGTGGAGCCATCATGCAGAAAGCCGCCGGTTCCATTTGCCTGGACAACGATGAGATAGACCAACGCGATGGGAAAGACAATGCCCGTTTCGAGAGTCAGCCCGAAGACAGAGCCGAGCGGCGAAAGTTTTTTGACCAAGCCGTACAAGCCGAACGTGACCGCCAATGAGAGCGCGATCCACGGCAGGCGTCCATAAGTGATGGTGAGGTAGGTTACACCAACGGCGGCAATCACCACTGGCAGCCACTGCATCGGGCGCAGTTTTTCACGCAGGAAGATGACACCGAGCAAAACGCTCAATAATGGATTGATGAAATAACCAAGGCTGGTTTCCACGATGAAACCCGCGTTCACACCCCAAACGTAAACGAGCCAATTCAAGGAGAGCAGCACGCCCGCAATCGAATAAATACCCAACGTCTTGCGGTTGAACGCCACAGAACGGAATTCATTCCATTGTTTGGTAATGAAGACAAAAGCCATCAAAAGAATGAACGACCAGGCAATGCGATGTCCGATCACTTGCAGGGCGGGAACATCGTGCAGCATCTTCCAATAGATTGGGAAGAACCCCCACATCGCGTATGCCGCGATGCCGTACCAAATACCTTTTTTCATTTTTCTCCTTTAAGTGTATATATGACATTCGGTCTTGCGTCCCTCGATCTGCAAACACGGGGATCTCAACACAACAGTATCCTGACGCGTTGAGCGAACGAATCATTTCAATATTCGATATATCATTACGGCGCAAAGCCAAACTCAACACAAGCCTTGATGGCGTGTTGCCCTGCGTGAATAATATTCGATTGTTTTGGAATTCAATGCAAATAGGGTTGGGCGGCGTGTTAATCTGCGATGGGATATTACTTTGAACCGCTTGAAAGAGAAAATATACCAGGACTTACGTAGTTCAAAATCTTTTGCCACGAATTTTTAACCAATTCGCGGCTTGCTCTTGGGTTTTTGCGTAAGTCCTATATAACAAATCGGAAAAGCAACAACTATCCTCTTGTATAGACACTCAAGGCGCGGCAGCCGCCCTGAGCGGAGCGACGAGTGGTTGTCGAGGAGCGCAGTCGAAGGGCGAAGGATGGAAGAAAGTAAAAATCGCGTAAGGTGGCTATGAGATTCTTTACAACTTCCTCAAGTACCACTTCCCCGAAACGACTTCGTTCACATCCCGCGCGAAATCACCGGCAGTGGCGTAGCGGTCTTTGGGGTCTTTCGCCATCGCCTTTGCCACCACTTCCTGCCACACCGCAGGGATATTCGTCTTGACACTGCGCACATCCGGGATGGGCATTTCTGCATGCGAGTTGATGAGGCTGGTGGCAGAGTCGCTCGAGAAGGGCAATTGACCGGTCAACAAACGGTACAACGTTACGCCCAGGGCATAAATATCCGAACGTCCGTCCACATGCCCGCCTTTTGCCTGCTCAGGACTCATGTATGCGGGTGTACCTACCAGCCATTCCCCATCGTCGTCTTTGATCGATTTTGAAGTTGCGATCCCAAAATCGGAGAGAAATGATTCACCGGATGAGTCAAACAGAATATTGGAAGGTTTGATATCGCGATGGATGATGCCTTTTACGTGCGCCGCATCGAGCGCATCGGCAACGCGCTTAAGGATGTGTGCCATCTCGGTCAATTTGACTTCGCCTTTATCGAGACGGTCTTGCAAACTTCCGCCTGCCATGTAACGCATCACGATATACGGCTGCTGCCCGTGCCAGCCGAAATCATAAATGGGCACAATGCAGGGATGTTCCAACGCGGCGATCACTTCGGCTTCATTTTGAAAAAAGTCCCGGTACACCTCGTCCAGGGTGCGGCTATACATCAACACTTTGACGACCACCTGTCTTTGAATATACGGGTCTTTCGCTAGAATGATTACCCCCATGCCGCCTGTGGTCAATTCAGACTCGATCTCATACCGACCAATTTTGGATACACTCATCTCTGCTCTCCGGGGATTCAATGAAATTGTTTTGCTTTCGGATTCTTAATCTGAAAAGGACCTACTCCCAGTCGATGGGCTGACGACCGGCAAACCCCGCCTCAACCTCGTGCCAGAATTGGACCAGCCCCTCGTTATATTTCCAACACAGATAGACGACCCTGCCATCTTTAATCGCAGGGAAATCGATCAGCCCCGTAGAAAGGTCTTTGACCTCAATGTCCATATCCTGAAGGCGATGCAGGATCGCATCAAGCCGGTCGAAATCGGGCAGCATCTTGCTCAACGCCGGGTTGCCGCCATTCCCCGCGGACTTTTCCACCACCGACCAAATCTCCGGCTGGAGCGAACGGATGCGCTCGCCGATCCCCATCAACTCCCCTACCATCGGGCGGACAATCTCCAGCAGGTTATTGGCTTCTGCGGGCGTGTAGTATTTGGGCATGGAGACAGTATAACGGAAAGGAGTAGGTAGGTAAATATAGGAACAAAACTTAAAGAGTTAGTCGGGCAAACAGGCGCATTCGTGTTGCCTGTCTGCCCGACTACGAAACTACTTGATCAAGCGATTATTGGACTACAAGATTAAGCTGTTACTGCCGTGTATCCCTTTTTCTTGACTGCCGCAACGATCTCATCATCAGACAGTTTGGATTCGTCGTATTCGATAACCATTTCCAGTTTGTGATAGCTGGCATTGATCTCTTGCACGCCGTCAAGGTCATCTTCCAACGACTCGATCTTCATGGCGCAGTTGGTGCAGCTCATATCGGGGATTTTGAAGGTTTTCTTTATCATTGGAACTCCCAGGTGACAGTCACTTTAAAAGTGACTGTCACCTAATTTTATTCAAACACGATCTGCCCGGTATACATGCCCATCGAGCAAGTGAAGAACAACGTCGAGCCAGCTTCCTGTGCGGGGATGGTCACCTGAACCGTGCCGGTATCCGGCAGGAGTTCATAATAATTCAAATCAGGGATGACGAAATCGCGCGCGCAGGAATAGGTCTTATTCGTGACGAGGTTCAGGGTCAGGTCTTTTCCGGCAGGGGCTTTGAGGAGGGCGGGAGAATATCCGTTATTTCCAACAGTGAGGACGAGTTCCCCATCTGCGGCTGTGACGAGTTGCGGAACGTCGGCTGCGGCGTTGACTTGGGCTTGGGGGGCGAACCAGCCTCGGGTCATGTTTTGAAGCGAGAAGGGCGAACCCATCAGGTTGAGTCCACCATCCAGGGTTACGAGTCCCAGGATCAGAACGACAACGGCAACAAATCGCATGAAGAATTTTTCGAGCTTTGCGCCGAGTTCAGTGGCAAGATAAGCAATGATGAAAAAGACCGGGCTGGTGCCAAGCGTGAAGGCGAACATGAGCGCCGCGCCCATCATGGCACTACCTGTGCCGAGAGCGGTTGCCATCATGGCTTGGGTCACGCCGCAGGGGATGAAGATGGTGAGCAAGCCAAGGAAGATCGGCGTGGCGGTATCTGTCCCTTTGGCAGTTCGGCGGATGTAACGGGTAATGAACTTCGGCGGCTCGACGGAGAAATAGCGGAAGATCGGGTGGACATTAAACATGCGCAGCGCGTTGCCAACCATGAAGATGCCAATGGCGATCATCAAGATGGCGCGAGTGGTTGGGCTAAGTGTAAGGAAGGAACCAAGCCAGCCAAGCAGTGCGCCCATCAGGGTATATGCAACAAGCTTCGCTACTAGAAACAAAAAGATGGGCAGCGCAGAGTTTGTGCGCGGCGCGTTCTTCACCTTTTTATGTTTTGCAGCATGTTCGACATAATCCTGCTCGATCTGATGTGCGAGCGAACTGGCGAGCAAACCGCCCTGTACAGCGAGGCAACTCAAACCGCCGGTGGTAATGCCGGTCACAAACGCCACGACAAGCTGACTCATGATACCGGAGTTGGCGGCAATGTTGATGGAATTTGAACTGGGTTGAAACGCAATCATGGCGATGGCGACCGCAAGGAACACCACGCCAAACATAACGATAATGACGGGATCAACAGAAGGTTGTTGTTTTTTGCTCATTTGACCTCATGGGATAAAGTAAATAGGCACACAAGTAGACAAGTAGACAAGTAGACAGGCAAATATTACTCGTATACCTGTCTACTTGTCTACGTTTTTACTTCCTACCGCTGACCGCCGTCCCAAACGACGAAGGGCATATTGATCACGACGCCGGGTTGTTTGATAGTCAATTCACC
>JACPVC010000249.1 GCA_016191955.1 Chloroflexota bacterium
GACCCCATTCTTTTTAGCTTCAAATTGTTCAATTGGCAGGTCACACTAACCTGGTATGGTTTGATCGTCATGTCTGGCGTGTTGATCGGCGCCTGGTTTGCCGAGCGGGAAGTGCGCCGCCGTGGTGAAAATGGAGAAGTGCTGATCGACGCCATGGTCTGGGCGGTGATTGCCGGTATTGTCGGCGCCCGCCTGTGGTATGTGATGAACGCTCTCATCGGCGGCAACCAGTCTTACATTGAAGACCCCATGTCCATCATTCGTCCGCCGATTGCGGGGTTGCACTTCTTTGGCGGCTTGCTTTTCGGCGCGATTGCCCTCATCATTTATCTGCGCAAAAATGGATATGATGCCTGGCTCTTCATGGATTCTGTCGCTCCTGTGGCGTTGCTTGGGCAGGCTGTTGGCAGGCTTGGCAATTTCATCAACCAGGAACTGTACGGTCCGCCAACGACTCTTCCGTGGGGTATTTCGATCCCTGCTGATCACCGCCTCCTGCAATATGCAGACTTGAGTCAGTATCCCGTCGAAACCACGCGCTTTCACCCAACCTTTGCCTACGAGATGATCCTGAACATCCTGGCATTTCTTTTGATCTGGTGGTACTCCCGCCGCGACGAAGAAGAACCCAAGCCCGGTACATTGTTCAGCCTGTGGTTGATTTTTGCCGGATTCATCCGCACCTTTATTGAATTCTTCCGCCCAGACCAGCCGCGCCTTGGCGACACTTTCATTACCACCTCCATGTTGGTCGCTTTCCTGATGGGCGTGGCTGGCGTGGTCATGCTCCTCGCGCGCAATGGAAAGTTGAAACTCGCCATGGCGGAAGATTGGGAGGAGGAGTACTTCATCAAAAAAGTGGAGAAGAAACCCGCTTCCTCCCGCGCCCGCAAAGTGGACTCCGCCCCGGCCGTTGCTGAAGCCGTAGAAGAGGTTGAGACGCCAGTTGTCAAGCGAAGGTCGCCTGCGCAAAAGAAGGCAGTTGAGAAGAAAACCGTAACCAAGAAAGCGCCTGTCAAACGCAAAAAGTCAGAGTAATAGTTGCAACAAAAAAGAGCGCCTCTTGGCGCTCTTTTTTGTTAGTATTGTTTTCTAGTCTTCCGCCGCGCGTGCCACTTCTTCCGGCTCGAAGACGACTTCTTCCTTGCCGGTCAACTTCGCTTCGATCTTCGAAACGATCAAGCGCAGGTGGCCGTTGTGGGCAACGTAATCCAAGTCATCGGCAGGGACGGCGAGGACGGGGCAGAGGGTGAAGTCGTTGATCCAGTTTTCGTAGAGGTGATTCAGGTTTTGCAGGTAGTCGGGGGCAATGGTGCGCTCGTAATCGCGTCCGCGGTGGTTGATGCGGTTCAGGAGCGTATCCACCGAAGCGCGCAGGTAGATGACGAGGTCAGGCGGCGGCAGGAATTGAACGGCGGTTTCGTACAGGTCGCGGTAGGTCTGGTAATCGCGTTCGCTCATATTGCCCTGTTGATAAAGGTTGTGGGCAAAGATTTCCGCATCTTCGTAAACGCTGCGGTCTTGGATGACCGAGTTGGGGTGCTGGGCAAGGTTGAAGTGCGAGCGCAAACGGTGGGTGAGGAAGAAGACCTGGGAATGGAACGCCCAGGCAGACATATCCTTGTAGAAATCGGCGAGGTAGGGGTTTTGGGTGACCGGCTCATAGAACGGGTCCCAGCCCATTTGGTCGCACAGCATTTGAACGAGTGTGGACTTTCCAACACCGATGTTTCCCGCAATGGCGATAAATCGTTTCATGGCATTCTCTCTAAGTGGATATGGGTCGTATATTTGTATCTTACCACTGGGATAAAAATAAACACGGAGTTTTAAGAAAAACGGCGGACGAAACCGTCCGCCGTTAATGTGTTTTTTCTAACGCTTAAGGAATTTCACCAGCCAGTTCCAAGTCGATGATCTGGGTGAAAGAGGAGAGCGGCTGAGCGCCAACTATGGCAAGCCCGTTGACGAAGAAAGTGGGTGTGGATTGTACGCCAAGGTTGAGCGCAAAATCCATATCCTGTTGGATGAACTCGTCGTGCTTGCCGCTGTCGAGACAGACGGTGAATTCATCCACATTCAGGTTCAGGTCGGTGGCGTATTGGATGAAGGTCTCACGCGTCAGCGTTTCGCTGCTGAATAATTTGCCATGATAATCCCAGTAAACATTCTGGTCGTTGGCGCAGAGAGAGGCAATCGCCGAAGGCATGGCATCGGGGTGGATGGATGTCAGCGGTAGGTTGCGGTACACGAAGCGGATCTGCCCAGGGTAGGCATCGAGCAAGGCTTGATACGTCTCTTCGTGGAAGCGGCGGCAGAACGGGCATTGGAAGTCGCTAAACTCTACAATGGTGATGGGCGCATCATCTGGTCCCAGGCTGGGATAGCCTTCGGTTGGGATGTCGTAACGGGTGTATTGGGGTTGAGGCGTCACAGGCACTTCTGCCACCTGACCCGAAGGCGGGGCAGCGGCAACATCGGCTGCAGCGGCATCAGCAGCTACAGTGACGACATTGCTTCCGCGCCCCCAAATGACGAAGCCAAGCAGAAGCCCAACGGCGAAGGCAAGCACCACCAGCACAGAGTAGAAATGACTGCGCTTGAAGGTGATGAACTCTTCCGAGTCTTCCATTGTTTCGATGACAGGTTCCTCTTGCTCAAGTTCGATCACGGCGGGCGTGGATTTTTTGGATTTGGTAGTTTTTGTGGTCATAGTGGCGAGATTATAGTCCCCTCTGGCGGATTCATGCAGTAGTACTTAAGTATTTTTCATTCTGCATTATCAAGTGTTTTGTGGCTGGAACAAACGCCCTGCATCGTTTTGAAAATGAGGGCGTATATCAGGCATGGAGGTTCTTCTTATGACTACTACAACTCAGAAAAAACAAATTCCCTGGTATCTGTGGCCCTTTGCCGCGATCTGGAAACTGCTGGCGGTCATCGTTGAGATGACGGGACGCTTCGTGGCGATGGTGCTTGGCGCCGTGCTGATCCTGGTCGGTGTGCTCGTCAGCTTGACCATTGTTGGTGCGATTGTAGGCGTGCCGTTGGGGATCATCGGTCTGCTGCTGTTCTTTCGCGGGATGTTTTAATACGCATTTTTTACTTTCTTGCGTCCCTTGCCCTTCGACTGCGCTCCTCGACGTTCACTCGTCGCTCCGCTCAGGGCGGCTGCCGCGCTGAGCGGAGCGCGGGTGCTCCTCCCGCTCGTAGTCGAAGCGTAGACGCGTAAGGTGAGTTAATAGTTTAGCCCTGAAGCGAGCGTGTTATTAAGGTGCATCCGCTTTCGGTTCTGGATTCTTTTTGAAGTGCAGGCTCAAGCCGCGGGTCGGGAGAGAGGCGATTTGACGTCTGATAGCGGGAATCCTCAGAAGAAGAAATATCGCGAGGATGAGTCCATAGATCGCCGGGCGGACGATGTCACCTGAGAGGGAGAGGATGTCGCCTTTCTTGCTCCAAATGAAATGGAGCACTGCCAACGGCGCGATGAGGTAGACCATTTGATGCAGGCGCTTCCAGTTTTTGCCGAGGCGGACTTTCCAAACGTCGAAGGATGTGACACCGAGGGGGATGAGTAAAAGGAAGGCGAGCGCACCGACGATGATGTAGGGCTTTTCAAAAACGGTGCGGACGATGAGACTCCAGGCGAGACCATAATCGAGATTGATGAAAATAAGGACGTGAATGGTGGCGTACATTAAGGTGTACAAGCCCAGTGTGCGGCGGCGTTTAAGCAGTTCGGGGAATTTGAAGATGGTGTTGAGTGGCGTACACAGCAGGGACATCACCAGCAACGTGATGGCATGACGCCCGGTGCGTTGCTCAAGTTCTTGAATGGGGTTGATGGAGAAGGAACCATTCAATAGTTCAATGATGATCCATATAAGAGCAGACCAGGCGTAGAGATGAATGGCTATTTGTAAAGGGGTATAACGATTGAAGATTTTCATAATTTCAATAAGAATATTTTTGATATTGAACGTTTGTAGGGGCGCCCCGTCAATCATTGCAGGAAACCCTGTTGTGCAAGGGGAGGGTCGCCCTGACACAAGCATGTTTCTCGTGTGCCAGGGGCGACCCTCCCCTTATGCCCTGTTGGTCTTATTAGATCATGACGGGTCGCCCCTACGGAACACTGCGTAAGGCGAATTAATAATTCACACTCAGATCCATATCGGCGTACAAGCCGGAGACTTGTTCGCCATAGCCGTTGAACATCAATGTTTCGCGGCGGGAGAGTTCGCCGATGCGGCGCTCGGAGGCTTGCGACCAGCGCGGGTGATCGACATTCGGGTTGACGTTGGCATAGAAACCGTATTCATTCGGCGCAACCGTGCTCCACAAAGTGCTGGGCTGCTGATCGGTCAGCTCGATCTTGACAATGGATTTGATGGATTTGAAGCCGTACTTCCACGGCACGACGAGACGGATCGGCGCGCCGTTTTGCGGCAGGGTAGGCTCACCGTAAATGCCCGTAGCAAGCAGGGTCAGTTCGTTCATGGCTTCGTCGATGCGCAGACCTTCCTGATAGGGCCAGGGATAGAACGGGCTGCCCTGTCCCTTCATTTCTTCGGGGCGATAGACGGTTTCAAAGCGCACATACTGGGCATCCGAAGTTGGCTCCACTTCCTTGAGCAAACTTGCCAGCGGGAACCCGTTCCACGGGATGACCATGCTCCAAGCTTCCACACAGCGCAGACGGTAGATGCGTTCTTCCTGCGGGAACATCGAAAGCAAGTCTTCCACACCGAAGGTCTTGGGCTTGGCGACCATACCGGTCACTTCCACCGTCCAAGGCGAGGTGGTGAAGTCCTTTGCCATCGGCGCCACGGCTTCCTTGTTGGTAGTGAATTCGTAGTAGTTGTTGTAGTTGGTGATCTCTTCGTAGGCGTTGGCGGGGTTGCCAAGTTCGTCATTCAAAGCGGGACCATTCAACTGAGGCGCGGTAGTGGTCTCGCCCACTTCTTCCGGCGCACAGGCGGCGAGCGCCATGCTGCCCGCCACCACACCCGCGGCTTTGATAAAGTCGCGCCGCGAGAGGTAAACACCCTTGGGGGTGATCTCAGATGAACGAACGGGAATGGATTTAAAACGATGGGTCATGATACTCTCCTCGTTAAAGGTTATGGGTAAGTTTCCGCAAGCAGGAGTTCAATGGCGGCTTCGGTTTCTTTATATCTGCCTTCGCCGATGTGAATATAACGGATATGCCCTTGTTTATCAATGAGATAAAGTGTGGGCCAATAACGGTTGTCGTAGGCGCGCCAGGTATCGCCATGATTATCCTGCGCCACGGGGTATTCGATCCCGTATTCCAGTACCTTCGCTTTCAGGTTGTTCAGGTCTTCCTCGTAACCGAACTCAGGATAGTGATTGCCGATGATGACGAGTCCCTGGTCGCGGTATTTCTGGTCCCATTCCTTCAACGAAGGAATCACATGTTGGCAATTAATTCAGCCAAAGGTCCACATGTCGATGGCGACCACTTTGCCGCGCAAGTCTGCCAGGCGCAGGGGAGAATCCGTATTCAGCCAGGTATCGTTCGTGAGTTCGGGAGCAGGTCCGAGGTCCGGCAGGGAAGCGTTGAAAATGGGCATAACAGATTCCGACGATTGCGAATCCGCTGGGGCGGCGCAGGCGGTCACGAGCAGGACCAATCCAAGAAAAAATCGTCTCATTTCTTCTCCTCAAAAGATGAGACGATTGTATGGAAACTTCCTTACGAAAGGCTTACGCAAGTCTGAGAGTTTTATTAGGGAATGCGAAACGTGAATCGGCTGCCTTTGCCCGCTTCACTTTGAACTTCGATCTCCCCGCCGTGCGCCTGCACGATGCCGCGCGAGATGGCAAGCCCAAGCCCGGCTCCGCCTGTGGCACGGCTGCGGGATTTTTCTCCGCGATAGAAACCGTCGAAGATGTGCGGGATGTCTTCAACGCGGATGCCTTCGCCGTTATCTTCGACGCTCACTTCAACGCCGGAGTTGATTCGTTTTGCTGTGACCTTGATCTCCCCGTGAGCGGACGTGTGCCGAATGGCATTGCCGATGAGGTTGTTGAGCACGCGCCCAATGCGCCGCGTATCCATGCGGACGGGGTCGATGTTCGGGTCCACGCTGCCGCTCAAGGTCAGGTTTTGACGCGCGGCAAGTTCAGTGAATGATTCAAGCGTATCGGAGATGAGATCGGCAAGGGATGAGTTCGCAAGGTCCAGTTGAAAACCACCCGCGTTCAACTGCGCCATTTGAAAGAGGTCATCGATCAATGCAGAAAGCGAGCGCACGTCGCGTTGCGCGGTGTTGAGATAACGCTTGACCGTTTCGGGATCGTCCACCATGCCGTCTTCGAGCGCTTCGAGGATGGCGCGAATGGAAGCCAGCGGTGTTTGCAAATCGTGCCCCACCCAGGTAATCAAATCTGCGCGCATTTTTTCGAGTTCACGTTGTTTGGCGTCTGCGGTTTCGAGCTGCTGCGCCATTTGGTTGAACGCCTGTGCAAGGCTCGCCACTTCGTCACGCCCTTGCACAGAGACGCGGGTTTTCAAATCACCTTCTGCCAGTTGTTCCGCCGCGCCCTTCAATTGATAGACGCGTTCTGTAATGGTGGACGAGAGGAAATATCCCAGCGCCATTGCCATGCCGCCTGCGAAAACAAGCAGCACAATTGCCAGCAACAGGTCGTGCTGGCTGGCGAACATCATCTGCGCCGAGAACCAGACGTTGAAAAAGGTCAGCAAACTCGATAAGGCATACGCGCCAAGCAAAGACCAGCGCAAGGTGGGCGAGAAGGTCATCCAACCGAAGCGATAGGCGAGATAGCCAGCCAGGGACGAGACCAAAGCCGTAATGCCGAGGAAGATCGCCATCAAGCCGAGTTCGACCATCGGCGGCGCCATCATCATATTGAAGATGACCAGCGAGATAACGAAGATCAGCAGAACGCCCGCGATAAAACGAAGAATATTAGATGTTCTCATGGTTCGAATTTGTATCCCACACCCCAAACGGTCAGTAAATGCAGCGGAGATGAGGGATCGATTTCGATCTTTTCACGCAAACGGCGGATGTGTACCGTCACCGTTCCAGGGTCGATATATTCCGCGCCGCCCCAAACCCGTTCCAGCAATTGGTCACGGGTGAAGACTTGTTTCGGGTAACGCGCCAACAGATACAACAAGTCGAATTCCTTTGCCGTCAATTCGATGGGAGACTCGCGCACCGTCACAATGCGGGTGGACGGGCTGATCTGAATATTCTCGAATGCAAGATCGCGCTCCTGCTCCGCCCCTGCCCCTTCGCGCCCGGTGCGCCTTAACACCGCCCGCACCCGGCTCACCAACTCCTGCGGGCTGAACGGCTTGACCACGTAATCATCCGCGCCCATTTCAAGCCCGGCGATGCGGTCGATCTCTTCACGCCGCGCCGTGACCATGATGATCGGCACGTTGGAACGATCCCTCAGCCAGCGCGTGATCGATAATCCATCCACTTCGGGGAGCATCAAATCGAGGATGACAAAATCGGGAATCTGTTTTTCCAGAATGGTCATTGCCTGCTTGCCGTCCGACGCAGCCTGCACCTGATACCCAGCGCGTTTTAAGTAGAGGCTGACCACCTCCGCCAGGCTGGGTTCATCTTCCACCACCAGGATTTTTGTCTCGGTCATGCGGGACATCATACTTGATTCTCAGAGGGAAGTCATTAACGAAAACCTACCCTTTCGATACGCGTTCATAGTTTCGTAAGATTTCGGCAGGTAATTCGTAAGAATATCTTCGTATTATGGGTTTCAACTCAACACAAGGAGACCCACCGAACATGAAAGTAAAAAATATCTTTTTCAACCTCGTATTGCTGGCGGCTTTTCTCGTCACTGCCTGCGGCGCGCCCGCCGAAGATGCCATGATGGACAAGTCAACTGAAGAAGCCATGATGACCGAGGACGCCATGATGACGGAAGAAGCTATGATGCATGAAACTCCCACCGCCGAAGCGATGATGACCGAAGAAGCCATGATGGAAAGCCCCGCCTGGTACGGTGTTTCGTTGACCGATGTTCAAACTGGAACCGTGTTCTCAATCCAGGATTTCGAAGGGAAGGTTGTCCTGGTTGAGACCATGGCGGTCTGGTGCCCGACCTGCCAGAAACAACAGACGCAGATCAAGGAAGTCCATTCCCAACTTGGCATGCGCGATGACCTGGTGACGGTCAGCCTTGATATCGACCCGAACGAAGACGCCAGTGTGTTGAAATCCTATCTCGACCAGAACGGCTTCGACTGGCTCTATGCCGTTTCCCCCGTCGATGCGACAAACGAGATCGCTGCCACCCTGGGCGACCAATTCCTCAACCCGCCCTCCGCTCCCATGTTTGTGATCGACCGTCACGGCGTTGCGCACCCCTTACCCTTTGGTCTCAAAAGCGCGGATGAGATCGTGAAGTTCATCCAACCCTTCCTCGACGAGAATATGTAAACCTCAAAGCTCTGCGAGGGGCCTAGCCCCTCGCAGGGCGGCATTCACTCTTATGGAAACCATCCTTACCTCTCTTTCACTCGGTTTGCTTGCCACCACCAGCCCGTGTGTGCTGCCGTTATACCCCGGCTTTCTCGCGTACCTCAGCGGCGGCCAGGAGAAACTCGAAAACAAACCCGCGCGTTATTTACTCGGCTTCTTCGTTCTGGCAGGCGTGCTGACGATGATGCTTGCGCTGGGCGGCATCATCGCGCTTTTATCCATCTCCATTGGGCGGGCATTGTCCTTCGTCATTCCCATCGCCGACCTCGTCATTATTCTGTTCGGTATCTTAATGCTGTTCAATATCAACCCCTTCAAGAAACTTCCCCAAATCCAAGCTCCACTTCTTTCGCACCCGTTTGCAAATGCATTTATCTACGGCTTGCTGTATGGTCCCATCGCCCTGCCATGTTCGGGTCCGCTGGTGGTAAGCATCTTTGCACTTTCGCTCACCGTCACCGATGCGCTCGGAAAGCTGAACGTTTTCCTTTGGTTCGGCTTGGGCTTCGGCATCCCGCTGTTGCTATTATCCCTCCTCTCTGGCGTTGCCCAGCGATGGATCACCCGTCAATTCGCAATGCGTGCCCGCCTCATCAACTTCATTAGCGGATTGCTGTTATTGGGAATTGGAATCTACGATCTTTATATCAACTGGAATTTGATCCAGTTTTATTTCTAGAGCGACAAGCGCCCGCCTCTTCCATAGCTGACAATTGATTCGCCGCGGTAGAGCGTCACCTCCCCGCCGCCATAGACTCGCCACACGTAGTCCGTTTCCGTCCGTGAATTCGTGACAGAGTCCGTTTGTAGCATACCCGTATACTCGTCGATGCCGATCAGAGTCACACCCGGCAGTGCCTTCGTCAGTTGCCCTGCCCATGCCTTCCCAAAATTATTATGATGCGGCAGCACACAGGCATTTGAGACCAGGTTCAATCCGCGCATGATTCTTTTTTCATACGGGTCAAAGTAATGTTCGCACATTACCATCGCCCCGGCGCTGCTCCCGGCGAGGACTGCGCCGTTTCGATGAGCTTCGAGCGCGGCATCCCAACAGGTGCTGTCTTTCAGCGTCTCGCCCAAGTGACGCGGAAAGCCGCCCACCAGATAAATGATTTTTGAATTGCGAATTTGACTTGCCAGACTTGAATCATTCGCGGACTTTGCATCGATCACGTCCACCGCGAAGACATTCTGCGCCCCCAGGCTTTGGAACCAGCGCACGCCATTATTTCCTGCCCGTTTGTGATTATGATCCGGCGCGGCGGCGGTAGGCAGGATGGCAATGGGTGCATCGACCCCGCCTGCCAATTCAATGGCACGGAGATCAGGCTCAGACATTCGCCCGCCAAACTCCGCGCCGCCTTCAAGCAAAAGATAACCCATGGATTAACCTTGCTCCTGCCGCCGTCCCCGGCGGCGAGGAAAGTGCCCTTTAGGGTACGCCGCCTTGAGCTATGATGAAAACGAATCAACAGCCTCTTGCAAAGACGGATAGATATAAATGCTTTGCAAAAAGCCTGAAATGCTCAACACATAATGAATATCAGAGGAAGGCTGAGCGATCTTGAAATAAGGCGACTTGAAGGTTTCTCCCTTATGCTCCGCACTCCATGCTTGAACTTCTATTTCAGGGGTATATATTTTATAGATCGTGTGCAATGCCCTCAGACCCGCGCTGGTAATCATCGTCAACTCACTGAAATCCAGAAGCAGAGATTTTGCACCGGCGTCAAATTCGGCGCGAGCCGCACCAAGTAATTCTGTTTCCGTCTGCCCGTCCAACTTCCCCGCTAAATGTAATGTAATGACTTTGCCTTCAGTCTTCGTAATCTTCAATAAATCAGACATGCCTCTCTCCTTTATAAAGTTGATTGCAAAACATTGACGGCATTATACAACCTTGCCCCTTATTTCTTGTTACTCGTCACTTTTAACTTGCTCTTCCCCTCGCTCCACACTCACACGCATCTCCACGCCATCGGTGCTTATGTCGATCCAACCGTTGCGGTCGGTGCGAACTAAGGAATAGCCTTCGAGTGCGTCGAGTACATCTTGAGAAGGCAAGCCGTCCAAATCACCTGCCGCAACATCCAACACCACCAGTTGTGGATTCAAATTCTCGAAAATATCCGGCGGGTTACTGGGCGCGTACCCAGATTCAGCCAACAACAACACATCCACTTTGCCGATGGTGTTGCCAAATTCGAGAGACTCGAACGTCCCTTCGCTGACGCCGATGGGCAGCAGGGCGCGGAAGCTGCCATACTTGATGAGTAACACGCTTCCACGCGGACCTTCAGCTTGCACCTCGATAAATGCGCCATCACCCAGATCGAGCCTTTGTCCCGCCTCTGCGAGGCTGACAAGGATTTCGTTTTGCGCGAAGTATTCATCCAGCAAACGCGACGAGAAAGAGGCTTGCACATTACCGCTCCATAGAACATTTTCTGGTTCGTAGCGTTCCACAATGCGCGGAAGCGATGCGAGTTGATCGTCCTCTGTGGATGCGATGATGAGCCAGTCTAATTTACGGGTGAAGAAAGGTAACCTGCGCCCAAGTTCATCTGAAAGCTCTGAGGCGCTCGCTCCGCCGTTGACGAGGATGTTGCGTCCCTGTGGAGTTTGGATGAGGACAGCATCCGCGGAACCGGCTTCGAGGAAGATGATGTGGAACTGTCCATCGCCCGATTTTGCCGATGCGCTCCAGAAGGTCATCATGCAGATGAAGGTAACGGCGAAGGCTAAGGTCAGGGTGGCGGCTCGAAGCGATGCGCCGGCAGACTTGAACCAGGTTTGGATGGCAGACCAGTTGAAGGTCACGAGAAGAAGCGAGGCGTATGTCATATAAATGATCCAAAGTGGGACGTCTCCCAAAACGATCACGCCGTTGGGAACGTTGTCGAAAAATTCCACCACGCGAATGGTGTAACCGGCGAAGGGCCAGGCGACCCACGCGAGCAGTTGACCGAGCGGAAAGATGGGCAGGCTGACGAAAACGGCAATGCCGCCGAGAATCATGACGGCGGGTTGGACGGGCAAGATAAATGGGTTGGCGATGAACGAGATAATGGAGATGCGTTGAAAATAATATGCCATCAACGGAATGGTCATCACTTGCGCCGCGAGGGTTAGGATGACGTTATCGTTGATGATGTTGACGATGGCGCTGTTCTCTTGTTTGGCGATGCTTTCGATGAAACGGGCAGTGATGTTTGAGAACGGTTCGGCATAAAGGATGAGTCCCAATGTAGCGAAGAAGGAAAGTTGAAAGCCGACATCCCACAAGGTAAGCGGGTTGATGAGCGCCATGAGGAGCGCGACAACCGCCAATGTGTTGATACCCGCGTTACGCCTGCCGACCTGCCGCGCAAATAATGCGAGACTGCCCATGATGGCGGCGCGCATCACCGCCGGGTCACCGCCGACGAGAAACGCATAAAGAAAAACGAAGAGGACGGCAAAGACTGCGCCGAGTCTTTCGTTTTTCAGAATCCATTTGAAGAAGGAGAAGAACAGACCGGCAATGATGGCGATGTTGAAGCCAGAGATGGCGATGATGTGCGCTGTGCCGGTGTTCTTGAACGCGTCTTGCAATCGTTTGGGCAAACCCGTATCCACGCCGAAGAGGATGCCAGCGAGGAGCGAGGCTTCGGGGTCTTGAAAGAGATGATAGGTATTCTCGATGAGACGCGCTTTGAAACTGTAGATAAGTTTGTAGATGGGGTTGCCGTTATCCCCCGGCAGCCGGGTTACTTCGGCGCTGGTCATGTAGGCATGGATGCCTTGCCGCGCAAGATAGTCGCGGTAGGAAAAATCCTCGTTCTCGGGCGGGGTCTTCAACTTGCCACGCAGACGGATGCGCTCACCGTATTGGTATTCCTCGTTCGGGTCCACGCGCACCAGAATATGACCGGAGACAGGCAGGTCGCCATCGCCAGTATCCACGGCTTCGACATTGAGGGTCAGGTTGGTGTATTTGTCGCGGTAATCGGGCGGTTCGACGAGTGAACCGGTGATGAGTAAATCGTAACTGCGGTCGTTATAAAAGGCGATGTGGAAGGCGTCTATGTTGGGCTGGCGGGCTTGATAGTAGGCAGAGCCGAGGAAGAGGAAGATGGGGAACAGGGAGTGGAAAGTGGTGAGTGGAAAGTGGTGAGTGGGAGCTGAGGGATTGTTTGAAAGACGACTGCGAAGGAAGACGGAAAGAAGAAGGAAGACGAGCGCGATGAGCGCCCATGCCCAGGCGGGAAGGGATACAGAGGCGGCGAGGACGATTCCCGCAAGGAAGGATAACGAAATCCACAGCAAGGGCATGGGCAGGATTGTACAACAAAACAAAACCTGACAACCCCTTCCTAAATTTATGACATTCCAAATAGATCAAAAAGTTATAATCCATCATCATGACCCAATCGAAACTCATCCTCGTCACTGGGGCAACTGGTTATGTCGGTGGAAGACTCGTGCCGAGGTTATTGGAGGCAGGTTATCGTGTGCGCTGTCTCGTGCGTGACCCGTCGCGTTTGCAGGGACGTGCCTGGTTGAAAAAAGTTGAGGTCACTGCTGGCGATGCGCTCAACCCGGCTGAACTTGCATCCGCGATGAAGGGTGTTTCGGTTGCTTACTATCTCATGCATGGCAAACAGGGCGGCAGGGACAGCGCCGAGCGTGACCTACAAGCCGCGCAAAATTTTTCGCAAGCCGCCGAAGATGAAGGCATCGAGCAGATCATCTATTTCGGTGAACTTGTGGACCCAACTGCAAATCTCTCGCCGTATTTGCGCTCACGCCACGAGACCGGCTTTGAGCTTCGTCATGGCAGAACGCCTGTCACTGAAATTCGCGCCGGCATGATCGTTGGCTCCGGTTCGGCGCTCTTCGAAATGGTGCGCTACATCACCGAGCGTCAACCCATCCTGACCTGCCCCGCCTGGTTCTTTTCTCAAGCCCAACCCATCGCCATTCGGGATGTGCTTTCCTATCTTGTGGATTCACTCAAGACGTCGGATGCGGTCGGCAGAGTCCTCGAAGTGGGCGGACCGACGCGCCTCACCTACGCCGACATGTCACTGGGTTATGCCAAAGAACGGAATCTCCGCCGCTGGCTGATCCGCACTCCGTTTTACGCCCCTCGCTTATCTGCATACTGGGTGCATATGGTCACACCGATCCATTGGAGGGTGGTCGCGCCACTCATTGAAGGTTTGCGTTCCAATCTCATCGTCCGCGATGAAACGGCGAAAAAGTTATTCCCGCATATCCATCCTATAGACTTTCAAACTGCTGTCCACCTTGCACTGGGACGTATCCAGCGCGACAACGTGGAGACAAGCTGGTCAGATGCGCTCGTCACGGCGGCTGGCGATGTCAAGCCGTATGTGTTCACCGTTGAAGAAGGACTATTCATCGAACGCCGCCAGGTCGTGCTCGACCTTTCTCCTGAAACGGTCTTTCGTTCGTATGCGGGCATTGGCGGCGCGCGCGGCTGGATGTATATGGATTGGGCATGGGCGATCCGCGGTTGGATGGATAAAGCCATCGGCGGCGTCGGCTTGCGCCGCGGGCGTCGTCACCCCGATGAAATTCACACCGGCGAAGCCCTGGACTTTTGGCGTGTGGAAGCCGTGGAAAAGAATCACCTCATGCGCCTGCGTGCCGAGATGCTCGTTCCCGGCAAAGCCTGGCTGCAATTTGAGTCTAGGCATGTGCCGAAAGAGAAAAACAAAACGCTCTTCACGGTCACTGCCTATTTTGAGCCGCACGGTGTTTCCGGCTTTTTATACTGGTATGCCATGTGGCCCTTCCACAAATTCATCTTCGACGGTCTCGCCCGCAGGCTTGCTTCACGCGCACGCGTGTTGGCACATGCGTATTAGCGCAGTGGGTGCGTCGCGCTCTCAAATAATTGGAACAGGCGTTTTTAACGCAAAGTCGCAAAGGCGCCAAGATTTAAAGTTTTTTTGGCTCTACCGAATTAACGGGAGACCTCAAAAACGCGAATTTACCCTACGGGCACGATGTCGCCAATTGGCGCGAATTCTCTTTCCAATCCGCGAAAATTCGTGAAATTCGCGGCAAAGAACTTATGACTTTGATCTTCAATCCCATCAAAAACGGGAGAGTCAGCTTTTTCTTTGCGACATTGCGTCTTCCCTGGCACCGCCCGCCAGGGCAGGTGTGCGTTAAATCATTGTGAAAACTTCACAGGGTGACAGCTTGGAATACTTATAAATCCAACGGCTGTGCTGGCCACTGAAATTAGTCGCTTTTTAGTGCAGTGGCTGCGTCGCACCAGACTCGATAAGAAAGAAACTACCCGTAGATTCAACTACTTAATGAGATTCATCCACCCGTTTGGTGCGACGCACTCTTACCCAACGGGGTTATATAAGGCATGGGCATCCTTTTCCCTCTTCTCGGTTATATCCTCGGTTCTCTTCCATTTTCCATTTGGATCACGCGTTACGTCAAAAAAGTGGATGTGCGTGATTCTGGCTCCGGTCACGCTACCACTACGAATACCATCCGCCAGGCGGGGTTCGGTTGGGGTGTATTGGTGCTCATTCTCGATATCGCAAAAGGATTTCTTCCCACCTATCTTGCAATTAGATTTTCAGGCGAAGTTTGGGTTGTCGCGTGGACTGCGGCTGCTGCTGTCATCGGTCACTGCTGGCCCCTCTTTGCACAATTCCGCGGCGGGATGGGACTCGCCACCGCGGGCGGGAGTATCCTTGCAGTTAATTCGCTTGCATTCCTGATTTGTTTGATATTGTTGATTCTACTTGTATTGGTAATCCGTCATTCTGCACGGGCAAGCGTCGTTGCAGGGATTCTCTTTGCGCCTGTGTTGTGGTTGTTCAATATTCGTGATGTCGCTTTTTGGGTGGCAGTGGGTGCAGGCGCGGTGATCGCTGTCCGCTTTTTGATCGATTGGAATCGCAAATACAGAGAGTTGTGGCTGGACCGAGAGAAGAAGTGCTGAGCTTAACAATGGATCGTGGACCATCGTCTATGGTCCACGATCCATTGTCTATCGTCGGGAATGTGCTAAACAAAAAAGGACGATCAATCCGTCCTTTTCTATTCGCCCGTCAACCAGCCGAGGATACCTTTTCGGGGCAGAGTTTCTTCCACCCGTGGCATTGCCAGCAGAACAACGGAGATATTGTCGTGTCCGCCGCGTTCATTGGCGAGGTTGACGAGGGTTTCAGCGGCAGTTTTCAGGTCGCGTTTGCCGCGAATGATCTCGCGGATTTCGTCATCCCAAACCAGGTCGGTGAGACCGTCGGTGCAAATCAGAACGGTATCGCCGGGATGAAGATGAAAACCCTGATTGTTCAGCGACTCTTCATCCGTCTCTTCGTTATCGATGCGCAGGCGGAAGTCCACTTCGGGCAGGCGCACGCCACCAAGGTGACGACGGATGACATGCACGTTGGGGTGGTCGCGCATCTGGTCGGCAGTGATGATGCCTTTTTCATAGGCTTCCTGCACCCAGGTATGATCGATGGTTAACTGTTGGATGTACTTGCCGCGCAAGAGATAAATACGCGAGTCGCCCACATACGCGGTATAAAGTTTATTTTCGATAACCCACACACAGGCACAAGTCGCGCCCATGCCGTGTTCTTCTGCTTTGCCCGCCGAATGAGATGCAATTGCCTGGCTGGCATCGTGAATGGCATTCTCCAAAATTTTGATCGGCTTGCGCGCGTTGCTCTCCGCCACATGCATGCTGATGTAGTTGACGGCAAGTTCTGCCGCCACTTCACCGGCGCGATGCCCGCCAATACCATCCGCAACTACGGCAAAGGTGGATGGACGTGGGTCATCCTTGCCAAGTTGGAACGACGATACAGCATACCGGTCCTCATTGTTCTTGCCTGAGATACCCGCATGGCTGAGAGCGGCTATGTGCAAGTGTGCAAGTGTGGTACGGATCATTCTTCAGGAGTCACAGGGGTGATTCTTGGAATTCTTGGGGCTGGGGGAGTCCGCAACAGAAAGCGGTATTTTAGTTGACCAAAGTTTACCATATCCCCATGCAACAACCGATAGCCCTCACGGGGGATAGGCTCATAGTTCACCCACGTCCCGGCCACAGATTGAACATCCAACAACAAATAACCGCCATCGTCTGTGGAACGGATGCGCGCATGCACAGACGAAATCGACGGGTCATCCAAAATCTGCGTGCATTGAACCGGGTCGGTGCCGAAGACGATCTCTTTGCCGTTCAATTGGATGGGCGGGACTGCGGCAACTTGTCCATCGGTTTGGAGACGAACCAGCGAAGCCGCCGCTTCATTCTCCGACGTTTTAGCTGTCTTTGCCTTCGTGGACTTGGTGCGCGGCTTTTTGGTTTTTTCTTTTGCCACAACCGGAGTCGGCTCAGCCATTGCTGCCAACGGCTGCGTCAGCGGGTCGTTATGCGCGCGGCGCTCCTCTTGCATGGCGCGCAGGGAAAGAACGCGGAACCGTCCGCTGAGCAAGATGGCAAAGAGCACAAGCCCGGCAAGCACGATTGCGCCGAACGTGAGTTGGGTGCGGTACTTGGCAAGGAAGGCAGCCGGTCCGCTGGGCGGTTTGATGACGGTGACGATGACAGGCAGGGGCATGCTGTTCTTGCTCAACCCAAGCGAGTCCACGGCTTCAATTGTCACCTGATGTTCGCCGCTGACGGTGTAGGGCTTCAGGTCCCAGATGAACTTGGTGAAAGGCTCAGTTGTATTTTCGTCCACGATGGCGCCGTCCACATACAGGGTTGTGCGTGTGAGCGGACGTTCGTAGCCATCTGGAAATTCGACGATGATCTCGATCTCTTCCGTTTCGGGCAAAAGGACTTCCGTGTTGAACGGGTCGTCTTCGGGAGCCTGACGCGTGATCTGCAAAGACGGCGCAACCGGGAACGGGTTCGGCGGCTGGATGTCTAAACTGAAAGGCAGCGCAGGCGCGGTGACTGTCCCTGCGGAAGGCAGGTTTACTTGCACGGCAACATTATGATCGCCGGAAATATTCAGATGAGATGTGTACGAGAGGTTGTAAATTCTACGCAGCGGAGAGAAGTAGACTTCGGGATCTGGGAAGCGCTCCTCGCCGGAGAATTGGAACATGCTGCCGCCGGTCTGAATGGCGAGGTTGTTGAAGACTGCGGCGCTGGTAGTCGTGAAGGTCGTGTTCGCATCCACGTACCAGACGAAGATGCGGATCTTATTTTCGACGGCGCGTTGGATGAGCGGCTCGATGGACGCGGCGAGATTCAGGTCTTCCATCTGTGGCGTGATGAAGAGGATGGCGCGCTTCACGCCGATGCGCGGCGTCTGTGCGCTGACCACATCCAACGCAGAGACGAGAGATTGAACATTGGGGGTCGCGGTGCGCAAGTCTGGTTCGAAGCCCTGCAAGCCGACGATGAAATCAGCGGGGGAGGCATGGTTGATGACGGGTCCCGCCTGGCTGACGAGGCTCAGGTCATCGGGCAGGTCGGCGGGGCGTGCCTGTGCCCACTGCTCGATCACCTGAGCGACGCGTTGAAAGCGTGAGATGCCATTTGCATTGCGCGCATCCAGGGCTTCACCCTGATTGAAGGCGACTGCCAACTGAAGGGGAATTGCCAACTCGGTGAAGGCGTCGGCTGGGATGGGCTGCCCGTTCTCTAGTACAGTAACAGCTTCCGGCTTGAGTCCCGAGGCGAAGATGCCGGTAGAGTCGGTCACATCCACAAACCCCGTTATGGCTGGGAAGGTGGATGTGTCCACGTTGTACATGGTGACAGATGCAGTGATCTGTCCCTGCGCGTAGGCAGGGACAGATACACTCAAAACTATACTTATCAAAAGAACGGGGAAGAAAAGTTTACGCATCAGCCTGCGCGAGGATGGGGGTGCTTTCTGTAGGTTTGGTCAGTTGCAAGTAGGAGAGCGCCCAGGCTGTTTTCATGTAGGCGGTAAGGATGCCGTTCAACCCAAGCAGGATTGGGAGGTAAAGACCGCCGCAGACGAGGGAAATCCATGCAGTGGGGGGCAGGGCGTCGCCCATTCGGAAGTTGCCCATGCCCATGCTAAAGATGAGCGGGACCATCGCGCCGATGATGGGCAGGGCGATGATGACGCCGATAATGCCGCCTCCGATGCCAAGCACGAGCGAGAGCACGATCATACCAACAATGTCAGACTTGGCGATCTCCCAGCCGCGTTTGAAGCCGTCGAACATGGTGAGATCTTCGGCAACGATGGCTGCCTGTGCTTGTTCAAGAATGATGCTTACCGCCCAACCAACCGGAACGAGCAGACAGACGAGCGGAAGCAGGCAGGCAAACCCAACGCCTGCCGTAGCAACACCAATAATAATGGCAGGTAACAGGATGATGAGGAAGGCAAGCCCAATGAGGAAGTTTAGCCCGAAGAAGCGCCAGAAATACGGCATGCTTTCAGACCAAAGTTCGGCGAAAATCAAAGACGTTGCGCCGTTTTCCACTTTGTATACGCCTTTAAGGATTCCGATGCGTCCCATCATGCCAAGGGCAAAGAAGACGAAAGAAAGGATGAGCAGAACCGCGCAAACCGCAATGATGATGAGCATGTATTGCTGGAAGAATTCGCGTGCCTGTTCGATGAACTGGTCTGTATTGCCTGTGAAGGGGGAATCATCTCCATTGGACGATCTGGAATTGTTGTTCGACCCCCCATTGCTATTGGCGAAACCCGCCAAAATGCCGAATATCCACAGTACTTTGTAATTCCAGATGATTTGCCAGGATCGGGTAAGTATCTTTCCAAGATCGATTTTCATAACATTCTCCAGTGTTACAGGGTTCCTCCCGAGGCGAAACCGGATAAATCATATCACTACTCAAAGATTTTCGTCCAATTGGGAGGTGGGTGAGGGTGCGCTAAAAGTTTGTAGATGACCTGCTCCCTTCGCCGTCCTCGGCGAAGGATTTACTCGCAGAACGCCGCCGTCCACAGGATGCTTCGCAAAGGACGGCGGCTTGAGCCAAACTACTAACAGACTTTGAGTGCTCCC
>JACPVC010000250.1 GCA_016191955.1 Chloroflexota bacterium
GCTTGGCACTTCGGGCACGTTCACGGGCACAAGCCGCTATTTGCTCGAACAGATACCGGATATCCAGACCATCGCTTTTCAGCCCGATGCGCCCTTCCACGGTTTGGAAGGACTCAAGCACATGCCTAGTGCGATCAAGCCTGGGATCTATGATGAGTCACTCGCGGGCACTCCGCTTGAGGTCAAGACAGAGGCGGCGCACGAGATGGTGATACGGCTTGCGCGTGAAGAGGGCCTGTTCGTGGGAATCTCATCTGCAGCGGCGGCATTGGCTGCGCTTCAAGTCGCAAAGGACTTGGATGAGGGCGTGATCGTGACGATCTTCCCCGATGCAGGCTATAAATATTTGAGCGACAGATCTCTGTGGGAGAGATCGTAGACGATGGATGATGGACGATATGGACAATGGTCTATCGTCCATTGTCAGAAAAGGTGATGAATGGGTTTGAAGATTACAAATGAAATTCTAGTTGGAATTAGCAAGCATATCGAAGCGGCATACCCGGAAGAGGGCGCGGGATTTTTGCTCGGTGTGGATGGGGAAGTATGCGAAATCTTGTCCCTGCCGAATGCGCGTGAGGATGAGGCGCGGCATAACCGGTTTTTGATCACACCGGAAGATTACTTGAAGGCGGAGATGAAGGCGATGGAATTGGGTGTGGACTTGATCGGTGTGTTCCACTCGCATCCCGACTGCCCGAATGTCCCTTCTGAGTATGACCGTGAGTGGGCGCAGCCGTTTTTTTCGTATATCATCTCGCGCGTGGATCAAGGCAAAACAGTCAGTCATCGCTCGTGGAAATTGATCGAGGACCGCACGAAGTATGAAGAAGAAGAAATCGAAATTGCATAGCGGCGACCCATCGGGGTTGGTCGAGATACTTTGCTTTTGATGGGCGGGTTGCCCTTAAGAATTACATAAAGGAGAAAATTTAAAATGGACGTTATCAAGGAAGACCAGGTTTTGGATTGCACGGGGTTGCTTTGCCCGATGCCGATTGTGAAGACCACCAAGGCGATCAAGGAGTTGGAGGCTGGGCAGATTTTGAAGATGATCTCCACCGATGCCGGTTCCCCGCCCGACATTGCCGCGTGGAGTCGCCAGACCGGAAATGAATTGCTGCTTTCCACCGAGGACGGCGGGAAGTTTGTTTTCTTTTTGAAGAAGGCATAAGGAAGAAGTAGACAAGGGAACAGGTAAACAAGTAAACAGGTAATTGAGCGAGTTCGTGTGTACTTGACTACTTGTGTACGTTTGTACCTGTGTACCTGTCTACTTCTCCGAAGGAGAAACCATGACTAAATCGAACCCGAATGCACCGAAGAGACTGGCTTTGATCGCCAGCAAAGGGACGCTGGACTGGGCGTACCCGCCATTTATCCTTGGCAGCGCGGCTGGCGCGATGGGCTGGGAGGTGGGAATCTTTTTCACCTTCTATGGGCTGACCCTGCTCAAGCCCGAGTTGACTGCGGCTGTCTCACCGCTTGGCAACCCTGCCATGCCGATGAAGATGCCGTTCGGTCCTGAAAATTTCCAGAATATTTCCTGGCCCATGCCGAACCTGTTGATGGCAAATGTGCCCGGTTTTGAAGGTCTGGCAACCACGTTGATGAAGCAGACGTTCAAGAACAAAGGCGTGGCTTCTGTCGAAGAATTGCGTGACGTGTGTGTTGACCTGGGCGTGCATCTGGTCGGCTGCCAGATGACGATGGATGTTTTCGGCTTCAAGCGTGAAGACTTTATTCCACAGGCTGAGATTGGCGGCGCTGCAACTTTCCTTGAATATGCCGCCGATGCCGATGTACAATTGTTTATATAGCGTTACCCGGAGTGCGTCGCACCAGACGGGTGGATGAGTCCCATAATTAGGACCAATCTACTCTGAAGACTCGTCTTGTCGAAGTTGGTGCGACGCACCCGCAGCCTCGACGTCACGCTGAAAGCGTGACCTACAGGCAGTACAAAAAATTATGAAACGAGAGAACCAGAATCTATGACCACATTGAGAATCCCAACCCCTTTGCGTACCTATACCGGAGGCAAAAGCGAAGTGACCGTGAGCGGCGCAAAAATCTCCGAGGCTCTAGCCGACCTGACGGTGCAGTTCCCCGCTATCAAGCCGCATTTGTTCAACGAGGGCGGTGAACTGCGTCCGTTCGTGAACCTGTTCGTGGGCGAGCACAATATCAAGGACTTGCAGGGTGTCGAAACGCCCATCAAGGACGGCGATAAAGTGATGTTGATCCCGTCGATTGCGGGTGGAAAAAATTCTTAACCACGAAGGACACAAAGGTCACGAAGGTTTTAAGCTCTTCCTTTGTGTGCTTCGTGTCCTTTGTGGTTGAAAGGTTTAAAATGATCGAAGAACTTTCACACGAACAAATATTGCGTTACTCACGTCACCTGTTAATGCCCGAAGTGGGCATGCAGGGACAGATCAAGCTCAAGAACTCCTCCGCGCTTATCATCGGCACGGGCGGGCTTGGCTCTCCCGTTGCGTTGTATCTTGCCGCGGCGGGTATTGGTCGCATTGGGTTGGTTGATTATGACATTGTCGATTCATCCAATTTGCAGCGACAGGTCATTCACGGCACGTCCACGGTTGGCAAGCTCAAAGTGGAAAGCGCGCGTGACCGTCTATTGGATTTGAATCCCGACATTCAAGTGGACATTTACAACGAGCCGTACACCTCCGAGAATGCCATGCGCATCGCGAAGGATTATGATGTCATCATCGACGGCACCGACAACTTCCCGACCCGCTATCTCACCAACGATGTCTGCGTGATGTTGGGCAAGCCAAACATTTACGGTTCCATCTTCCGCTTCGATGGGCAGGTGAGCGTCTTCCACGCCAAGGAAGGTCCGTGCTATCGCTGTCTCTTCCCCGAACCGCCTCCGCCGGGGCTTGTCCCTTCGTGTGCGGAGGGTGGCGTGTTGGGCATTCTGCCTGGCACCGTCGGCACGCTGCAAGCCACCGAAGCGTTGAAGGTTTTGCTCGGTATCGGCACGCCGTTGATCGGCAAGCTGCTGCTTTATAACGCGCTCGACATGTCCTTTGACTTCGTGCAGTTGAAGAAGAATCCCAAATGCCGTGTCTGCGGACCGAATGCCGACATCAAAGAATTGATCGTCTACGAAGAATTCTGCGGCGTCCCCGGTCACCACGCGGATGATACGTCTGCGGGCGCGAACTGGGACATCACGGCTCAGGAATTAAACGAACGCCTCGAACGGGACCCGAACCTGCTCCTGCTCGATGTGCGTGAGCCTCACGAGTTGGAGATTTCTGCCATCAAAGGCGCAAAGAACATCCCGCTCGGTGAAGTTGCCCAGCGCATGTCTGAATTGGACTCTGCCGAAGAGATGGTCGTCTTCTGCAAACGCGGGTCCCGCTCTGCGCGCGCCATTGAAATTCTTTCCTCCGCAGGCTTCAAGAAGATGAAGAACCTCAAAGGCGGCATCAACGCTTGGGCAGAGGAAGTAGATACGAGCCTGCCGTTGTATTAATGGCAAGCTCTGGTGGTCGAGTAGGCGGCGTGCTCTTCGCCGTATGGGGACCACCCATTGATGGTGAAAGAAGAAAGATGAAAGAAAATCTCCCGCCAATTTGGTGGGAGATTTTTTGTCGGCTTGTCAAAACCCTGATTAATTTCTTGTGCAGGTGTAGTAAGATAGCAATATGAAAAATTATATCGCTATCAATTGGTCGCTCTAAAGTCAGAAAGAAGGAGATTGATTATGAAACGTGTACTGATCCTCGGCGGTGGGTTTGGCGGTATTGCGACGGCACATCGTCTTAAACAAAGACTTGCAGATGAAGTTGAGGTCATTATGGTTGACCGGCGCGATCATTTTATGGTTGGGTTTCGCAAGAGTTGGGCGCTGGTGGGGGAGAGTCCGCTTGAGGCGGGGCAAAAGCCTCTCGAAAGCCTCAACAGGATCGGGGTCGATGTGAGGCGGGCGACGATTGAGGCGATTCAGCCTGATGAAAAGTCCGCGACAATTGATGGAGAAAAAGTCCAAGCCGATGCGTTGGTCGTCGCTTTGGGCGCAGAGTTGAACACGTCTGCTGTGCCGGGGTTTGCTGAACATGCCTTCAATGTGTATGACCCGAATGATGTGCCTCGCGCGGCGAAGGCGTTTGGCGATTTTCAGGGCGGACGAGTTGTGATCGGAATTTTCGGCGCGCCGTATAAATGTCCGCCCGCGCCGTATGAATTGGCGTTTCTTGTGAACGAGAAGTTGAAGGCTCGCAGCTTGAAAGCAAGCATTGATGTGTTTACGCCACAGCCGATGTCGTTGCCCGCGGTTGGGAAGGCGATGAGCGATGCGGTTGAGCGCCGTCTCGCTGATGATGGCATTGGATTTTCCGCGAACCACAAAGCGACCATGATTGAAAAAGGGGCAGTGGTTTTTGGAGAAGAAAAAATGCCGTTTGATCTGCTGCTGGGAATCGCGCCGCATCGTCCGCCTACGGTAGTGCGTGAAAGCGGATTGGTGGGGCAATCGGGTTGGGTGGATATGGACAAGCGCACGTTGGCGACATCGTTTGCGGATGTGTATGCCATCGGTGATGTGACTCAGATCATGCTGGCGAATGGAAAGCCTCTACCAAAAGCGGGATTATTCGCAGAGCAAATGGGTGAAACGGTCGCGGAACGAATCGCTTCAAAGTTTATGGGCGAGGAACCCAGCGCGACGTTTACAGGTGAAGGCTATTGTTTCCTTGAGGTTGGCGGTGGAAAAGCGATGATGATCGAAGGAAATTTTTATGCAGAGCCTGATCCCCTTGCAAGACTCACCGACGCGACTAAGGCAAATATGGACGAGAAGCGTTCCTTCGAATCGCAGAGGTTGAGGGAGTGGTTTGGGTAAATGAAGGATGAAGGCTGAATGATGACGGCTGAAAATCTCCCCTCAGGGTACTGGTGGGAGATTTTCTTTGCCCGATTTCCTTTTCCCTCTTATAATCTAAGCCATTGGGTGGAGTTTCGCCCTTCATCCTTCCTCTTTCATCCCTTATCCTTTCCATGCGCCCTCTCCGCGTTTTTCTCTGCCACGCTTCGCAAGATAAACCTGCTGTACGCAAGATGTATGCATACCTGAAGCAGCACAACATCCAACCGTGGCTGGATCGGGAGAATCTGCTCCCCGGGCAGGATTGGCAAATTGAGATTCCTAAAGCCTTGTTCTCTTCGGATGTAATTCTCGTTTGCCTCTCGAAGAACTCCGTCAACAAAGAAGGGTATGTTCAAAAGGAAATCGTTTTTGCATTAGATAAAGCGCTGGAAAAGCCCGAAGGGACGATTTTCATTATCCCCGTCAAGTTCGAAGAATGTGACGTTCCCAAACGCTTGAGCCGTTATCAATGGGTGGATTATTACAAAACGGATGGACGCAAACGCTTATTGATGGGATTAAGCTTGAGGGCGCAAGGTTTGGGTGAAGAAATAGCGCCAGTGGCGATGGATGATTCCAAACAAAGATCGCCTCAGACAAAACCCTCAAAGCCTGAAATTAAAAAAGAAACAAAAAGCGAATCTCAAGGACAACCTGTTCCTTCCGCGCCTCAGATAGAGCGGAAATTTACGCAGAAAAAGCCCTATACGAGAATCCTTAACCCTTCTGCTCTCAATCCCTTTAAGAACGTGCCTGTTCAGAAAAATCAACCGGGACCGAATTATCGTTTATTTGGATTGGTGGGAATCATCGTATTGATATTCATCTTTGGCGGGTTGGGCTTGAATTCCCTTTTCAACAAACCGCCGGAAGCGACATCTACACCCACATCACACGTTTTTACCGAAACATCCAAACCTCCTACGAAAACGATCATTCCATTCACTCCAACTACAACCGAGACCCCCGCTCCCAGCCCAACGGCGACCACTGTGTTGGGAATTGGCTCAACATCTCGGTCCTTGAAGGATGACATGGTGCTGGTTTACATCCCTGCCGGGGAATTTACGATGGGCAGTCTCGAATGGAGTCAAGTGGCTCACCGCATTTATTTGGATGCCTACTGGATCGACCAGACTGAGGTCACCAATGCGATGTATATCAAATGTGTGGAAGCAAATCAATGCGATCCGCCGGGCAAAAAACGTTCTCAAACCCGCCCTTTATACTTCGATGAACCTGAA
>JACPVC010000251.1 GCA_016191955.1 Chloroflexota bacterium
AGTTCCTCCGCCGAGAATTGATGCGCGTACCGCAGCCCCTCGCCGCCGCTGCGCCAATCGAGCAGATAATCGCCTTCGTCCACATCCGTATCTGAAAGCCCTACCCGGCTCCACGGCTGGACTCTGGCTTTGAGTTTTTCACTATTCAAGAATTGCCAATTGGAAAGATAGAAAATCCCATTGGGTTTTAATAACTTCTTTACAGTTCGTAAAATATCCAAACGGATTTCTTCCGATGGAATATGATGCAAGGTCGCAAACATCGTAATCACATCCCACCCACCTGTCACTAATAACTGATTACTGACAACTGATAACTGGGTCAAGTCCACTGCACGAAACTCAACCCCCGGCGTGGATTCGGCTTCTCGCAGCAGAGGCAAGCTAAAGTCCACGCCGAGAAGCGCGGCTTGGTGACCACGGTCATGCAGTTCGCGCAGAAAAAATCCGTTGCCGCATCCCAAATCCAGGACGGAGTCATCCGGTTTAATGGAATCGAGGATCTTTTTCACACCGGGCTGCAAGCGTTGACGTGTGGCAGAAAAAGACTCCCCGAACTGGTCGTAGAATTTTCGATTCAACTCAATTAACTGTTTTGTAATGGCTGAATTCATAACAAGATTATACCCATAGGGCATGCATAACGTTATAATTTCTTCATGCTTTCAACACAACAAATCGATACACTCTCGAAAGAGTTCGAGTCGAAGACCCCGCAAGAGATCATTCAATGGGCAGTGGATGAGTTCTTGCCCGAAATTGCGTTGAGTTCGTCCTTTCAGACTCAGTCCATGCCGCTGCTGCACATGGTAGCCAACATCAAACGGAGCGTGCCTGTCTTCTTTATCGACACCGGCTATCACTTATGGGAGACGTTGATGTTCCGCGAGTGGCTCGCTTCGGAATGGAAGCTTAACGTGATCGATCTCTATCGCGACCCGCGCTGGAATACGTTCGTGCTTCACAACATCCGCGCGCTGCCGTTCGAAGACCCAAATTTGTGCTGTTATCTTCACAAGGTGCAGCCGATGCAAAAAGCGTTGAAGGACCTGAAAGCGTGGATCAGCGGCATCCGCCGCGACCAGACGGCTGTGCGCGCCCAAGCCAAAATATTGGAATTGCAGGAAGATGGCTTGTTGAAGGTCAACCCGTTATTGAACTGGACGAAAGCAGATATAAGCCAGTATGCCAAAGAAAACAACCTGCCGTCGCATCCTTTATTGAGCAAAGGCTACCGTAGTGTGGGTTGTGCCCCCTGCACCATCGCCATCGGCGCAGACGAGGACGAACGTGCCGGCCGCTGGGCTGGGCGCGGAAAAGTGGAATGCGGCTTGCATACGGATATGTTCAAGAAAAAGGATTATGAGGAAGTGAAGCAAGCGTTCCATTTGGAGATAAAGTAAAGGGGCTGGCGTATAATAGCAGGGTGAATATTTATCGTGGAAAGGAGTGTGAGATATGGAATTCAAGAAGATTATCACCATCGAACCCGGAAAGCGTGGTGGCAAACCGTGCATCCGTGGAATGAGAATCACTGTTTATGACGTATTGGAATATCTCGCTTCTGGCATGACGGAACAGGAGATCATCAAAGATTTCCCTTATCTGACCAGGGAAGATATCCTTGCCAGCCTTAGTTTTGCGCAATTGAAGAATGACCCCGAAGGGGTCAAATGATTATAGATGTAGAAATTCAACATATTCAACTTTAATAATAATCACCCGCCGCCGGGGACGGCGGCTTGAGCAGTAAGGCAATTCATGGAATTTACCGAGAAACGACAACATTGGAAGAAGATCAACGCGCTCACTCCGAAGAAACTGGAGTTGGCGCATTTTCTGCTTAATAAAATCCGCGAGGGTGAAGATGTGATGACGGTCATCCGTCGTCACCCGCTCGAAGGCGGCGGGTATTTGAACAAAGCCGCCTTGGTCGCTGCCTACGAGCAGATGATTGCAGCAGGCACAATGGAAACGGACACCGCCCTGTTGGAACGCATCCGCATGAAGCCAATGCGGACTCTTTCCGGCGTCACCACAGTGACAGTACTGACCAAACCGTATCCCTGCCCGGGCAAGTGCATCTTCTGCCCCACCGACGTGCGCATGCCCAAGAGCTATTTACCCGATGAACCCGGCGCGATGCGCGCGCTCGAGCATCAATTCGACCCGTTCACACAAGTCGAGTCGCGCATCCGCGCCCTAAAGAATTTGGGGCATCCCACCGACAAGATCGAACTGCTGATTCTGGGCGGCACGTGGTCATCCTATCGTCGTGATTATCAGGAGTGGTTCGTGGCACGCTGCTTCGACGCGATGAACGAATTTAAACACGAAGGACACAAAGTACACGAAGAAGAACCAAAAGAAAACTCTGTGAACTCTGTGCCCTCTGTGGTAAATCTTTCCGCAATACACTCGCTTAACGAAGCCGCGCCGCACCGTAATGTAGGGCTGGTCATCGAAACGCGACCGGATGAAATTAATCCCGATGAGATCAAATGGCTACGTCACCTCGGCGTGACCAAAGTGCAGATGGGCGCGCAAAGTTTCAACGACCATATTTTGGAGATCAACAAACGCGGGCATGATGTGGAAAGCACCCGTCAAGCCACTGCCCTGCTCCGCGCCGCCGGGTTCAAGATCGTTCTACATTGGATGCCGAACCTTTTAGGAGCCACTCCGCAAAGTGACCGCGAAGACTTTGCCCGCCTATGGAACGACTTCTGCCCGGACGAGATCAAAATCTATCCGAATCAATTGCTGGCAAATGCCGAGTTGTACGAATATTGGCAGCGCGGCGAATTCCAACCTTACACCACCGAAGAACTCGTGGATTTGATCGCGGACATCAAACCGTCCATCCCAAAATACTGCCGCGTCAATCGCGTCATCCGCGATATTCCTGGGAACAATGTCGTTGAAGGGAATCGCCGCACGAGTCTGCGGCAGGATGTGCATGAAACGATGAAGAAGCGCGGCACAACCTGTCAGTGTATTCGCTGCCGAGAAGTGAAGGGCAAGGTAATCGAGTTATCGTCCCTGCATTTGGATGACCAGGTTTATCAGGCGGGCAAAGCGGAGGAACATTTCATCTCATTCGTCACGCCGGAAGATGGGCTGGCGGGATTCATCCGCCTCTCGCTGCCTTCAAATGATTCACCCGAAACTGGAATGCAAGACTTAAACGGCGCGGCATTGATCCGCGAAGTCCATGTGTATGGACAGTCTCTCGGCGTGGGTGTAGAAAAAACAGGCGCGGCTCAGCACGTTGGGCTGGGCACACGCCTGCTCGAAGAAGCGGAACGCATTGCAAAACAAAATGGGTTCGGCAAACTCGCTGTGATTGCAGCGGTCGGCACGCGCCAGTATTATCTGGATCGTGGCTTTGAACGCGGGGATTATTATTTGGTGAAAAGCATACATTAAACACAAAGGACACGAAGGGCACTAAGGTTTTCCTTGGTGTCCTTTGTGCCCTTTGTGTTAAGAAATACCGCTCAGTTCTTTCATCCGTTTCATTCGTTCGGGTTCTTTCTCCACAAGCCAATCGTCCTGACTCAATAACTCATACGCCTTTGCAAAATACGGCTTGGCTTCGCTCCCGCGATTCAACGCAAGCAGACATTCTCCGATTTCTTCTTCCACATAGCCGTCGCTTCCGCCTATCGTGTCATACTCGGCTTTCAATGCCATTTGTTTGGATAAGGCTTCTTCGACTCGCTTGAGCGAACGCAGACAGCGTGCCACCGTCCATTTGGCGATGCGAGTCTTATCCGCGCTTCCTACTGACCGAAAATAGGTTTCGGCTTTCTCGAAAATTTTCAACGCTGATTCATAGTCACCCATCTCGTGATACGACCAGCCAGTGTTGTTGTACAACGAGCCGAGCCAGCCGCGTGCTCTTTCCTGTCCCGAAGATTCAGCCATCTGGATGGCACGCAGGTTCAAGTCGAGGGCAGAGGCGGGGTCGGCGACGATTGCCAGCATGTGAATCGCATCCACCGCGTAGAAATCCTCATTCAGTTCCTGCGCCATCTTCATCGCTTGCTCAAAGAATGGACGGGCTTCGTTAGGCTTCCCAGACGAGTTGAGTACACGCCCGCGTTCCAGTAAATAGCGGACTCGCGCCCGCGAGGAATCGATGCTCAATTGTTTTTCGACTTCATCGAGCATAAGATGCGCATCGCTGAATTCGCGTTGCAGCCCTTGTGCGCGGGCGATCTGGGTTAACAGTTCGAGTCGGGCAGGGTCGCCGTCGGGGAACTGCGGCAGGATTTCGAGAAATTTGGTTTCCGTCTGTTCGGGATGCGAATAATCCCAAAGCGAATCAAAATCAGGCAGGGTTGGCTGCGACATAGAGCGCCTCCTCTTTAGATTTTTGTTGAACGCACATCATAACAGGGATAAAAAACTTAACGCGCCAAGTTGCGGGATGATACCGGAGCAAAAATAAACGGTCAACCTTCCGCAGTGGGGTTGACACCACCCGAAAAGGCGGTGGTACACTCGCGGCTTCCATACGTGTAAGAATTATCAAACTCGGTTCACCTGAAAAGAGCAAGAATCGGGTAGCAGTTATGGGAGTTGCCGAATAAAATTTTTCAGTATCGAATAAGGCTTACGCAAAACCCAAACCTTGTCCACGAATCTGCGGGATCCGCGCAGATTCGTGGATTTTATTGGAGGTTCGCGCAGGTCTAAGTTAACCAAAGGAGTTAAGTTACATTGAAACCTAAACACTGGGCCGTCTTTATTACTTTAGGAGCGATATGGGGCTCGTCTTTTCTCTGGATCGAAATTGCCTTGCGTGAGGTCGGACCTCTCACGCTCGTTGCATTCCGCGCCTTCTTCGGGCTTTTGTTCGGGCTGGTGATCATCCTCATTCAGCGCATGCCCTTTCCACGCACCATGAAGGAGTGGCTGCCGCTGATCGCCCTCGGCTTTACCAACATTGCCATCCCCTTCTTTCTCATCTCATGGGGACAAAAAACCATCGACTCGGGCGTGGCTTCCATCCTCGATGCCACCGTTCCTTTATTTACCATTCTGGTGGCGCACTTTATGCTGCACGACGACAAAATGACGATGCCCAAAGTGCTGGGTTTATTGACCGGCTTTGCAGGCGTGGTTGTTCTGATGAGCAAGGATATTGGCGCGGACAGCGGCTCTTTGTTGGGGCAGTTGGCGGTCATCCTGGCTTGTGTCTTTTACGCGGCAAGCACCATCATCGCCCGAATGTACACCGAAGCGATTCCCGGCATCATGCGCAGCATGGGTCCTTTGGTATCTGCCACGGTGGTCATGTCTACGACTTCATTCATTTTTGAAGCGCCGTTCAAAGTTCCCTCCCTGCCTCTCACATGGGTCGCTCTGCTCTGGTTGGGCATCCTCGGTTCGGGGTTGGCGTTCCTCTTGTTGTATTACCTGATCCATGAAATCGGACCGACCCGCGCCACTATGGTCACCTATCTATTTCCGCTTGGCGGCGTTACACTTGGCGTGATCTTCCTCAACGAACAACTGACCTGGGAGATCGTAACCGGCGCGGCGCTCATCATCGGCAGCCTCGCAATTGCCAACTGGAGCCCCAAACAAGCATGACCCATCGTTCCGGCTTTATCGCCATCATCGGTCGCCCCAACGTGGGCAAGTCCACCCTGCTTAACGCCATCCTTGGGCAAAAGATTGCCGCCGTTTCGCCGCGTCCGCAGACCACGCGCAAACGTCAGCTCGGCATTCTCACGCTCGAAAACGCCCAACTCATCTTCGTGGATACGCCCGGCATTCACAACGCCAAGCACAAACTCGGTGAGTTCCTGAACGCCGAAGCCGAAGAAGCTCTCGCAGGTGTGGACTTAATCCTCTGGCTGGTGGATGTCTCGACTCCCCCGACCGAAGAGGACAAGAATATCTCCATTCTCCTCCACGGCGTCTCGGCTCGGACTCCCCGCATGCTGGTCCTCAACAAAATTGATTTGGTGCAACCCGACGAATTGTCCACCCGTGAAAAAGAGTACGCTCAATTAATTTTCGCTCACGGCGGCGTCCCCGCCGCCGAGGACGGCGGCTCGAGCATCAAAAAGAATAAAGCCAGCATGGTGAAAATCTCTGCTGCGAGAAGGCTTGGGGTTGGCGAACTGATCGAAGCGCTGATTCAAGCCGTCCCTGAGCGCGAGCCGGAATATCCCGAAGAGCAGATCACCGACCTGTATGAAAAAGAGATCGCGGGAGATTTGATCCGCGAGTCCTGTCTCATCAAATTACGCGATGAAGTTCCGCACGGCATGGCGGTCCGCATCGACGAGTTCAAAGAGCGCGAGAACGGCATGGCATACATCGCCGCAACAATCTTTGTCGAACGCGAGTCGCAAAAAGGAATCGTCATTGGCGACGGCGGCAAGATGCTGAAGACCATCGGCTCAGCGGCGCGAAAAGAGATCGAAGAGATGGGCGGACGCAAAGTGTATTTGGAATTGCGCGTGAAGGTCTCGAAAGATTGGCGCAACGACCCGAATATGTTGAAGCAGTTGGGGTATGGGAAAAAGAAGTAAAGAGGAATGAGGAATAAGTAACGAGAAACGAGTAACAAGGATTTTTTCTCGTTACTCGTTTCTCTTAACTCATCATCTGCCTTTTAAAGGCTTGAACCCCTCCCCCAACGCTTCATGCGCGACCCCGATAACCATAAAGGCTTCGGGGTCTTTTTCATGCACGATGGCTTTCAACGTCGCCACCTCGGCACGAGTGACCACACAATATAGAACAGGACGTGAATTTCCCGTGTAGCCGCCTTTGCCTTCAAGATAGGTCACGCCGCGTTGGAGTTGATCGATCACACTGGCAGAGACTTCATCGGGGTTTGCTGTCACGATCATCGCCGTGCGGACGGTGCCGCCGCCTTCGAGCACGGTCTCTGCCACCAAGCCGCTGATGTAAAGCGTAATCATGGCATACAATGCAGCTTTCCAACCGAAGACAAAGCCCGCCGAAAGAATAACAATGGTATCCACCATGAGATAACTTTGGGTCATCGGAATG
>JACPVC010000252.1 GCA_016191955.1 Chloroflexota bacterium
TGGGAGGCATTTGCAAAGACCTGGGCACGCTGTGTCACGAGGTTGAACACGTTGGTTGACCAGTTTTGAATAGTGGAATAACGGGAACGCGCGCCTTTTTTGACGACGATCTCGATCACGCCGCTGTGGAATGAATTAGTGGTGTATTGCGGCGCGGTACAGTTGTGCGAGATAACACCTTCGGCAACATAAGATTCGTCTTCTTCGACGGAGAAGTTGAACACTTCCGTTTCCATTTCTTCCACTGTGATTTCCTTGATGGGAACATAAAGGAAATTCTCATCCATCGAAAACGGAGAACCACTTAAATCACCGGCGGGCGCATCCACACCCACGATTTCGCCAAACTGGGGGTTGAACGGTGAGGCAATCACAACCGCATAGATGTTCTTACGAGGTAAAAGTCGTTCCTGCATGTTCACAGAAGCCGCAATTCCGAGTCTCAGACAGGCATCACGGAAGGCGTAAGCCAAATCGGCTGAGATGGTGTTATAGCGGAACATGTTTTTCTTCGGGTCGTAGCTTCCATCGCCGCTCCACATTCCCTTGACCAATTCGGCGAGCAAGTGGGTATCAGCACTGGAAACCCATTCAGGGATTTGCTTCTCATAAACGGTAGAGCCAAATTCACGGGCAAAAGTTCGGGCAATTTCTGTGGAAGAAAGCACGAGAGTTTGTCCATTTTGGCGTGGTTTGTTTTCAATCGGTGATTTACCAAAGTAACGCTCAATAAGTTCTTTCGCGTCGGCAAGATACTCTGTTTCATCTGTGTGGAAAGACAGAGTCAGATAATGTTCATTATCCACATGACCTTCAGCAAAGAAATAACCAAGCAAGCGGAAGAAATCCGGCTCATACGGCAAGTTCACTTCACGGTCAACAGGGGCATGACGCCCGCGCCCCAATGGAACCGTCACACTATGAGCAAAGGCAGGTTCTGCAACCGGCTGGGGAACGGGAATAACAAGGTAATCGCCAACTTGTACATTTTCGGCGACTTTCCAGATGGGTTGAAAATCCTTATTCCGCTCATTTGCTTTTTGGCGGGGAGCAACCAACAATGGATGTTCAGCGGTCACTCTCAGAGTTCGGGCGCTATCCCCATAGAAGCGAATGTTATAAATATTGCCGTGATAGGGTCGCTGCATAGTTTGATACACCCTGCGCCAGCGCCCTTGGTGCGTCATTACCTCATCGCCAATTTCGATGTTCTCAATTGACTTCTCGCCATTATGTCGCGTCCGCACCTGTGCGCCTTCAAGGAAACAACCTTCGACATAATGCACGGAGGCGCCTTCATCTACAATAATGAGGGTGCGTTCGAACTGACCCACGTTGGCTGTGTTCAAGCGGAAATATGCCTGTAAGGGCAAATCCACTTTCACGCCCTTGGGCACATACACAAACGAACCGCCGGACCAAACCGCGGAGTTGAGCGCGGCAAATTTGTTGTCTTCGATCGGGATGACCGTGCCGAAATATTCACGGAACAGGTCGGGGTGTTGCTTCAAACCATCTTCAATGGAAAGGAAGACGACGCCCTGCTTTTCAAGGTGCTCCAAAATGGAGTGATAGACCATCTCGGATTCATACTGCGCACCCACACCTGCCAGGAATTTTTGCTCGGCTTCGGGGATGCCCAGTTTATTGAACGTGTTCTTGATGTCATCGGGAACGTTGTCCCAATTCTTTTCGCTCTTTTCGGTCGGCTTGACGTAGTAAAAAATATTGTCAAAGTCGATCTCAGCAAGAGACGGTCCCCAGGTTGGAATGGGGCGTGTAATGTAATGTTCATACGCCTTGAGGCGGAAATCGAGCATCCATTGGGGCTCGTTCTTCATACGTGAAATATTTTCCACAACCTCGCGGCTCAACCCGCGTTCGGATTTGAACACATAGTTATCGTCGCGATCGTGAAAACCATATTTATAATCACCAATCTCTTCAAGGAGCTTGGTATCGTCAGGTTTATTTTCTTCAGCCATTTGAATCTCCAAATACTCTAACCGCTAAGATTATGCAGGTTCTTGGTCTTCGGTCACTGCGTCGTATTTCTCGCGTACCCAATCGTAGCCCTGATCTTCAAGGTGCAGTGCCAGGTCCGCTCCGCCTGATTCGACGATGCGGCCATCCAGCATGATATGCACGAAATTGGGTTTGATGTAATTCAACAGACGTTGATAATGTGTGATGACCAGCACCCCAAGCTCGGGACCGGAAAGAGCGTTCACACCTTCCGCTACGATGCGAAGCGCATCAATATCCAAACCGGAGTCGGTTTCATCCAAAATGGCGAACTTCGGTTTGAGAGTTGCCATCTGCAAGATCTCGGCGCGTTTTTTCTCGCCGCCGGAGAAGCCATCGTTCAAGTAGCGACCCGCAAAGGTATGATCCATCTTGAGCGTGTCCATCTTTTCTTTTAACATCTTGCGGAATTCGGGGATGGGCATGCCTTTATCTTCGGGGTTCTCGGCGCGGCGGCGGGAGTTGATCGCTGTGCGTAGGAAGTTCGCCACGGTCACACCTGGGATGGCAACCGGGTACTGGAATGCCAGGAAGATGCCCGCCCGGGAGCGTTCATCGGGTTCCAGTTCGAGGACGTTCTTCCCATCCAAAAGCACTTCCCCACCCGTGACGGTGTAGTTGGGGTGCCCCATCAGCGTATATGCCAATGTGGATTTGCCCGTTCCGTTCGGACCCATAATGGCGTGAATTTCACCCTGTTTTATGGTCAGGGACAGACCCTTGAGGATTTCCTTATCCTCGATACTGACATGTAAATCCTTGATCTCAAGCTGCGACATTCGTTTTTGCTCCTGGATTAAGCCAATGCTGGCGTTTTATTTAAGTCGGCGGCATTATAGCAAAACCGAGGGGAATTGTCAATATTTATGATAATTTTCTAGTATATTAATCCTGAAAAACAGGTGAAGTAACTCCTTCCCGCGCGCATGTGGGTATAATCCCGCCGCTATGAATTCCCCATCTTTTGACCTTGCCATCTTCGATTGCGACGGTGTTTTAGTTGACAGCGAACCGCTTGCGAATCGTGTCTTCGTTCAAATCGTGCATGAGCACGGCTTTGAAGTGGACGAAGCCACCTACCTCAAAAAATTTTCGGGCATTACCCTGCCAGACCGTATAAACACGACTGCCCAGGAATTGAATTGGCAGCCGCCTCAAGACTTTCTCAATATTTTCAACGACCGGCTTGCAGTGTTGACCGAACAGGAATTACAACCGGTTCGCGGAATTCACGAACTGGTGGAAAGTCTTTCGGTGCCACTTTGCGTTGCATCGAATGGAACTCGCGAAGAAATTACCATGCGGCTTAGGCTTTCCAAACTTGCGCCTTTTTTCGGAGATGCCATTTTCAGCGGACTTGAAGTCTCCAACCCCAAGCCCGCACCGGATGTCTACCTTGCCGCTGCGCAATCATTTGGCATTCCTCCTTCACGTTGTATCGTTATCGAAGACAGTATCCCCGGCGTCACAGCCGGTATTCGCGCAGGGATGCGGGTGTATGGTCATGCTGCGTTCACACCCGCAGCGAAACTGAAGGAAGCCGGGGCAATACCATTTGCAAGCATGATCGAATTAAAAGACGTACTAATGCGGGAACATAGCAAAACAATATGATGATAATAAGAGGCTGAAATGGACAAGATTTCCTTGACTCCCATTGGCACGGTAAAGAACTCACGCGTCGAGATCGAAGATGATAACTGGGGTGACGTTATCTCGATCATCGAACTTGAGCCGTCCATGCCGGATGAAGCACTTTTCGAGATCGAAAGCTTCTCTCATGCCGAGATCATCTACTATTTTCACCAGGTCGCTGATTCCAAGATCGAGACAGGTTCACGTCACCCGCGCAACAACACGGACTGGCCCAAAGTAGGGATTCTCAGCCAACGGGGAAAGAACAGGCTCAATAGGCTCGGAGCAAATATCGTCAAAGTTTTGAGGCGTGAAGGTCGTCAACTCCACGTGCAGGGATTGGACGCCATCGACGGCACGCCCGTCCTCGATATCAAACCGGTCATGCGGGAATTCCTTCCAAGAGAAGAAGTTCATCAACCGGAATGGGCAGGCGAGTTGATGAAAAATTATTGGAAGAAATAACCTCACAAAATAAACATAGTTTCTTCATGCGCCTTTTAATCGTGTTGCTTACACTGAGTGGACTTTAGAAAAGGAGAAAATATGGACAACGACGATAAACCGATAGGCACGATCCTCAACCGCAGGGATGTGCTGAAAATCTTGGGCATCGGCAGTGCAGCGACTTTACTGGCATCCTGCGCGCCCGATATGATCGAAACACTATCCTCCACTTCTGTTCCAACATCCCTACCTGCAACACTACCAACCGCGACGGCGGCGGGAAGCAACATTATCCCCGCTTGTGTGGTGCGACCTGAAATGACCGAGGGTCCGTATTTCGTTGATGAAATGCTCAACCGTTCTGACATTCGCAGCGACCCAACAGATGGTTCGATGGTGGATGGCACACCGCTTGAATTGACCTTCAATGTTTCGCAAGTTGGCGCGAATGGATGCGTTCCGCTCGAAGGCGCACAAGTGGACATTTGGCATTGTGATGCATTTGGCACATATTCAGATGTACAAAATGCAGTGGGTAAAAAGTTCCTGCGTGGCTATCAAGCGACTGACACGAACGGGGTTGCTAAATTTGTAACCATTTACCCGGGTTGGTATCCGGGTCGCGCCGTGCATATTCATTTCAAGATCCGCATGAATGGATACGATTTCACCTCGCAACTCTTTTTCGATGACGCTTTCACGGACCAGGTTTACTCACAGAACCCCTACGCTGGTCAGGGGGAACGCAATACTCGCAATGACCAGGACAATATTTACAACAACGGCGGGAATCAGTTACTACTGAATGTCACACAATCTGAGACAGGTTATGTAGCCGTCTTCGATATCGGTATTCAAATCTAAAACTCAAA
>JACPVC010000243.1 GCA_016191955.1 Chloroflexota bacterium
CGATCTAAGTAGTTTGCTTAACACATAGAATGCCCGGTTTATCAATATCGCGCCAACGTTCAATCGACCTGTTATGACAAAATTGAGACACTTATAATTAAAGCGCCTCAAGGATAAAACCCGACTATGTCCCTTCAGAACTACCTTCCGCAAGATAGACTTCGCGCATTGGCTGCGGGCATTTCGCTGCCCAACCGCGCCATGGGGACGGCGCTATTCGCAGATATTTCGGGCTTCACCCCTCTCACAGAAAAATTAACCCGTGACCTTGGCGCACGCAGGGGCGTGGAGAACATCGCCCAACGCATCAACACCGTATACGATGAACTCATCAAGCAGATCGAAGGCTTCGGCGGGAGCGTTGTCAGCTTTGCCGGAGATGCCATCACCTGTTGGTTCGACGAAAGCCTCGGCGATGCTACGCAACATGCTGTGGCGTGCGCCGGGTCGATGCAGAACGTGATGAAGCAGTTCCCAGACCTGGCGGTGAAGATCGCCGTCTGCACGGGTCCAGTTCGCAGGTTTGTAGTTGGCGACCCGGAAATAGAACTGATCGACACACTGGCAGGTAACACGATCACGCGCCTCGCGGTGGCAGAGCAAATGGCAGACCGGGGAGAAATCATCCTCGACGCTGAAACAGCTCAAAAGGTGGGACGAAGCGATCTGCCACAGCGCACGTCAGGCACAGGCGAAACGTTTTCCATCCTCGATCTATCACAATACAATATCCACCCCATTCAGGCAACGCGCATCGAGCCTGCCGGACCCATTCCCCAGTTGGATGAAAAGATACTCAAGCAATGGGTTCTGCCTGTCGTCTTCGAGAAGGAAACTGCGGGGCATGAGTTATTCCTTACCGAGTTACGCCCCACCGCCGCCTTGTTCATACGCTTCACGGGCATCGATTACGATAACGATCCGCTCGCCGAGGAAAAACTCAATACGATCATTTCGAAAACCCAGCAAGTCCTGGACTCACATGAAGGCTCCCTGCTGGAATTGACCATTGGCGACAAGGGCAGTTATATCTATGCATCGTTTGGCGCTACGCGCGTGCATGAGAATGATGCGCAGAGAGCCGTGCGCGCCGCGTTGGAAATCAGGTCTCAGCTTGGCAGGGAAGGTTTCGAAGATGTGCTGCAAATCGGCTTGAGCAGCGGAACGATGCGGGTCGGCGGTTACGGCGGCAGCACCAGAAAATCATTCAGCGCCCTCGGCAACAGCGTGAATCTGGCGGCGCGGTTAATGATGTCGGCAGGAGCGGGCGAAATCCTGATCTCGAGCCGCATCCAGAAATCGAACAAGGGCGAGTTTGTGGTTGATGCCCGCCCACCGATCACAATCAAAGGCTGGACCGAACCCATCCTTGTCTTCACCGTTATTGGTGTGGTCCAACAACGCGCCATTCGTTTGCGAGAGCCGTCTTACCAACTCCCCATGATCGGCAGGGAGAGGGAATTGAAACTTATTGCAGACAAACTGAATCTGGCAAATAACAGGCAGGGACAAGTTATTGGAATAACAGGTGAAGCCGGGCTTGGCAAGTCACGTCTCGTGGCGGAAGGAATTCGGCTATCTCAACGCAAAAATTTTATCGGCTACGGCGGCGCCTGCCAGTCGGATAGCGTCAACATTCCTTATACCGTTTGGAACCCTATCTGGAATGCGCTCTTCGACCTCGACCCCGCCATGCCGCTGCGTAAACAAGTGCGTGCCATTGAAGGAGAGTTGGAAGACCGGGTGGTGGAACACGTCGACGCCTTGCCTGTGCTGGGAACGGTTCTGGGCTTGCCGCTGCCAGATAATGACTTCACCAAAGCCCTCCAACCAGCCGATAGAAAAGCACAACTCGAAACTGTCCTTTTGAAATTTCTTGAATCCGTTGCGTGTGAAGCCGCAGAGGATGGCGGCGGGCTGCTATTCGTGCTGGAAGACTTGCACTGGGTCGACCCGATTTCGCTCGAACTGCTGGCATTGATCGCCAGAGCGATTGAAAGGCTTCCCGTCCTGATCCTGCTCACTTATCGCCCCATCACTACGGATGCGCGGCATCAAAACATCAACCTATTGAAGTCTGTGAGTAACTTCACCCAGGTCGAGCTTACCGAGTTAAACACCGCAGAATCGGAACAAGCAGTTCGTTCGAAACTCACCCATCTCTTTCCCGAGCAACGGGATGGAATACCCCACATTCTCATCGAACGGGTCACAGACCGCGCCCAAGGCAACCCTTTCTATGTGGAAGAACTGCTGAGTTACATTCACGACCGTGGGATCGACCCGCGTGATATGAACGCCCTGAACAGGCTCGACCTGCCGACCAGTTTGCACAGCCTGATCTTAAGCCGCATCGATCATCTGACCTCTTCACAGCAACTCATCCTCAAAACGGCAAGCATCATTGGGCGGGTGTTTCAATTCGAACATCTTCACAAATATTACCCAACCCTGGGCATAGCCGAACAAGTCAAATCTGACTTGCGCGTCATGGAACAACTTGAGCTGACTCCGATCGAATCGCCTGAACCGAATCTGGCATATCTTTTCAAACACCTTGTCACACACGAAGTTGGTTACGAGAGTATCGCCTACGCAACTCGCTCAAAATTACACGGGCAGTACGCGGAATATCTTGAACAGGCATACCCCGACAAGATCGAACAACTTGCCGCGCAATTGGCATATCATTATGAGAAGGCAGACATCCAGCAAAAGGCTCAATTCTATTTGATATGGTCTGGGAAGCAGGCTGCGGCGAATTACGCAAACGAAGACGCCCTCTCGTACTTCAACCGCGCGCTGAAGCTTTCGCCAGATGAACATTCTCGAATCCACTTCGATACTTTGATGAAACGTGAGAGAGTCTACGACCTGCTTGGCAGGCGCGCCGAACAAAGGCAGGATTTGGAAACCCTCGCCCGCCTCGCCAGCGGATTCGACGATGCCCTGCTGCTGCGGTCTCAGGTCGCGATCCGCCAAGCCAAACTGGAGATCGATGAAGGCGATTACACCGCAGCCAAGCAAAATGCAAAAAATGCAATCGATGAACTTTCGACCGAGAACCATAAACAAACGGATTTGAACGAACTACTCGTAGATGCTTTGTTATTGGAAGCCCGCGCCATGTTCCTTGCAGGGCAGGCAGTTGCAGCCAGCCCTCAACTGGAAAGCGCATTATCACTGGCGCAAACACACCAATACCTGCGCGGTGAATACAACGCCCTGGCGCAGCTTGGTCTATGGAATTGGTACAACGGGGACAACAAAGCCGCCATCGAGTTGATGGAGCGTTCATTGGAATTGATCCGTCAGGCAGGCGATATACGGCGTGAAAGCGACATCTTGAACAACCTTGGCATTGTCACCAAAGACATGTACCGCTTCAAAGACTCGCTTGCCTATTACGAGAAGGCGCAACGGATAGCAAAAAAAATCGGCGACCGCTCCGGCGAAGCCGGTCTGTTGAACAATATGGGGCGGGCAAGTATTATGTCTGGGGAGCTTGTGCGCGCCATTTCATACTGCAACCAGGCAGCCATCCTTGCCAGGGAAACGAACGACACGACCGTGCAGGGTCTCGCGCTTCATAATAAAAGCGAAGCCTATAAAGAGTTGGGGCAGTACGCTTCAGCCCGCGAAGCCGCAGAGAAATCGATCAAGCTGTTGCAATCATCCGGGTATCAGGCTGGGGAGGCTTGGGCACTGGAAAACCTTGCGATGGTCGAATTCATGCTTGGCGAACATGCAAAGGCGGTGAGTCTCGCAGAACAGGCGCTGACCATTTCACGCGCTATCGCATCGCGGCGGTTGGAGGTGAGCGTCCTGACGCGGCTGGGCATCATGCGCTTAGAGGCGAATCAGCTCGAGGCGGCGGAGGAGGCGTTCGTGTCCGCTCGAAAAATCGAGGATGAATTCAAAGAGTCGATCCCGATGTTTGAAATTCAGGCGGGTCTTGCCGAAGTTGCGCTTGCCCGCGGCGATTCTGAATCGGTGAAGAAAGCGCAGACTTTGATTCAGGAGCTTGCGCGGGAAATCCTACAAGAGCCGCCCACTGAGCAATCGCACATCCTGCCGCTTTGGTTGTATCTCACGTGCATACGTGTGTTGAAAGCCGGTGATGATTCGGAAGCCGGAAACATGATGCGCCGGGCAAACGAGGAATTGAAGGCGCGTTCCGAAAAAATTTCGGACGATGCCCTGCGAGCCGAGTTCATGGATGCGCCTGAAAGTCGAGCCATCCTTGCATCCACTGGCGATGAAACGGGTTAATGTTTAATAGCTCACCTTACACGGTGTCGTTCTGAGTAAAGCCACGGCGGAAAGGGATCGCCGTTCCAAGCCAAAGAAACAAGAGCTTCAGCCGCGGATTACGCGAATTTTCGCGAATTGGTTTTAAAATCAGTGTGAATTCGCGAAATTCGCGGCAAAAAAGGGTTTGAAAATCCTTGTTTCTTAGGAGCATAGCGAAG
>JACPVC010000244.1 GCA_016191955.1 Chloroflexota bacterium
ATGACATTATTGTTCTGCTTATAAATTCCATTCACCGTGATATTCGTCGAACCGGTCCATGTGATCTGACGGTCGAAGATCCAGAATTTATTGTGCATCAAGGCGGACCGCCCCGCATCATCCTTAACCTCGACGTTGGCAGCCATCAAACGGGTGAACTGCCCCCGGTTCTCGTTGCCATCTATATCCAACCCGTTCTCATCGTCGGTGACCCAGCGCACATCCACGCCGCGGGCTTTGGCGGCGATCAACGCATCTGCCACGCGCGGAAGATTGAACTCGAACGATGCAATATGAATACTCGTCTGTGCGCCGTTGATAAAGTCAATCAGCTTCTCTTCAATGGAACCCACTGGGTTATTGGGGTCGTTGACGGTCAACGGGGCAGTGAAATAGACCTCCCACCATGTTGAGGCAGGGAGCGAAGCGGGAGTTTCAGTAATAAAGCCGCTCGGAGGTTCGGTAACCGGGACGATGATCTGCGGCGTGTCTGTAACCGGAACAATGAAAGGCGCGGGCGTATCGCTCGCAAAGAAGGGAATTTGAGTTACGGGCACGTAAGGCGTATCAAGATCCAAAGGGGCACAGGAAACGATAAAGATGAGCATCAAAACAACGGAAAATTTCTTCTTCATGGTGGGTTCCAAGTCTTAGAATCAAAAGTGACAGTCGCTTTATTGTACCGGAAAGCGACTGTCACTCTGTGTGTTTTGTACGGCGACATTCATGTCGCCGCTTCGATTGGGCGGCAAAACAACAGCGAGATAAATCTCGCTGTACTGTGAAATTTATTCCAACGCTTTGAAATCCTGCGGATTCCCCAACGGGTAACTGACAGCATCGCTCGCGATTCGTTTGATCAAACCGCCCAGCACGGAACCGGTCCCGGTTTCTACAAAGGATCGAATTCCCATTTCGCTCATGGCTTTTACACTGTCTGTCCATTTGACACGGGATTGCATTTGGGCTTTGATGTCGGCGCAGGCATCATCGGCAGTCTTCAGCACAGAAGCATGGACGTTTCCGATCACAGGGATTTTCGGCTCGTTCATCGCGGCAGCATCTACAGCTTGATTCCACTCGTCTTGAATGGATGCCATCAACGGAGAATGCGCAGCAATGGATACGGCGAGCGGCAAAGCACGTTTGGCTCCGGCGGCTTTCGCGCCAGCCATGGCACGCTCCACAGCAGCTTTTGCGCCGGAGATCACCACCTGCCCAGGGCAGTTATCGTTTGCAACTTGCACAATTTCATCAGTTGTACTGGCTTCAGCGCAGACTTTGTCGAGAGTGGGAATGTCCACACCGAGGATGGCTGCCATGCTTCCGGGGGCGAGTTCACCGGCGCGCTTCATCAACTCGCCGCGTTTGCGGACGAGGCGCAGACCATCTTCGAAGGATAAGGCTCCAGAGGCAGTTAGGGCAGATAACTCGCCAAGAGAATGCCCGGCAACGGCAGCAGGCTCGAGGTCCGGGAAGAGGCGGGCAAAGGTTCGGAAGGCGGCAATGGAATGAAGGAAGAGTGCGGGTTGAGTGTTGACCGTGTCATTTAATTCGGCATCCGGTCCATTCATCATTAAACTGGAAAGGGAGAAGCCAAGGATGGTATCGGCTTCGTCAAAAATTTGTTTTGCATCGACGTATTCCTCGGCAAGGGCTTTGCCCATGCCCACAGTTTGTGAGCCTTGCCCGGGGAATAGAAATGCGGTTGTCTTTGGGTCGAGTTTCATGAAAGCTCCTTTGCCGTATTAAACACAAACGGGTCGTGATTGTCACGACCCGTTGCGATTATTCAGCCGACTTCTTTTCTTTTTTGACCTGGACGACTTCGCGTCCCTTGAAGTAACCGCAGTTCGGGCAGACGACGTGCGGCAGGCGCTTGTTCCCGCAGTTGGAACAGGCGACGAGATTCGCGAGGCTCAAGGCGTCCTGCGAGCGGCGGCGATCCCGGCGTCCCTTCGAGTGTTTGCGCTTTGGATGTGGGGTCATGAAACGTTCTCCTTTATACATACATCAGACGGGCAGTTGCCCGTCTGGATTGGTTTTATACGAAGCGGGCTGATTATATATGCGGGGGGCAGTGACGTCAAGGCGAATTCGATGTAAAATCCAATGCATGGAAATCCAAATCGCGGTCGCTAAAGTTAACAAATATGCGGTTTCCGAAAGCGGGGACACGCTCGAAGTGATCGAGCGCCCCACGGGCGGACTTTCTGTGGTGCTTGCCGATGGGCAGACCAGCGGGCGCGGAGCAAAAGCTGTCTCGATGATGGTGGTGCGTAAGGTCATCAGCCTGATTGCAGAAGGAGTACGCGACGGCGCAGCGGCGCGCGCCGCTTCTGACGCGCTTTTTGCCGACAAGGCTGGCAAAGTGACCTGCACCCTCAACATCGCTTCCGTAGACCTGCACAGCAATACCATCGTACTCACCCGTAACAATCCCGCTCCCATGTTCATTTGCCGGGGCGAGGAGATCGAAGCGAATGCGGAGGAAAGTATCTCGCTTGGAACCTCACGCAATCTGCGCCCGATCATCACCGAACTGACCATCGAAGCCGGGCTGACCATCGTTATCTTTTCAGACGGCATCAGCCACGCCGGGGAACGACGCGGCACCCCCATGGATGTGCGCCATGCACTGCGCTCCATGCTGGAAGACCAGGAGCCCACCCCTCAGCAGCTCGCCGATACCCTGCTTGCAGAAGCCGTCCGCCTAGACGATAACCGCCCGGCGGACGACATCAGCGTGCTGGTGTTGCGCGTCTCGCCGCGTATTGGAGATGAAGTACGCCGCATGACCGTACGACTACCCATCCATGCATAAAAAATTTACTCTCATCGATAAACACCGCTGGCGGCACATCCAGGCGGGAATCCGCGATACGGCGATCTTGTTACGCGAGTTCCGCGAACCGCTCTTTTGGTTTTCCTTTGCCGTGATCGGCGGCGGCGTTCTCTACCACTATCTATCGCAACGCTTGAATGAGCCGGTGTACAGCCTTGTCGAATCGATCTATATCATGCTCATCGCCACGTTCTTGCAGCCGGCCAACCGCGATTTTCCGCATCACATCCTGCTGCAAATCTTCCACTTTCTGATGCCCCTCATCGGGTTAAGTGTGCTTGCGCAGGGGCTGGCTGACTTTGGAAGTCTGTTCTTCAATCGAAAATCACGCAATAAGGAATGGGAAATGGCAGTCGCATCCACCATGCAAGACCATATCATCCTCGTCGGGTTGGGGCACCTCGGTTACCGTGTGGCGCTCAAGCTGCACGAGATGGGCGAACCGCTCGCCGTCATCGAATTCAACGCCGAAGCAGATACGGTTAACACCGTCAAAAAAATGGGCGTTCCAGTCATTCACGACGACGCCACCCGAATCTCCATTCTTGAATCTGCCAATGTCAAAAAAGCGCGCACCATCATCATGGCAAGCCAGGACGACGCGATGAATTTACAGATCGCGCTCAAAGCGCGTTCGCTCAACCCGAAGATTCAAGTAGTGATCCGCATATTCGATGACGATTTTGCGCACGCATTGCAGGAGCAGTTCGCCTTTATCGCCCTGAGCGCCACCGAAATGGCGGCGCCCGTCTTTGCCGCCGCAGCCGCAGGCGTGGATGTGACCAATCCCATTTCGGTCGAAGGTCAACTGCTCAGCCTCGCACGCCTGACTATTTCAAAACAAGCCTCGTTCGCCGACAAAACCATTGGCTTCATCGAAGATACATATCATCTCAACATCGTCCTACACCGCAAAAATGGAAGCTCCGAGATGCACCCCACCGACAAGACCGAAATCCACCCCGGCAATGTGATCGCCGTCCTCGGTGGACCGGAGCAGTTGAACCGTCTCATCCACGATAATGGACAGTGACCCTGGCTCTCCCCTGATCGGTATTGTGGGTCCGTGCGGTTCGGGCAAATCCACGCTGATTCGGGGGTTGGAGCAAAACGGTTATCGCTGCCGGCACATCGCGCAGGAACACTCCTACGTCAAACAGATGTGGCAGATCATCACCAAGCCAGACGTCCTCATCTTTTTGGAATGCTCTTTTGAAAATTCAACCAGCCGCAGAAAGCTAAACTGGACTCCCGCCGACCATGAAGAACAACTCCGCCGCCTTGCCCACGCGCACGAACATGCCGATTTAATCATCAATACAGACACGCTGGACGAAAGCGGAGTCCTCGCCCAAGCGCTTGCCTACCTAAAGAACCGAATCTAAGCCCAAGCCTTGCTGCGCCTCCAGCGTAGACCAAGCCTGGGTTGCCAAACCAAGCCTTTCTCAAGTCTTGAGGCGGTTTTATTTCCCTCCAAAAATCAAACAACCGGAGTATAATGTCGTCCGCGTGGCGCTTAAGCGCCACATTTTCGTGGATGGAGATAAACCCCGCATGATACGCAACCTAAACAACCGCATCATCCTCATCGTGATGATTCTGGTGCTCGCCTTATGGATCGACCTGAGCAGCGAGATCAAACTCATCAACCCGGTGAACGATGACACCCTCTTCTCTCACAGCGTTGAGCCTCGCCTGGGTCTCGACCTGCAAGGCGGCTTACAAGTCCTGCTCGAAGCGGACATTCCTGCCGACCAGCAAATCGATGCAGAGTCCCTGAACATCGCCCGTGATATTGTTCAACAACGTACGGATGCTTTAGGCGTGAATGAAAACGCCATTCAGATCGCAGGGGATCGCCGCATCGTGGGCGAATTCCCCGGTTTGGAAGATACCGAGTCTGTGCTTGCCATCATCCAACAGACCGGCTTGCTCGAATTTGTAGACACTGGCGATTTCAGCCCGGAGGCTGGCACCATTCTCGTCACCGACTACAGCCCCACCGGCGAACCCGTGTCAACCCCTGAAGGTGGAGAGACCGTTTATCACACCATCATGACCGGCGCAGATTTATCCGGCGTGACGGTTGCGCCCGACCAACTTGGAATCAACTACCAGATCGACTTCACGTTGACTTCTGAAGGCACGACTATCTTTGCCGAACACACCTCGGCGAATTCAGGCAGGTACCTGACCATTCTGCTCGATAAGCAGGTGATTTCTGCTCCGGTGATCAGCGAGCCGATTACCGGCGGTCAGGGTTCCATCAGCGGAGATTTCACGCCTGAGTCAGCCAATGCCTTCGCTGTCCAACTCCGCTACGGTTCGCTGCCGGTTCCTTTGAAGGTAGTTGAAACCCGCATCATCGGTCCGACTCTCGGTGCAGACTCGCTCAACAAGAGTCTCATTGCCGGTTTGATCGGTATGGCAATTGTGGCTTTGTTCATGATGATCTACTACCGCATGCCCGGCATAGCGGCGGTGCTGTCCATTCTGACGTATGCGCTGATCGCCTTTGCCATTTTCAAATGGTTTCACTTTACACTCACCCTGCCTGGTATTGCAGGCTTCCTGCTCAGCACCGGCTCGGCGCTCGATGCGAACATCCTGATCTTTGAACGCATCAAGGAAGAACTCCGCAACGGACGAAGCATCGTCCAGGCTCTCGATCTCGGCTGGACGCGCGCCTGGTCCTCCATCCGCGACTCGAACCTCTCGGCGATCATCACCGCGGTCATCCTTTTCTGGTTCGGCTCCTCCTTTGGGGCAACCATCGTCAAGGGCTTCTCGCTCACCCTCGCCCTCGGCGTTTTGATCTCGCTCTTCACCGCGATCTACATTACGCGTACGATCCTGGCGTTGTTCATCAATTCCTTCAAGCCCAAAAATCTTGAAGCGTGGTTCGGTCTTTAAAAGGCACAAGGATAAGGCTATGAATATTCTTGGTAAACGATATTACTTTTTCGCACTTTCCCTGCTCCTGATCGTGCCCGGGCTGATTCTGCTCGGCATCAAGGGAGTCCCCCTTTCCATCGACTTCACCGGCGGCACCTTCCTCGAAGTCCAATTCGAAGATGGGAAAACCCCGGATACCGATACCATCCTCTCCATTTATAAAGACGCGCAAATCGAAGACGCGCAGATAACCACGACCGAAAACGGCTCGCTTATCATCCGCTCCTCCTTTTTGACGAATGAAGCGCGCGATACCATCTTGACGGCGATGAAGGAAGTTTCAGGCTCCGACGTGTCGGTCATCAAGTTCGACAGTGTCGGTCCGAGCATCGGCAAGCAGGTCACCCAGCGCGCCGCAATCGCCGTCGCAGTATCTTCGCTGCTGGTGGTGTTCTTCATCATCTGGTCCTTCCGCAAAGTGCAAAACGCGTTCCGGTATGGCGTCTGTGCCATTTTGGCGATGATCCACGACATCCTCATCATCGTCAGCATCACCGGCATTGGCACATTCTTCTTCGGCTGGGAAGTCGACTCACTCTTCCTGACCGCCCTCCTGACCGTGATCGGTTTCTCCATGCAGGATACCATCGTGGTGTTCGACCGCATCCGCGAAAACTCGAACATCCTGCGCCGCGTGGAATACGAAACCCTCGTCAACCACTCCATTGTTCAAACCCTGCAACGCTCCATCAACACGCAGTTGATGACCGTTGAATTCCTGCTGCTTGCGCTTGCCATGTTCGGCGGTATCACGCTCCGCGAATTCGCCATCATCCTGCTCGTTGGCTTGTTGAGCGGTACCTACTCCTCCATCTTCGTGGCGGCTCCCATCCTCGTGTTATGGGAAAAGCGCGAATGGACGACCTGGTTCGGGCGCGGCGCGAGCATGTAAGAAGATCGTCCAAGACAGTCATCTGCCGATGGCTGTCTTTTTTTATTTCAAAAGGAGATTCAAATGCGCAATCGGATTCTGGTCGCGACCGCCGTCTTTCTCGTTTCATGCAGCGCCAATTTGGATCAGCCCCTCGCTTCTCCCGCGCCGACCATTGTCCCTGTTGAGACGGTTAACACGCCGCCTCAGCTTTCGCAAGAAACGTCCTGGCAGATCCAATATTCCGGCGAGATGGATTATTCGCTGGATGTGGATGTTTACAATCTCGACCTCTTCGACACAGAAGCAGAAACGATTGTGTCTCTCAAAAAACGCGGCGTGTTCGTGATGTGTTATTTCAGCGC
>JACPVC010000245.1 GCA_016191955.1 Chloroflexota bacterium
CATTTTTGTAAGATCGCGGCATCATAAGTAACAACCAATACACCTACAGTGTCGCCGCCTTCCCCATGAACTGGGCTGGCGAAATACAACACCGCGCTTCCATTTGACAGGAATTTGACATCGGAAACATAGGGTAGATTCGTTTCTAAAGGTCGTTCAAAAAAGTCTTCACCTGCATAACTTAAACCAATCGCTTCCACATTTGTATCCAACACGTCAATCCCTTTGGCATTCACTAAAGCATGCGATTTGATGTAAAGCGGGTCCTTTTTGATGAGGTTTTGCAGGGAACTGCTGGTCTCTTGTTGCAAGCGTTCGTCACGCTCATTGATGGGCGTGTCGAGATATTTTTGAAAGTCGGTGATTTGGGCGTAGACGCGGATATTGTTCAGTTCGGTATCGATGTGTTCATCAAGATTCGTTGCTGTTTGCGATGCGGCGCTAAAAAGCCCCGTCTGTTGATCTTCTTGCAGGTGGGCGCTGGTCGTGCGGTATGTAATGAACCCCTGGATCGCAACAGCGGCAAGCACAGCCGCCACCGAAACGACCACCAGCTTCGTGCGCAGGGAATAATCCCGGAATTGACGAAAGATGGTATAGGTGTAAATTAGAACGACGATAATAATTAAAAACGTAACGATTTGTTGAAGCGCCGGATAATTAAGCCGTTCATTGGTTAGGAATATATCTTCCAAAAGCGCAATCACACCGCCCACTGCGCCAGCGATAGTAAGGGCGTTGGCTTGGCGGGGCGGCAGGATTTTTTGTGTGGCAACCAGGGCATTGATCAACACTGCCCCAAAAAGCATGGCAAAACCCAGCCCTGAGAACAAGGCTGAGATGACGATCACTACCGGTATCCAGCCTAGGAAGACCATCCAGGTTCCCAATTCATACCGACTGCGTCGAATCAGTATCAGACTGATAATGCCGGAAACGGTCAGGATGCCGAGTGTGATAGCTGTCGCCCAAAACTGCCAATGGGACGTTTGAATAGCCTGATAAATCATGTAGGCGGCGACAACCGGAATCCCCACCACAGGTATTATGCTTGTTCGAAATGCCTTGCGGATTTGTTCCAGCTTGTCTTCAGCGGGATTGGATGTCTGTTGGTTCATAATTGTCTCCTTCAGGGTTTTTGCACTCCAGGGTCAATCGCTGAGGGTGGGCAAAAATCCTTGCCCGGTCCTCTTCTTGAGTAGAAACGAAGATATACGGAAGAAGATGGCGAAGAGAACCGGGACTTGAACATTATCAATTGCCTGGTTGTTTATTTCAAAAACGATGAATCTAAAAACAAAGTAAAGTCCGGCATCGTGGTCATGAAACCGGCTTGAGCCTGGAAATCTGCGTTGATTTGAGCCGCCTGCCACAGAGTGAGTGAATCGCCCGAGGCTTCTGTTTGGAACACGGCTTCATTATCCTCGAGATTGAAGATGTGAATCTGATCGTCGATAAAGATCTGGTCAAGTGGCAGCCCGGTGTATTCAGCAACGAGTTGGCGGGTTTCTTCCGGGTTTTGCTGGCGATATTCCACGGCTTCGAACCATGCCTGAAGAAAGGCGCGGATATCATCGGGGCGTTCTTTGACTACATCTTCACGAAATACGATCACATCGGGGAACAAACCCGGCGCATCCTGCTTTTGGAAGATGATTTGATATCCCTCTGTCAGAGACGGATCCCAGGTGTATCCCGCGTCTACATTGCCGCTGTCCAGCTCGGCTTTGAGCGCTGTTGGATCTAAATTGACCAATGTCACATCGGTTGGATTCAAGCCATTCTTTTCGAGCATATAGCGAACGAAGAGTTCATAGGATGTTCCAATAAGGACACCCACTTTTTTACCTTTGAGGTCAGCCACAGATGTGATTTCGGGTCGGGCTACCACGGTGTTATATCCACCGTCGTCATACACTGCTACAACCTTGAGGCTGGCAGATTGAGAGTTGACGAGGGCGTCACCAATCGCTAAAAGACCGCCGTCAATTTTGTGCGCGGGCAGGTCGGTGAGCGTTTGGGGGAAATTTGCATAAAAAATAGGCTCGACGTTGACGCCATATTTATCGAAGAAGCCTTTTTCCTTGGCGACCACCATGGTGTAATCGGGCCACCATTGCGTAAATTCAACGCGCAACGGCTCCTTGGAGGCGGTGGTGTCTCCTCCTCCTGAACAGGCGCTCATAAGAAGAGCGGCAAGCAAAAAGGCGAAAAAGATGCGGTAAAGTCTAGTGGTCATTATGTATGCTCCTTGTAATTTATGAATTTAATTTTGGCTGCTGATGCCAGTATCCTGGCGGTCTGCCTGTATATGTCCCTGGACGCGTGAAGCGCCAAGCGCCAGCCCAAGTTCGCGGATGGCGGTTTGTAAAGTATCCTCCACGGTTGTGGCGCGCTGGATCTTTTGACTGATGGTGTTCACCAATGTTTCGAGTTCTGCCTGCTCTTTGGAACGTTCAAAGGAGCGGGCGTTTTGCACTGAGCTTGCCAATTGCGCGGCGAGCGTGGTCTGGATGTTGGCATCTGATTCTGTGAAGCGCCCTACGATATCGGATTGAATATCGAAAACACCGACCAGCGTTTCGCCCACAAGCATGGGCACTGCCAGTTCTGCGCGCGTATCAGGAAGCAGGGGGTTGGGGAGGAAGTCTGGAGACTGAGTCACGTCGTTCACGATGACGCCCCTTCGTTCGCGAGCGGCACGCGCCACGAGAGATTGTTCGCGGCTGACGGGGATGGAACGTTTTTCAGCGGACATGATGCGCCCCGGTTCACCGGCGCCTGCCGTTAGCACCAAATTCTCGCCGGTATCGTCGAGAAGGTAAACATGGGAGTGGTACAGATTAAAGCGGTCTTTGGTCAAATCCACCACGGTTTGAAGTAGACGAGACGTTTCGAGAATAGCGGAGCTGATGGTTCCCATTTCTGCCACAGTTGCGAGGTCTTTGGTGCGGGCAGTCACACGCTCTTCCAGCGAACCGACCAATTCGCGCAGGCGGCCGGTCATCTTGTTGAATGCGTTGGCTGTCAGACCGATCTCATCCTGTGTATCCACTTTTATTGTTACGGAAAAATCTTCATTGGCAATGGCTTCTGCGCCATGCGCCAGTTGTTGAATGGGTGTTACGATTGTATGCGCAGTGTTTCGGGATACGATCACGGCTCCCACGATAAAGACCACTAATATGACAAGGATAAGGATCCCGAATTGGTTACGTGAGGCATATACCTGGCTTGTGGGTTGTTCCAAAACCAGCCCCCAGTTCAAATTTTCGATTAGGATGGAGCTTCCAATAACATCCTCATTCAATAAGCCGGTATAACTTGCCGCACTGACGCCGGTTTGATTGATCAAAAGTGGTGCAATACTGGGCAATGATGCAAGACTCTGCGCCTGCTTGACCAGTTCCGGGTCGCGGTATCCGACCAGGTTGCCACGGCGGTCCACCACGTATATGTAACCACCGTCCCCAATCTCCAGTTCATTGAGCGGCTGCCAGATATTGCCCAGGGCTACACGCGCGATCACGACGGCTTCCTGTTTGTTCTGCGATTGAGTTAAAAAGGATATGGTCGCCACAGGTTCGTTTGCCTCATTGAACGAAATGTTTCCAACGAACAATTCGCCGCGCAACGCCCGGAAGAATGCCTCTTCACTTGCCCTACTCTGCAGCGAATTTTCACCGACCCTGTTGCAATCGTCCAACCGGGCGAATTCGTTGCCGTTTTTATCGAGTACCGCAAACGAGGCATAGTGCTCATTTGAATGGCGGCAGACCTCTTCGGTGGCGCTCGCCCAGCTGTCGTTTTGCCGGCTGGTGAGGCTTGCCATAAGGGTCATTTCTTCCAGCAGACTATTGAAATAGCGATCTACGTACGACCGACCGATTTCAATGATACTCTTCTGGCGCACTTGAATGGACTGACTGCTGAAACGGATGAAACTCCACCCAAATATCAGGCTGACTGTAAGCAATGGGATAAACACCGCCAGGGTGAATGACGATGTCAGTCGATTTGCCAGATTTCTTGTTCTTTTCATGGTCTTTCCTTTCGAGATGCCGCGTTCAAACTCGTCTTGAGCAAGCGCAGCCTCTTTTACTTGCCAAGGACCCAGGTATTGTATAGAGCGTCCAACTCGCCGTTTGCCTTCATACTTTGGACGGTTGAATTAATCAACACCATTAGCTCAGTATCGCCCTTTTGTACGGAAATGCCGAGTTGGGCGGGCTGTAATACATCGCTGGCAACCTTTAATTCGGGGTGTGTCTTGATGTATTCCAGCGAGTTGATCTTGTCGTTCATCACCGCGTCACAAAAACCTTTGGAAAGATCTTCAAGGGAAGAGACCGTGTCGGCATATTCCTGCACCGTGATATGGGTGCCGCCATCGATCAGGGATTGAACAAACTTTGCGCCCGTCGAACCGGTCTTTACGCATGCGATCTTACCTGCCATGTCATCTGCCTTGCCAATGGTGTTATCGTCTGCACTAGCGACAATTACCAGTCCGGTATCTACATACCCTTCAGACATATCCACCAATTCCTTGCGCGCATCGGTAATATACATGCCTGCAATGACCATATCCACCTTGCCTTCCTGCAGAGTGGGGATCAAATCTCCAAACGCCATTTCCTTCCAGGTGATGGTCACGCCAAGTTGCTCGGCAATGGCATTGGCAATTTCGATGTCCATGCCTACCAACTCGCCGCTTTGCGTGTCGCGGTATTCAAAAGGCGCCGTCAGAGCGGTGCCAACGACCAACTGTCCGTTGTCCTTGATCTGTTGCAGGCGTGGGGTCATTTCAATAGTGGGTTTGGACCCGCAACCGGATATGAATGCGGCGATCAAAATCAAGACAGTCAAACTGATATGTGTAAAAAATCTTGTTTTCATGGCATTTCTCCTTGTAGCTTGCATACTTACAGATCTCAAAAGAATAAGCTAAACGGTTTTGGCAAATCCAATAGACCGGACTTCTCCGTTCATTCAAACGTGATGGAAGTGAAGCTTTCTACTGCCATCACGTTTGCGGCTCCTTGTCGTCTTTCGTTGGAGAGGTATTGAGGTCAATGGATACGATAGTCGGCTTCATTCCCAGCGCATGGCTCAGTTCGCGCGCGGCGATTTGAAGGGCGGTTTCTATTTTGGTGGCGCTTTGAATCTTTTGGGTGATGGCGTCGAGCGCTTCCACCTGGGTGGCGCGTTTTGTAACTGCCAGTTCCAATTCCTTGCGCGGGGTGATATCGAAGCGCACCGACACATACTTGATGGGCTTACCGAGGTCGTTAAAGACCGGCGATATGGTTGTGTCCACCCAGTAATAGGAGCCATCCTTTGCCTTGTTGCGGATTTCGCCGCGCCAGACCTTTCCGTTTGCGATGGTTGCCCATAGGTTACGGATGAATTCCTTGGGGTGGTAGCCTGAATTCAAGATGCGATGGTCCTGTCCGATCAATTCTTCGCGGGAATATTGGGAAATACGGATCAAGTTTTCATTTACGGTTTCGATCTTGCCCGTGACGTCTGTGGTGGCGACGATGGCGGCTTCGCTGACTGCGCTCTCGAAACCGGCAAGTTCAGCGGCGAGGACTTCGGTCTTTCGATACTGCTGGATATTTTGAAGCGCCACGGCGACCTGGTTCGCAAGCGTGGTTTGGACGTTGGCATCACTTGGCGTAAAGGCATTCAGACGGTCCGATTGTACATCCAACACGCCGAGGACCTTTTCACCAATGAGTAGCGGAACGGCAAGTTCGGAGGCGCTATCCGGCAGGAGTACGTTGGGGAGCCAGCCCGGCTCATTATGCACATCGTTGACGATCACTGGCTGTCTGGTGCGGGCGGCACGTGCCACAAGCGATTGTTCTGCATTGAGCGGGATGGCTGTGGTCCCATGTGTGCCTTGATGTTCGTCGCCCTCCTTCCACCCGCAGGCGACAATCCTAAGTTCTTCGTTCTCTTCGTCGTAAACAAAAACGTGCGCATGGTACAAGCCGAACAACCGCTGGGTTAGGCTCACCACGGTTGACAGCATTTCTTGTTCAGTATTGTAGGTGGAGGCTGCCGTACTGATCTCAGCCACCGTTGCCAGCGCCTTGGTGCGGTCTGCTACGCGTTGTTCGAGGGTACCGATCAATTCACGCAGGCGGCTGGTCATCAGGCTGAAGGCGTTGGAAAGCGTGCCGATTTCGTCGTTCCGTTCCGCGCCGACGCTTACATCCTGGCTTAGGTTGCCGCGCGAAATATCCTCGGCGACGACTGCCAGCCTGATAATGGGGGTTGAGATTTGACGGGTGAGAATGAACGCCGCCAAACTTGCAATGAGAATGGTGAACAAGCTAACGATGAGGCTAACGCGTAACACGACATTGGCTGGTTGAAGGGCTTCGGCTTCATCGTATTCCGACACCACTGCAATGTTCAGTTCCGGGATCCAATGGTACACACCCATGACGGAGGTGTTACGATAGTTGGCGTATATCCCTGACCCGTTTCCACGGGTTCCAACAGCCTGGTTCGCGCCTTCCGTGTGGATGTACGTTTCGCCCAAGGTAGTTTCTTGAAACCGCAGGTTTGTCAATACGGCGAAATTGGAATTGACGAGGTAGGACTCGCCGCCTTCCCCCAAGCCGGCACGTTCGTTCATGATCTCGTCCAGTGTCGAGAGATTGACGCGCCCCGCCAGGACGCCGATGACCTGCCCGTTGTTTCCTTTTAATGGTTGTGAGATCACAATGGAATAATTGGAAAACGAAAGTTCATAGGCGGGCGGGTTGACATAGGGTCCCTTCAAACCTTCGCTAAAAAACGCCTGAGACGAGAGTATTTTGCCTTCCTGCGCATCGTCTGTAGAAAGAACCACCACACCTTCCGGGTTCATGATGAATATTTCAGTAAAGTAACTCGAAATATCGTTGTACTTTTTGAGATCGAACTTCAACCGCGCCCTGTCAAGCTCGGTGCCTTCTTCTCCCTTTATCATTTCAGCCACCTTTTTAAGGGAGTCCTGATTGGAAAAGATGAGGTTAAGGTTGGTTTGCAGGGTGGCTAACCAGGTTCGGATCTGGTTTTCCTTGATGGAGACCACTGACTCCAATTGCGCGAAGACTTCGTTGCGCAAACCCTGTGCGCTGATGTAGGTTGCCACGCTGCTGGTGATTAAAGCAGGGATAAGCACCAATAATATGGAGCCGACAAGCAGGCGGGTTTGCAACGACGGAGATCTTGGCCTTTTAGCGGTTTGGGTTGGAGAGGATATTTGACTCATAGGGGTCTCCAGGTTTGAAACAAGTGTTGATTTCCGATGCCGTTAAGATTCGACCGATGGTGTATACGGCCGGCAAGACAAGGGAACTGGGCTCCAATTCCCTTGTCTTGCTTACTAACAGGCAAAGGGCGCTTGCATCTTAACGTTGTGCAAATTCGTTGGTATACACGGTCGAAAGATCGATCGGTTTGGAAATCAGGTTGAATTCGAGCAGAATGTCCTGCGTGTTATTCCAGATGTTTTCGGTCATCGTGCCGAGCTGACCGTCGCCGGTGTTGATGAACGGGATCTGCGCCTGCATAACAGCCTGTTGATAGGCGAGGTCGAGTGTCTCATCGTATGTGAGAGCGAGTGCAGCGACTTCATCGGTGTTTTCGATGGCGTATTGATAACCGTCCAGGGTTGCCTGAATGAAACGGCGGACAAGGTCGGGGTTGCTCTGCCGAAGCTCTTCGGTGACGAAGATGGTATTGATATACACGTCGTAGCCATAATCTTTGTAGTAGATGAAGTTCAGTTCATCGCCTGCCTGGCTGGCCATCACCTGCTGGTCTGTGGCGAACATGCCGCTCATGGCATCCATGTTGCCCGCTTTGATCTCATTCGCACCCTGGAAATCCTCGATGACCGCATAGTTCATGGAATCGCGGTCAAGGTCGGTGCGGCTTATCAGCGCAAGGAAAGGTATGTCGAAGAAATTGCTGAGGTCGGGGGAATAAACGCCCACGGTCTTGCCTATGAGGTCCTCTGGGCTGGTAATACTGTCCTTCTTCAAAGAGGTGATCGCCAGTGGGTTTTCCTTGAAAATGGTGGCAACTGCCACAAATTTCTGTTCCGCGCTTTGGGCGGTGATGAGGCTGTCTCCACTAGTAATGCCAAACTGGGCATTACCGTTCTTCACTTCATCGAGCGGGTTGATATCGGGTCCGCCCGCGTTCAGAACCGCTTCGATGTTGACGTCTGTATAGTAACCTTGTTCGACGGCGGCATAGAAACCGGAATACTCCACGCCGTGGAACCAGCTCAACTGTACAGTGACTTTGTCCGGCTCAGCCGTGGGAACAGGTGCAACGGCGCTGCACGCGCCGAGCAGCAAAGACGGGAGGATGAAAAGAACCGCAACGGTGACGAAAAGATTTTTCTTCATTTGATAGCCTCTTGTGTATTTTGGTTTTTATAAAAAGGCAGGCTCACGCTGAAACATGTGCCCTTGCCAATTTCACTTTCTACATTCAACGTGCCGCCGTGTTCTCCAATAATGGATTTCACGATGGCAAGCCCCAGTCCATTGCCTTCCATTTCGCTGGCTTTTCCGCTGCGCACGCGGTAAAAGCGATTGAAGATGAATGGCAAGTCGGCGGCGGGTATACCGTAGCCGTTATCCTCCACATCGATTACAACCTGGTCCGCTTCTATTGCAGATTTGACCTCGATCCTGCCGCCCTGCGGCGTGTACTTAATCGCGTTGCCAATCAGGTTGCGGAACGCCTGCCGTAGGTGCAGAGAGTCGCCGTTGACGTGAACGGTCCTGGCGGACGGCTGGACCTCCAGCGATTGCATTTTTTCCTTTGCTTGCACGGCGAACTCATTCGCCAGTTCCTTGAATAACTCTTGTATATCCACCGCTTCATACTTTTGGTTGGCATTCAAGTCTGACTGGGCAAGCGCCATCATGTTCTGCACCAGATCGCTCATATTCTTTACCGAGTGTTGGATGCGCTCGACGAACTCTTTTTGATTTTCGTCGAGTTGTCCCGCCTGGCCCAAAAGCTGGGCATATCCGCCAATGGAGGTGAGGGGATTCTTGAGGTCGTGCGAGGCAGTGGCGATAAATTCATTCTTGATGCGGTCCAAATCCTTGAAGCGGCTCACATCGTGCAGGATCGTAACGCTCCCGCCATCTTCGATCGGAGCGATGAATGCCATAAAAGTGCGCTGATCGGGCCAGGTGATCTCACCCGAAATGGACATATGCGACACGCGCGCCTCTTCGATCAATTTGATGAAGGATTCATAACTGGGACCTGCCGGGAGTGGCTGGTTGAGTTTTACCGGGTTAACCACAAACAACTGCTCGCCGGCGGGGTTAAGCAAGGTAAGGTTTCCATGCTCGTCGAAAAGCAGAATGGCTTCGGAGGCATGCCGCAAAATGGCGGCAACTTTCTTCTGTTCCTGCACCACCACAGAATACAACCGCGCATTTTCAATGGCGATGGCGGCCTGGCTCCCGATTGCCTGTAACAAAAGCAGGTGATCGGTCGAGAAATAACTCTCCTGTTCGTGAGTGAGCAGGATCAGCCCAAGCAGGGAATATCGCCCAAAGATCGGCACCACCAAAGCCGAGCGGATGTATGTGCTGGCATCCACCTGCCAGAGCGGATCGTTCACAGCGTCTTCGATCACCAATCCCTGGCGTGTTCCCTGCACATGTTGGATGAGTTTCGCAGGCGGAGTGAGGTCTTCAGCGTCTCCCGAAGGATTAAGCACAACTTCATATTTCTCCTGAACCTCCTTTTCCTCCTCGTCCAGGATATACATATTCGCCTGTATCGCGCCAAGCGTCTCTGCCGTACGTTTGAGCAGTACGTTGGCAAGGTCTTTGATATCCAGCCGGGCGCTTAACTGTTTGCCGATCTCCGGCAGCAGGTTCAACTCGCGGTTGCGGCGGCGGGTGACGTCTTCGGCTTCTTTCACGCGCAATTTGGTGCGGATGCGCGCCATCAATTCATGGCGGTCGAACGGCTTGGTAACATAATCATCCGCGCCCAGGTTCAAGCCCGACTGCACATCCCCAGGGTCGAGGCGCGCCGCCGTCAGAATGATGACCGGGATGTGCGATATCGTCGGGTCTTCACGGATCTCTTTTAAGACGGTGAACCCGTCCTTGGTCGGCATGTTAACGTCCAAAAGGATAAGATCCGGCATCTCATCGCGGACCTTGTTCAGCGTTTCCTGCCCGTCGCGGGCAATGATCTGGTCATAGCCTTCGTACTCGAGATAACGCGTCAACAGCGTGACGTTATCCATCACATCATCTGCCAGGAGAAGTTTGAATTTTCGTTTTGCCGGAGTTTTCTTGCCCGTCGGGTTTGTGGCGTGCTTCATCTCGTCGATGGCGGCGGTTGCGATCTGGCAGATCTTCTCGGGGCGCACCGGCTTGATGATGACGTCGTTCACCTTCAGCCGTTGGGCGGTCACCTTGAGACCCGGCACATCGTACGCCGTGATCAGATACGCATACGAAGGTTTCCCGCCGGGGTGGTTCTGCATTTTTTCGATCAACTCTAACCCGGTCATCTCCGGCATAATCATGTCGGTGAACAAAATGTCCACGCCTTTGTCTTTCACTTTTTCGAGGGCATCTGTACCGCTGATCGCCGAGACGACATCCACAGAAGGACCGATCTGGGCAAGCGCTCGCGCGAGGGTCGTCGCCGTATTCGGATGATCGTCCACTACGAGGATGCGCACCATGTTTTGGGAAGAGGAGGCTGGGGTGTTCATTAACTTATATTTTCACCAGATTCCTTCCTGGAAAAGTTGGGGAGGGAGAGGCAAAGGTTGGGAAAAGTTGGGGAATGAAAAACCCGCCTCAGGCGCGGACCTGAAGCGGGTTCCATCCATTGTTTTTTCTTTCGCTCAAAGCTGAGCGATGCAATTTAATCCATCACCAACCGATAGCCCGTGCCGCGCACGTTAAGCAAATAGACCGGGTTGTGGACATCCTTTTCGATAAGTTGGCGCAACTGGTGGATGTGCCACTTGGTGAGTTCCTGCGCCTCGCGAAAATCGGTCTGGTAGCCTTGCGCTTCGGCAACAAGAGTCTGGTAATCGACCACATCTGGCGCATGATGTGCAAGCACGAGTAGATAGTCGAAAGAGGTGGGCGGCGTGTTGAGCGGCTCTTCATGGAGGAGCACGCGGCGGGCATGCAGGTCGAGCACAAGTGGACCCCGTTTAAGAAAACGTTCTCTTTCAAGCGGGGCGGCGGGGGGGATGTTGGTAGCATCCCCATTTTCGAGGTTCTTTAATTCGTTTTGCAAAGACTCGATCTGAATTTGCAGCTCATGTTTTCGTTTTTCGCGCTGACGGCTAAGCAGGATGTTTCGTGTACGTTCGATGATGGCTTCAGGCTTGATGGGTTTAAGCAGGTAATCGGTGGCGCCGTGCCGCAGGGCTTCCACTGCCGAGTTGACATCGGGCTGCGCAGTAAAGAGAACCACAGGCAGGGAGGGGTAATTGCTGTGGATGAGTTTCAGCGCTTCCATGCCGTGCATGCCAGGCATGCGCAGGTCGGTCAGCACCATATCGAATGGCGAGCTTTTCAGGTAATCCAAGCCCTGTTCCGCGCTTTCGGCGGTGGTGACATCAAACCCTGCCTGCTGCAAAATGCGCGCCAATGTTTTTCGCAGCGGGGCTTCATCGTCGATGACGAGGATGTGTCCGGTAATGTTCATGCAAACTCCGCGGGCGCAGCTTCGATGGGCAGCCAGACCTTGAAGGTTGCGCCGCCATTCGGGTTGTTTTCTGCGGCGATGCGTCCCCTGTGTTTGATGACAATGTCGTGCGAAATGGTTAAACCAATGCCGGTGCCGCGTTTCTTGTTGGTCACAAAGGGGTCGAAGATATACGGCAGGATGGACGGTGAAACACCTGCCCCCGTATCTGCAACGGATAGCATCACCTCATGTGTCTCACGCAGGTGTTGGGTACTCACGACAACCTCCCCGCCGTTCGTCATGGCTTCCACTCCATTCATCAAAAGGTTCAATGCCACCTGGCGGATCTGGTTTGGCAGCGCCATGATGGGCGGCACATCCGGGTCGGGATGGAATTCGAATGTCACTTTATTCTTGCGCAGGTGGGTGGCGAGCAGGGCGTATACATCTTCGATAATGTTATTGATGTGGGTGGGTTGCAGGTCTTCGGCGTGCGGCGGACGGTAGGTGTCACGCAGGCGTTCGATCATACTTGCCATGCGCTCGGATTCTGCCAACACGATCTCCAGGTCGTTCAAACCTTGCTGCGATATGCCCTTTTCTTCCTTCAAGAGGAAGAGGGCATTTTGAATGGCTTGCAGGGGGTTGTTCAATTCGTGTGAAACGGATGCGAGCAGGCGTCCCATGATGGCAAGGCGCTCGTTCTGTACCAATTGACTGCGAACGGTTTTTTCCTGCTGCAGGGCAGTTTGCAGGCTTTCATACAGGTCCGCTTTTTGGAGAGATACTGCCAAATGGTCTGCCACAATGCTTATAGTCTGAAGGTCGCGGGTGGTGAAGTTGATCGATTCTGCCTGCTGCAGATCGAGGATGCCGAATAACCGCTCTCCCACCTGGATGGGCACCGCCATTTCGGATTTTATATCGGGTCGGATGGGGTTCTTAACGTGAAAGATCATGCTGTTCACATCGTTGGTGAAGAATGGTTTGCGAGTTTCTGCCACATGCCCGACGATTCCTGAACCGGCTTTCAGCCGGTGGTTTCGCTCCTGTATCATGCTGCGGGTCTCAATGCTGCTGGCCTTTAGGATAAAATCCCCGCTGATGGGGTCGATCACATACACTTGAACGAGGTCGTATCCAAAGTTCTTTCCTAAAAGGTCGGCTGTATCTTCCAACAATTCGTCTGCATTGAGAGCCAGCAGTCCGCGGCTGATTCGATAAAGGGCGTTGGTCTCGCGCAGGGCTTGGCGGGTGCTTTCAAGCAGGTGGGCATTATCCATGGCAATGGCGGCGTGAGTACCCAGCGTATGCAGTAACTGCTCGTCATTTTTGGTAAACGCATTGGGATGTTGGCTTTGTACGCTGATCGTGCCTAGAATTTGATCGCCGCTGATGATGGGAGTGACCATCAAGGAACGGAATTTTGCAGGCGAACCAAGATGTAAGAAATGCGGGTCTTTTAGCACATCGGTGATGTTAAGCGTTTCGCGCCTGGTAACCGACTGCCCGGCGATCCCTTCACCGAGGCGCATTTTGGCGCTGCCATCCTGGATGTTTTCGAAGCCGACCACGGCCTCAGGGGTCAACATTTTTTTTTCGGCATCCAGGCTGTGGATTACGGATTGATTGGAGCTGGGGATCAATTCCTTTGCCGAAGCGGCGATCAGTTTCAACAGGTCTGCCAGCCCGATGCGTTCGGTTTCGCTCAAAGCCCGCGATATTCTCGCCAACGTTTCAGATTCTCTAAGGCGTTTTTTGAGTTCGAAATCCTGCTGGGCACTCCACATGGCAATGGCGATCTGCTTTCCGGTCTGTTCGGCGCGGTCGATCTCATCCTGCTCGAATTTGTGAGGTGTGTTGTAGGCAACAAGGATCGCGCCCAGCTTGGTATTCCCGTATAACAACGGCAACCCCAACATGGAACGCGCCGGAAAAAGTTTTGCGAGTTCCGGGCTGATATACGGTGAGTTGAATACATCTTCGGCGATTAACGCGCGCGCTTCACGCATCACTGAACTCGTCATGGTCGTCAGGTTCGATGGAAGATTTATGGACTGATAGGGTTGATCCATGGATGCGGTGGCGCTTAGAGGAAAGGCTCTTTCAGCCTTTTCATCCCATCGGGTCAGATAACAGTCATCTGCACCGAGGAGGTCTCTTAAACCCACCACCAATTCCCTTGCCAGTTCATCCATACTCTGCGATTCGATGACCGACGTTGTTATTTTATTGAGCAGGGATAAGTGCCGTTCCCGCGCGCTTAGGGCTTCTTCTGCAATTTTCCGCGATGTGAGATCCAGCATAAACCCCTGACGGAAGAGCCGGTTTCCGTTTTCGTCCACCGAGTCCACGGCTTCATCCAAAAACCACCTTACTTGCCCATCCCGCGATAGTATCCGATACTCTGATCGAAAGGGCAGGTTGTTTTTCGCGAAATATTCGATCTCATCCAATACCCGTTTTCGGTCGTCGGGATGGATCTGCCTTACCCACATCTCCGGGTCTGCAATCCATTCTTCCTGGTTAAACCCCAGCGAATTGATTTGCGGGCTGATGTATGCCACGCCTATATGTTGCCCCAACCCGGCAGTATATACGATGACCGGATTCTGTTCGACCAACGCCTTGTATATGATCCTTACCTGTTCGGGCTCGACTCTTTGTTGGGGTGTTGACTTCTTCGTGGAAATTACCTTTTTTACCGGCGCAGCCTTATTCCCCCGCCTGACAGGTGGCTTTGATTTTTTTGTGATGTTCGGCGCCTTGTTTTTTGCCATGACCTTCTCGCTTCGGTAATTAGGGCAGGGACGTGAAAAACAGAACCCATCCCGCAGATGTTGTTATTTTAACACTCTGCGGGATGGGTCACTATATTCGTAACCAGCTTGTAAGGCGCTATTTGGCGTATTCGGTTGCCCGGGTCTCGCGGATGACCGTCACGCGGATCTGACCGGGATA
>JACPVC010000242.1 GCA_016191955.1 Chloroflexota bacterium
CATGCACCGCAGTGCGGATGCAGTGCTGGTGAGGCGCTAAGAATTACAATTCTTCTTTGCGACCTTGCGTCTTTGCGTTAAGTTCTTTCAATTTTCAGAGAAGCTGTCTTAGATGGCTTTCTCGAAGAAGGTTTAAGGTAAAATTGCAGGGCTTAACTATCGATACATTCGCGGGGCGTACATTTCCTCCGCAGTTGGACAGGACTCAATTTGTTCGAAATTCTATTTCTTGGCACATCGGCATCCGCGCCGTCGGCGCATCGCGGGCTTTCCTCCCATATCGTCTCTCATAACGAATATCGTTTTCTGGTCGATTGCGGTGAAGGTACCCAGCGCCAGATTCTTCAGTCTGGCAAGGGCTTCAAGCGGCTCACACGCGCGCTCATCACCCACGGACATCTCGACCACATCCTTGGGTTGGGTGGGCTGCTTTCCACGTTCCTTCGTTGGGAAGCCATCGAAGAGTTTGAGGTCTTCGGCAGCCGCGGCGCATTGGAGCGCGTGAAGGTCCTTCTTTATGATGTCGTCCTGCGCGGAAAGAAAACGCCGATGCCGCTGCATCTGGTGGAGATCACGCCTGGGGTCATTTTCGAAGCGGAAGATTTCACGGTCACCGCATTCTCCGTCTCGCATGGCAGGGCTGACAGTCTCGGTTATGTCTTCGAAGAAAAAGCACGTCGTCCCTTCCTTGCTGAAAAAGCGGATGCACTGGGCGTGCCGTTTGGTCCTGAACGAAAAGCGTTGGTGAGCGGTGAAGCCATCACCCTGGCGGATGGAAAACGCATCATGCCCGAAGATGTGCTGGGTGACTGGGAAAAGGGCAGCAAACTCGTCCTTGTGGGCGATGCCGGACGGACTGATAACCTGATCGAGGTTTGCAAAGATGCGGACGCGGTTGTGATCGAGTCTACATATTTGGATGAAGAAGCCGATATGGCAAGTCAGTTCTCGCATCTCACCGCCAGGATGGGCGCGGAACTTGCCAAAAAAGCGGGGGTTAAAAAATTAATCCTTACACATATTTCGCGGCGCTATCGCGGAAGGGATGTGCTTGCAGAAGCACAGACCATCTTCCAGAACACAGTGGTGGCGCGCGATTTTGATACCTTTGTGATAAAGAAAGAAAATTAAGATGGCTGATAAATTTACGATAGGTGTATTAACTTCAGGGGGCGACGCTCCCGGCATGAATGCGGCGATCCGCGCGGTGGTGCGGACGGCGCTGGTGAACAACATGAACGTGATCGGTGTGATGCACGGTTATGAAGGTCTGGTCAACGGCGAATTTCGCCCGATGGGCGCGCGCGATGTGGGCGGCATTCTCCAGCGCGGCGGGACCGTGTTATTGACCAGCCGCAGCAAGCGCTTTATGGAACCCTCCGGTCAGCGTGAGGCGATCCGCAAGATGAACGAAGCAGGCATGGATGCGCTGATCGTTATCGGTGGTGAAGGTTCGATGAACGGCGCGAACGCGCTTGCGCAACAAGGCGTGAAGGTGATCGGCATCCCCGGCAGCATCGACAACGACATTTGGGGCACGAACATCGCCATCGGTACGGATACCGCCATGAACACCATTATGGATGCAGTGGATAAACTGCGCGATACGGCTTCATCGCACCAGCGCGCGTTCCTGATCGAAACGATGGGGCGCAACAGCGGTTATCTCGCTGTAATGGCGGGTATCATCTGCGGCGCAGAGATCGTGTTGATTCCTGAAACACCGGTTGACCAGCAGGAAATTGCCGCGTCTGTAGAAGATGCTTATCGGCGCGGGAAGACCCACGCCATTATCATCAATGCCGAAGGGTCAGGCATCCGCACAACGGACCTGGCAACGATGATCGATGAAATGGATTTGGGCTTCAAGACACGCATGACCATTCTTGGTCACATTCAGCGCGGCGGTTCGCCAACGGCATATGACCGGTTGCTGGCGTCTCGCATGGGCGTCAAAGCGGTGGAGGCATTAGTGGAAGGCACGCACGGCGTGATGACCGGACTGAAGGGCAAGGGCATTGATTTTATCCCGCTGGCGGATGTCATCAGCAACAAGCGCAAGGTGAACATGGAGTACTATCACATGGTCAAGGTGCTGGCGAGATAGAAGCCAGTGAATCAGTGAACAGTAAGCAGTGAACAGTACGGCGGCTGATGAAACTCATCAGCCGCCGTTTTCGTTTATGGCGTATCGTTGAGGATGAAGGAAAGGAAGGTCTCGACGACTTTGGGATCGAAGTGTTTGCCGGATTCGGCGCGGATGTATTCGATGACCTTTTCCTTCGACCACGCATCGCGATAGGACCTGTCACTGGTCAGCGCATCCCAGACATCGACCACGGCGAAGATGCGCGCTGCAATCGGGATCTGCTCGCCTTTCAATTGGTCGGGGTACCCGCTGCCATCCCATTTTTCGTGATGATAGCGGGGAATATCGAGAGCGGGTTTCAGGTATTTGATGGGAGTGAGCATCTGATACGCATAGTTGGTGTGTTGATGCATGATGTCCCATTCTTCGGGGGTGAGTTGATCTGGCTTGTGCAGAATACTGTCTGGAATGCCCATCTTGCCGATGTCGTGAAGCAATGCGCCGCGGCGGATGTGCAAAATGTCGGTGTCGGGAATGCCCATTTGCCGCGCCAGTTTTATGGTCAGGTTGGTGACGCGTTGAGTGTGTCCTTCGGTTTCCCGGTCGCGCAAATCCAAGGCACGCGACCAGCCTTCGATGGTGGCGTCGTAAGCGAGGGTGAGGTCGAAGTTCGAGCGTTGTAGATTCTCGAAGAGTTGGGCGTTATCGATGGCGATGGCAGCCTGATCGGCAATCATGGTCAGGAAGTCGAACCAGTCCAGGTCGGGAACGAGAGGCGAGCGCTGGAAGATTTCCAAAACGCCCACCACTTGTCCCTTGGCGACGAGCGGAGAGCCAATGTAAGCGACGAAATTTTCTCCGGCATGCGAGAGGGCTTCTGTCAGTCTGTTTTCTGTTTTAGTCAGGTCCGGGATGTGGATGGTTTTTCTGTCGAGGATGACGCGCCCGGCATAACCTTCGCCGATACTTAACTTTGTGTGCTGTATGGCTTTGGAGAGAAAACCGCGCCCGGCTGTGTAATCGAGCGTAAGCGTGTCTTTATTGAACAACAGCACGGATGTGGCATCTGCCCGGAGTTGGGCAACCACTTCTCTCAACAGCACTTCGAGTGTCGTCCGCAGGTCGAAGTTGGAATTGATGGCATTGTCGATGGCATGCAGGGCATTCAATTGTTTTAATTGGTTGTCGATGCGTTGCTCGTTTTGTTTGCGGGCGGTGATGTCTTCAAGGATACCTTCGTAATACAACACATTGCCGTCGGCATCGCGCACCAGGCGCGCATTCTCGGAGACCCAGATAAGCCGGCCGTCCTTGTGCTGCATCTGATATTCGAAGCCTGAAATGCTGCCTTGTTCCTCGAGCTGTTGTACGAAATCGTGCCGCCGATGGGTATCGCTGTACAGTTGGCGGGCAATGTCGGTGATCGAATCCATCATCTCTTCCGGTGAAGCGTAGCCCATCATGCTCGCGAAGGAAGGGTTGACCGTATAGAAGCGCCCTTCGGGTGAACTTTGATAAATGCCTTCAACGGCGTTCTCGAAGATGCTGCGATATTTTGCCTCGGCTTCGCGCACCGCTTCGGCGGCGCGCATCCGTTCGGTGATGTCGCGCGTCAACCCCAATAAGGCAGTGACCTTTCCATTCTCGTCATATAGTGGCACGGCATGGGTGTCCAGCCAGCGGCGCGTTCCTTTCAAGCCGATTACTTCGAACCGCAAAGTTCCCCGTTCCCCTCGCAGAACCTTTTCGGTCAAATCGATAAATGCCTTGCGGTCCTTTGCGGCGATGATGGGATAGACCGATTTGCCGATCAACGGTTCGAGGCTATCGGCTTCGATCATGGCAAGCCCGGCGGGATTCATATACTGCAATTCGCCGCCCGCCTTTACGATCTTGACGCATTCCGGCTCGTTCTCGACGATTGATTTTGTAAAGGCTTCGCTGCGTTTCAGGGCATCTTCTGCACGCCTGCGTTCGGTGATGTCGCGCAGAATGCCTTCATGGTAGATGACATTCCCGTTCTCATCATGGATGTAGCGCCCGTGATCCTCCACCCAAATCTCGGACCCATCCTTGCGCTTCATGCGGAACTCATCCACTTTTTCTTGACCCGTATCGAGGAAGAGACTGTTGCGTTCTTCTGGGCTAAAGTACAGGTCTTTCTTTATATCAATGGACAGCATTTCCTCGCGCGAGGAATAGCCGAACAGTTTCACCATGGCGGGGTTTACGTCCAAGAATTTGCCGTCGTGGGTGCTTTGATAGACCCCGTCCAACATTCCGCCGAAGAGGGTGCGGTAGCGTTCCTCGCTCTCGCGCAGCGCCTGTTCGGTGCGATTGCGTTCGGCTAGCTCCTGCTGAACCTCTGCAAACAGATTCGCGTTTTCTATCGCTTTCGAGACCTGGTTGGCGAGTGTAATCAGCAGTTGTTCGTGCTCGGAGGTGTACGCATATGTTGGGTAGGCTTGGGCGGTTATCATGCCGAAACAGGAGCCGTCCATTGCAAACAGGGGCACAGCCAGGACGGAATTGGTGTCTTTGGTGGTATCTCCGAATTGAAGGCTGTGGGTCAACTGGGTATGTTCATCGGTCCATTCGTTTACGAACAGCGGCTTGCCGGTGGAGATGATGTAATTCGCCAGACCTTCCCCGAGCGGATGTTGTTCCCGTTGCCAGCGCTTGCCCTGGTCCCACTGGTAGACGGCGTCGATAAGTTGATTTTTCCTATCCAGCAGCGCGATCAAAAAGGCGTCGCAG
>JACPVC010000239.1 GCA_016191955.1 Chloroflexota bacterium
GCTGGCTTCGGCGAAAAGCAAAAGATAATAAACGGGGAGACCGTATTTGGTGTGGGGGAGCGAGACTTCGTGAATCTCCATGCCAAGTTTTTCAAACTGACGAATGGATTCTTGCAGCGCGGACTCAACACCTGCTTCCATACCCGCGACGAAATATTCTTTCGGGATGCCGAGCTTCATTCCTTTGACGGGCTTGTTGATGTTGGCGGTGTAATTGGAGATTGGAGATTGGTAAGTCGTGCTATCGAGAGGATCATGTCCGGCGATGTGTTCTAGGACTGTCGCGCAATCATAGGCGTCGCGAGTCATGGGTCCAATGGAGTCAAAGGAAGAAACGAGAGCGATGAGACCGTAACGAGAGACACGTCCGTAGGTGGGCTTGATGCCTGTGACATTGCAAAAGCCTGCGGGCATACGGACCGATCCGCCTGTGTCTTCGCCGATGGTGAATGCGGCGAGACTTGCAGACATCGCCGCGGCGGAGCCTCCACTCGAACCGCCAGGGACGCGATCTAAATCCCAAGGATTGTGCGTGTTGAAGAAGGCGGAGTTCTCACACGAGGAACCCATGCCGAACTCGTCCATGTTGGTCTTGCCGACGAGGACAGCGCCAGAGTCTGCGAGTTTGTTCGTGACAGTGGCGTTGTACTGCGGGACGTAGTTTTCAAGAATCTTCGAGGAGCAGGTGGTGCGGACATCGCGTGTGGAGATGCAATCCTTCATCGAGAAGGGGATGCCTGTCAGCGGGGTGACGTTCTCGCCTTTGGCGATGCGCTCGTCAGCCTTCTTCGCCTGTTCAAGCGCGAGGTCATCCGTGACGGTAACGTAGGACTTGACCTTCTTGTCCACATCGTGAATGCGGTCGAGCATGGCTTGCGTCAGTTCGACGGAGGAAACCTGCTTGGTAACTAGTAATTGGTGTGCTTCTTGGATGGTTAGGTTATGTAGTTGCATAGCTCTCTTGAGGTTTTTTCAAAACATTCTTAACGCAAAGCCGCTAAGACGCTAAGTTTAAATCTTTTTTCTTTGCGGCTCTGCGCCTTTGCGTTAAGTTTTTCAAAGCTTTTTATTCGTCACCTAAAACCGTAGGCACTTTGACATACCCGCGCTCGGACTGTGGAGCGTTCTTGAGGAATTCCTCGCGACTCATGGATGGTTTGACCACGTCTTCGCGCAGAACATTTTCGGCGTTGGCGATGTCTGATGCAGGCGGGACGTTCTCTGTATCCACTTCGTTGAGCATGTTGAAGTAGTCAATGATGGACGAGAATTGTCCGCTGAATTTTTGCGCTTCCTCTTCCGAGATTCCGAGGCGGACGAGGTAGGCGACGTGCTTGACGGTTTTGGTGTCTATGGTTGTCATATTATATTATCCATACTCCGTTGGTTGAGTAGGCGACGATGCTCTTCCGTCGCCGTACACTTGCACCGAACGCAAGTGCGGTGTCGAAACCAACAAATGAAGGCAAATAGAAAATAAAAAGTTTACTTTCAATTGGTGGTCTCGATACGCCCCTCAAAGAGCATTCGGGGCTACTCGACCACCGATATATCAACTAACTCAAATCCAACACACTATCCAATCCGCGGCGTAGACCTGTGAAGGTACTGACCTTGCGAATCGCCAATAAAGAACCATCTACATACGGTTGGGCGCTGCTGCCCGAGTCGTGGCGGATAGTCAACTTTTGATCGGGCATGCCGAAGATGATCTCTGCCGAAATGGTGTACCCGGGCAGGCGTACAGAATGTACTTGCGAACCTGTCATTCGCGCGCCACGTGTTTCTTTCACACCTTGAGTTTCTTCTAACGGCACAGTCAACTCTGATGGGCGAATTTTTGACAAGCGGTATGCTAATTCACGAACCGTTCCACTGGGCGCATCTTTTTTGTGCTCATGAGCATAATCAATGATCTCCCACTGCGGGATGAACTTCGCGGCGATCTCGGCGAATTTTTGTAAAAGGACAACGGTCAACGCAAAGTTGCCGACTGCCAGCACGCCGCGCCCAGCTTTCTCGGCGGCAGCGGCGATCTCGTCGTAATCTTCGTTCGCCAAACCCGATGTACCGATGACCACATGCGCTCCGTGTTGGAGTGCGGATAAGACATTCGTCTTGGCTGCATCGGGCTTGGTGAATTCGAAGAACACGTCACATGGATTCGCTGCCAGTGCCTCCTGTGCCGTCGCGTAAACGGGACAGGTCAAACGCGGATCTGTCAGTACATCACCAAGAGTCTTACCTGCATGAGTGCGAGACACAGCCGATACAAGCGTTATATCGTCAAGTGGAGCGATGGCACGTGCAACGGACGAACCAGCCCATCCCGTAGCGCCTGCAAGACAAACTCGGATTGTCATAGAAGTCTCCCCGTCATTGCGAGGAGGGCGGAGCCCGACGAAGCAATCTCTAACACGATGAGGGAGATTGCTTCGGGCGAAAGAGCACCACCCTCGCAATGACGTTAATCGAACTTGATATGCAACTCTTTCAATTGCTTCGGCTCGACCTCCGACGGAGCATCTGCCATTACATCGCGCCCATTCTGATTCTTGGGGAAGGCGATCACTTCGCGGATGTTGGGCTCGTCCGCGAGCAGCATCACAAGGCGGTCAATGCCGGGTGCCATGCCACCGTGTGGGGGAGCGCCATATTCGAACGCCTCCAGCATGTGACCGAACTTCGCTTTGATCTCTTCATCGCTCATGCCAAGCATCTGGAACATCTTCATCTGAATGTCACGGCGGTGAATACGGATCGAACCCGAAGCTGTCTCGTATCCGTTGCAAACCATATCATACGCGTCCGACAGCACCGCGCCAGGGTCGGTATCGAACTTCGGCAGGTCATCCATCTTCGGCATGGTGAACGGATGATGCTCCGACTCCCACGCCTGCGTTTCTTCGTTGAACGCAAAGAACGGAAAGTCCACCACCCACGCGAACGCCATCATGTCTTTGTCTGCGAGATCTAATTTATCGCGGAACCACAAGCGCAATCCACCGAGAACTTTATTGGCAACCGCACGAACATCGGATGCGAAGACGATCAGATCGCCGACTCCTGCTCCCGTTTTGGATTTCAACGCCTCGGCTTCTTCTGGTGTCACAAACTTTGCCGCGCTTCCTTTCACGCCCTCAGCTGTGAACGCCAACGTGGGCATTCCCTTCGCTCCAAACGACTTCGCCACTTCCGTGAGCGCATCGATCTCTTTGCGAGACATCTCCGCTGACTTGGGCGCGACGATGCATTTGATGACTCCACCCGCCGCCAATGCAGACTGAAAGACCTTGAATTCACTCTTGGCGAAAACGTCGCTAACGTCAACCAATTCCATACCGAAGCGCAGGTCGGGCTTATCCGAGCCAAAGCGTTCGAGCACTTCACGATAAGAGAATTTGGGCCACGGCGAAGAATACAGTTTCTTATGCGGCGCAACGGCGGGGATCATTTCGGTGAATAAACCTTCGACCAACGCAAGCACATCGTCACGATGGACGTAGGACATCTCAAGGTCGAGCTGTGTGAACTCGGGCTGACGGTCGCCGCGCAAGTCTTCGTCGCGGAAACAGCGCGCGATCTGGAAGTACTTATCCATGCCTGCCACCATCAACAACTGCTTCAACTGTTGCGGCGACTGGGGCAGGGCGTAGAACTGTCCCGGATAAACACGAGATGGGACAAGGTAGTCACGCGCGCCTTCAGGAGTCGCTTTGAACATGATCGGCGTTTCGATCTCGATAAAGCCTTCCTTATCGAGATAATCACGCATGAATTTGATGACCTTGTGGCGCAGAACCATATTCTTGGTCAGGCGTTCGCGGCGCAGATCGAGGTAACGATACTTGAGGCGGGTATTCTCGTCGGGCAGGTCCGCATCTGAACTGACCATGAAGGGCAGAACCTTGGCAGGGTTGAGGATGGTGATGTTCTTGGCGATGATTTCGATTTCACCCGTCGCCATGTTGGGGTTTTCATTTCCAGCCGGGCGTTTGTGGACTTGTCCCTCCACCTGCAAGACCCACTCAAAGCGGACGCTGGCAACCTGGTCGAGGATTTCCTTGGGAAGGTCGGGGTTGATGGTGATTTGGACGAGACCGGTGCGGTCACGCAGGTCAAAGAATGCCACCCCGCCGTGGTCACGCCGTCGATTCACCCAGCCCGACAGCGTAACAGTCTGCCCGGCATGGCTGGCTCGTAATTCTCCACACATATGAGTTCTATACATTGCTTGCGCCTCCGATGATTTATCCTCGTCATTGCGAGGCGGGTGCTCTTCCCGACGAAGCAATCTCAAGTGTGTATGGGAGATTGCTTCGTCGCCAAAGAACGGCTCCTCGCAATGACGGGTGGTGTGATGTATATAAAATAAATCGCCCTTCGTGGTGCCTTGGCTCCACGTCGGGCGATTTGGTTTCGACTTGTATTATCCGTCAACCAGCAACGCTTCGCCCAACGATATACGGATCGTCATTGTCATTATTATTATCGTTGTTATTGGCGAAGTAATGGCTGTTCAACATCGTGGCGGCATTATAGCACAGAGTTTTTGTAAGTGCTCAATTGATTTGTTGTAATAAACAAATCGACGACCCGCATCTGCGCGTAGCCACGAACGGGCTGTCAGCACGCATGAAGAGCAAAGAGTAGGTTGAAAAAGCCTGAGCGGAATCAAGAGCTAAAAACGGGCAATCCAGTTTCAGGTCCAGAATGAAGCGGGAGGGGGCATGTCAACAAAATTGAAAATCGGGCTTTCGGGAGCGTTAATCAGAATCCAATACTTTCGCGGTAACATCCGGGCGCTAAAAAATTGAACAGACGGCTGTATTGCCGAAAGATGGAGTATTAAAATGGTTACCTTGATTTTTATTGTAGTAGGGATTTTCGTGTTGTATGGCTTGATCGCCTCGACGGAAAAAAGACTGATCCAACGTCAGCATGTGGTGATCGATGAACGCAGCATCGAGCATCGTTCACGGCTCTAATATTGTTGAAATTGTGTTTCGTCCTGTTTTGGGGTTTATCGATTTTCTGGTGGGGCTGTTTGGATGGTCTTCCAATAAATAAAGCGTATCCCCCAATTTAAAAAGTAAAGCGGTCTCAAAATTACATCACGAGACCGCTTTTACTTTAATTTGTTTGAGCATCGGCTATCGTCTTCGCCCGGGAATATGCCACCCAACGCTTGTTGATCTCATCCCGCGCTTGCAGGCGGGTATAGCCATACTTGACCTGCAGAATGGTCATGAATTTATCGAGCTTGTCTTCCGCTTTATCGACCTTCTTTAGGTCGTGTTCGGCGATGAGACTCCACCACTGCACAGATTGCCCGCGGAAGAGTTTCCATTTCTGGTCGAATTTCGATTTCGGCTTTTGCATAGTTCGCTCCTAAAAGAGTAAATAAGTTGTTGGACTCAGTTTGGAGTTTTTCAAGATTTCGTTTCTTGCTTATTCCCCCATGAATAGGCAAAACAAAATTGTCAAACTCTTTCAATCTCATTGTACTACGTGATGGAGAAAAAACAGGGATTTTCAGAAGCAGATTTCAGAATTGATAACGACCCTTCGGCGCGGTTCGGGAGTGACGCCATAGTACCATTGCGCGTTCTTCAGGCGGATATAGAATTGAAAGCGACGTCAAAGGAGATGTGGATATGGAAGACCCAAAGTTGATGGAATATTTTCAATTCGATGAAACCGATGTAAGCGCCAACCGCAACGGCGTACTGACTGAAAAGCAAAAGACGCGTTTGACTGCCGAGTTGAACTCTGCGCGAAAAGGCAGGACGCGCTTCGCGTATTTTATGTTCTTCCTTGCAGCAATTGGACTGGCGATAGCAGTTGGGGTTTGGTTTATTCCCGAATCAGGCTGGGGATTGCGGATCGCTTTTGGGATCGGCTTTGGGCTGGTGTGGCCCGCCCTATACGGCTTGGTAGGCATGGCGCTCCTCCCGCCCGCCACTTACATGGAGCTGGAACTTGCCAGCGAAACGGGGCGGGTCAACATCGTGAAAGTGGCGACTCGCAGTACAACCACCAATACGACCAGTGTCCGATAC
>JACPVC010000240.1 GCA_016191955.1 Chloroflexota bacterium
AATATCATCTGGTCTACTTAAGACAACTGTACAACCTTGCATTCCGCACGGGGGGCGCGCAGTTTGGTTTTGCCTTCATGGAAAATCTTCGACAAACCGACGATAAACAGGGTTGGCAGTTGGAATTCAGCCTTGAAAGCCTGCTGGTCGATGCTGATTACGACCTTCAATTATTACAAGAGTCGCTGCCTGCGCTGCTGGACTCAGCCAAACAACTGACATCCCAATTGATCGACCCAAGCATTATGGAAGCTGAAATTCAAGCGGTCTCTTCCAAGTTCAGCGATGTGGCTCATAAGACCATTACGTATTGTATTAACTACCGCGAGTAAAAAAACGCGTTCTACCGTTTTAACGGAAAAATCTTTTTTTAAACACAAAGGTCACGACACTTGCGCCACACACCAGTGCGGTGAGGAAAAACCTTCATCAAATCAATCCTTAGACGTTATCGGTAATTAGAAAAAACGTCCCGAAGGTTGTTATTCGGCATCAAATTTACTCGCTCAAACCTTCGGGACGGTGGCATATAAGTTATTTCCGATAACGTCTCTTTTTTCCTTTGTGGTTAGGCTCTTTAGAAGAAACCGGGTGAATTTCATCACCCGGTTTCTTCGTTGATTTTGAGAGTGTCTAAAGAATGAGCTAAGAGAATCTTTCACCACGGAGATCACGGAGTCCACAGAGGTTTTTGAGGGTTTTCTCCGTGATCTTCGTGGGCTCTGTGGTCAAATCTTTTTGAAAGCCCACGAAATTAGACACTCCCTTAATTTTTTAGAACACCGCTTTGTTATAATGACCGGTAAATAATTCTCAAAAAGGATACGAAATGGAATATTGGAACGAAGGCGACCGCGCATTTGCGTTTTGGGATGAGGACGAATATTTTTATCCCGCCACGATCATCAAGATCGATGGCGATGATATTTACATCCGCTTCGATAGCGGCGAAGAAGAATGGACGAGTGCAGACTATCTTGAGGAATTCAAGGTGGAGGAAGACGAAGAAGTGGAATGCAAGTCCGCCAGGGATGATCTGTATTACGATGTGGTCGTAGTGGGTGTAGACGGTGAACGAGTGGAGGTGGAATACGACGACGAGACTACCGAGTGGACGACCTTGAACCGTCTGCGCTTTTATATCGACGAAGAGTAAATTTCTACGCTAGCTTTATAATCGGCTTGTCCATGGACAAGCCGATTTATATTTATGCTTTCACTATTTATTGGACAAACTCAGAGATCATTTATTCTTCAAAACCACCGTAAACGTCGCCCCTTGATTCACCTTACTATCCACTGATATAGCCCCATTCAATTCCTTGAGAATGGATTTGACAATGAACAACCCGATGCCGCTGCCGGGGATCTCCGCCATGCTCACGTTGCGCGCTCGGTAAAAACGCTCGAACAAATACGGCATGGCGTCGGATGGAATCCCCAGTCCGCTATCCACCACGGCGACGCGGGTTTCGGCGTCCCGCCGTTCCACGCGCAACTCCACCTGGCTGTTATCAGGCGAGAATTTAACGGCATTGCTCAACAGGTTGATGAATACCTGCTGCAGCGCGCTTACGTTCCCAATAATAAAACAAGGGCTGGTAGACAACGTCACCTGAATGGTGATATTCCTTTTTCTTGCAATCGGCTTCACCGCCAGCACCGAATCTTTCAGGATCGGGTTCAGGTCCAAGGCAGATACTTCCACGTGCAAAGCGCCGTTTTCGAGTCTCCCCGCCATCAACAACTCGTTGATCAAATTCTTCTGCCGGTTCAATTCGCTGGAAAGCGTCGCGAGATATTCATCCATCTCTTCGGGCGTGCAATCCTGCCGAAGCAATTCCGCCATCAAGATCGCGGAGGTAAGCGGCGTGCGCAATTCGTGCGAAGCCCAATTGATAAAATCCGATTTCATTTGGTTGAGCCGTGCCTGCTCGGTAATATCACGCACGATCACCAGCGCCTCCAACTTGCTGAGCGGGAATAGACGGGCTTCGAATGCGCCTGCTCTGCCTGGTAGTCTGAAATTTTCCACAGTGCGCGGCAGCGTGAAGAGAGTCTCATCGGGAATGCGCGGCAGGAGTTTGCCTGCGATCTCATCGTTCCATAATTCGTGCAGGTTCCTGCCGATGGCGCTGGCGGGCTCAAGATAAAGCGGATGCGATGGAGCCGCGTTATAGTCAAAAATACGTCCCGAACGATCCACTCGAAGGAGCAGATCAGGCAACGCGTCCACAATGATGCGGTTGCGCCGCTCGCTCAGGCGCAACGTCTCTTCGTAATGTATGCGTTCAATCGCAGCGCCCAATAAATTCGCCGTGGTCTGCACGATGTCAAAACTGGTGGGCAGCCAGGAGAGCCGATCATCTTTATCGAACAGCCCTAAGAATCCCCATGAGCCCAACGCGCCCTGAATGGGAATCGCAAGCATCGAAACCTTGGGCGTGCTCGAAACTTTTTCAGGGACATCGGGAACGGAGAAGACGCGGTCAGGGAATTTGGTCAGCGAATCCAAAAACGGTTCGATGACCGCTTCCGCATCGAACGCAGGGACGGTTGGGTCGACCCATTTATGCCTGATGCGCAGGGACGAATTTTTCATCTCGAAGATGACAGTGCTGAACACCCCCACTGCGTAGCCCAGCGACTCGAGCACCTCGGGCAAACTGCCTTCGATGTTGGATGAACGGAAGAGCACCGCCGTCACCTCGCCGATAATGGACTGGGCGCGCACATTCCGCTTGAGCAAACGCTCGTTCTTTTTGCGTTCGCCAATATCACGTGCGATCAATTGGATGTAGGCAGGCTTGCCCTCCGCATTATGAACAAGGGATGAACTCAACTCCGCCTGCAGGATGGAACCGTCTTTTCTACGCAGGTTGTATTCGAAAATATTCAAGCGTTTACCAAAGATCGTTTCCCTGCGGGATGAATGATCGAGGTTGAGGAACACCTCTGCAGAACTGCCGGGCAATTCATCGTCTGAATACCCCAACATTCGATTGGCTTGCGGGTTGACCGCCAAAATTTTGAAATCCAAACTGATGATGAAAACGCAATCCCCAGTCTGCTCGAACAGGGCGCGATAATCCAGGTCTCCACTCCAGGAGTTTCCCTGCACATCTACGCCGATGCCGAAGTTCTTGAATGGAAGGACTTTTTCATCCATATGCGAGATCTTCCGTGGAAAGGTCGGGCAGAATTGCCTGAACACAGCAGCCTTGAGCGCTATCAAGAATCTTCACGTCACCGCCCATTGAACGGAAAACCGCCCGGGCAATGGGCAAACCCAACCCCAAGCCTTGATGCTCGCGCGTTGCCCCCTGGCTAATTTGATAATAACGTTCAAAGACCTTTTCACGCAGTGCCACGGGGATTCCCGGACCCTGATCTTCTATGGTTATCGTAGCCCCGCCCTTCTCACCGGATGTGATCTTTAGGATAACCGTCCCTTCGTTGGGGCTGAATTTCAAGGCGTTATCCACCAAATGCAGAATCGCGCGTGGAAATTCCTGGCGCGGCGCCTTCATCTCATTTGAAATCGAAAGGATGGGTACGAAGTGTATCGTTTTGGTGTCATAGCGGGTGATCCGTCGCCGGATCGGCTGCAGGATATGGACCTCGGGGTGGATCGGCTGCCGTATGTTGTTGATCGATCCTTGATCCAGATCGGTTAATAAAATAATGTCTGAAATCAGCGATTCAAGCCGTTCTCCGCTGGAATGGGCAATGCGCACGAATTCCTTCTGCTCTTCAAGGGTCTCGAACTTGTGGGTTGCCACGATCTCCAGGAACATCATCACATTGCTCAAAGGCGTGCGGACTTCGTGGTGAAAATTTTGCATCAGCTCGCGGCGCAGTTTTTCGAGGTCCTCGTGGTCGAACTCCCTTGCCTGTTCGTGCCCAAGCTTTCGCTCGCGGCGCACGCGACGAAGAACCGCCTCGACCCGCGCCGTCAGCTCCTCTACATCGAAGGGCTTGGTCACATAATCATCTGCTCCCCCGCGAATACCGATGACACGATCCTCCACTGCGGTACGGGCAGTAAGATAGATCAACGGGATGGGAGCCAGGGCAGGGTCGGCACTCAACTTCTTTTTCATTTCAAACCCGTCCAGAACGGGCATGAGGATATCTGAAATAATAAGGTCAGGGTGATATTCACCTGCCTTCTGAAGGGCATCTTTACCGTTCTCCGCAGTGATCACGCGGTAACCCTGGCGGGTCATCGCGGCTGACAGCCCCATGCGAATTGCCGCTTCATCTTCAACTATCAGGATGATGGTACTCAGGTCTCTACCTGATTCGAAATTCATAACGCACCTAACCCGATTATCCCCGCAATGGGCAGGCATAGCATAATAAAGCCATGACAAATTTCAGATAAGTTGTCTGGAACAGGTGAGAGGGGTCCTCTTCGGTTTATTTCCCATCTTCATCGTTATTAAAGACCACCATACGGTTTCGCCCCGAATTCTTGGCAGCATACAACGCGCGGTCCGCCTGCATCACAAGCTGGTCTACCTTCTCCATTTCCGGCTGGAGGCTGGCGATCCCTGCGCTGATGGCAATGCCCAGTTTCCTCTCATCCACGCGGATGTAAGCGGACTGGATCTCGCGGTAGATACGCTCCAAAAGCAGGGAGGCATCCCGTTCGTCGCTGCTCGAAAGCAGGATCACAAATTCATCGCCGCCGTAACGTGCAAGCACATCCGACGTCCGCAGTTCGCCACGCACCACTTCGGCAGCTTTTTTCAGAAGCTCATCCCCCACCTGATGCCCATAGGTATCGTTTATTTTTTTCAAGAAATCCACATCGAACATCACAAGCGAAAGCGGGCGTTCATAGCGCCGCGACGCGGCAAATTCATACCCCAATAATTCGAAAAAATAACGGCGATTGAATACACCCGTAAGGCTGTCGGTCCGCGAGGCGAGTTGTTCGCGTTCGAAGGCGCGCCGCAAGGTGAGGTTGATCTGTTCAATGGTCTCTTTGGTGCGGCGCAGTTCATCCTCTGCCAGCTTGCGTTCGGTCACATCATGGTTGATGGTAACGCTGCCAACATGGTTTTTATTATCGTCCTCCAACAGGGTCATGGAAGCATCCACCCATATTTCTCTGCCGGTGCGATGGCGCTGCTTGAGTTCACCCCGCCAGGTCTTCTCGACCAAAAGAATTCGATAAGCAATTTCCTGCTGCCCTTCCGCGAATTCCGTGCCGCAGACTTCATCCACCTGCCGTCCAAGCACTTCCAATTCCCGCCAGCCGTAAAGAATCTCCGCGCTTTTATTCCAATAGGTGATCTTCATTTCCGTATCGGTGGAGATCACAGCGCTGGATATTTTATTCATCACAAAAGCCAGGAAGAGAACCCGCGCATCTTCCCGTTTTCGCTCCGCAATATCGCGGACGACACCAATTAAACGACCGTCCTCCATCATCTTCGCGCTGATCTCCACGGGAACCAGCCTGCCGTCCTTGCGTTTCAAATCCCGCTGGCTGAGCAGCGTTTTCCCTTCCAATAAATCTGCAAGCCGTATCGGGTTTTCCTCGCTCACCACCACCAGATCCGGCATCGACAATTCCAGTATCTCGTCTCGCCTATATCCCAGCATCTCACAACCGGCACGATTCACATCCAGGTATCGTCCCGTCTGATCGGCAATGAAAATTCCATCCGCCGCCTGGTCCATGATGAAACGATAATCGATCTCACTGGCACGTAGCGCATGCTCGACCTGTTTCCTTTGGGTGATGTCGATCACAAAAACGGTCACGCCAATGATCTTGTCCTTCTCATCATAGATCGGGGAATAACGACTCTCCCACCACGAACGGGTGTGTCCGGTTTCATCCCCATATTCGCCATCCTCCACCAGAGACTCTCCACGCAGCGCCTTGTCGAAATTTCCCTGCTCCTTTTTCTTGTCATCCTCACGATGAATATAGTCAAGGAAGTTTTGACCGACGGCAATATCCGCCCCCCAAAGCACTTTCATGACCTGCCTGTGTGAGTCTGTAAAAGCTGTGTATCGATAACCAGCATCGATGGAATAGATAATGACCCCGCTCAGGCTTGAAAGTGTGTCGTTTTGTAGATGATTTTTTTCTTGCATTTTTACAAGCGATCCCCTTTCAGAGGGAACAACACAATCGAATTTGGGCTGTGTTCGTTTTGGCTGTGTCTACAGTGGAGCGCCGGTCTTGTTCATCAAAATAAATAACCCACACCCATTATAATGGGGGAATGTTCATTGACCAAGTTAACATTCATGTAAAGTCTGGAAAAGGCGGCGACGGCATGGTACATTTCCGCCGTGAAAAATATGAACCGCGCGGCGGTCCCGATGGCGGCGATGGCGGCAAGGGTGGCGACGTCATCTTTGAAGTGAAACCGACTCTCAACTCGCTCTCTCATTTTCGACCCAAACAATCCTTTGCGGCAGATGAAGGCGCGAACGGTGGCGGCTCCCAAATGACCGGGCGCGGCGGCAAAGACCTCATCATCCACATTCCACCCGGGACCATCATCTACGACGCGGAAACCGGCGACCTGCTTGGCGACCTCACCGAAGCGGGTCAACAGCTCATTGTCTGCAAGGGCGGGCGCGGTGGACGCGGCAACCAACACTTCGCCACATCGCGGAATCAAGCCCCGCGAACGGCAGAACGCGGCGAGCCTCACGAGGAAAAATTACTGCGCCTCGAACTTAAGCTGATAGCGGATATCGGCATCATCGGCTTACCCAACGCCGGAAAATCCACTCTCCTCTCCGTTCTGACGAACGCGAAGCCCAAGATCGGTGATTATCCTTTTACAACACTGGAGCCGAATCTAGGCGTCGCCAAAATTGACGAAGAAGCTACCGTAGTGCTGGCAGACATCCCCGGCTTGATCGAAGGCGCGCACGAAGGCGCTGGTTTGGGTCACGATTTTTTGCGTCACATCCAGCGCACGCGCATTCTCATTCACATGATCGACGGGCTTTCGGAAGACCCGCTCGCAGATTTCAGCCAGATCAATACCGAGCTTTCGCTGTTCGATACCAAGCTCGGCAAGAAACCGCAGGTGGTGGTTATCAACAAGATCGACCAGCCCGACGTGCAAGCACGCTTGAAGGACATTCAAGCCAGCTTCAAAAAGAAAAAGGTGGAGATCGTCACCGCTTCGGCGATGGCGCGCACCAACACGCGCGAGGTTTTGCTCACAGCGTATAAACTGCTTCAGGAACTGCCGCCAGAACTAATGGAGGAAGAGGCGCTGCCCGTCTATAAACCGGAAGTGGACCCGAACCTGTTCAACATCCATAGAGAAGATGGGGACAAGTGGAGAGTATCGGGCGTTGCGATCGAGCGCGCCGCCAAGATGACGTATTGGGAACATTACGGCTCGGTGCGCCGCTTCCAACGCCTGATGCAAAAACTCGGCGTGGACAAAGCCCTGCGCGAAGCCGGTGTTGAGGATGGACACACGGTCTTCATCGGCGATTTCGAACTGGAGTGGCAGGAATAAACAAATTACGAATAACGAAGAACGCGGCATTGCAAAGGCAAGCCGCGTTCTTCGTTTAAAAGTACATCCTTTCTTTACAATTCAGCCTGAAAGTGGAGATAAAATAAATATATGACAAAACAACGTCTCCTCACCGCAGGGTTGATCTTGATCGGCATACTGGTGATCGTGTTTTTCGGGATAAACACCATACATGCCTTGAAGCGCCTGCGCGGACACGGTCCGTTCAACGGTAAGCCGCCCGTCGCCAACCAAACCGATGTGGAACTGGTCCGCGATTGGATGACCATCCCCTACATTGCCGACACGTATGATGTGCCGCCGGAAGCACTCTTTTTTAGTTTGGGTATCCCTTTTGAAAAACAGAACGGCAGAAAGAGTTTGAAACAACTGAACGATGAATATTTTCCCGACCAGCCGGACATTGTACTCCTTCAAGTCAAGGATGCCATAAAGGCATTCCAGACGCAGGCTCCACCGCCGCCGTCCTTGCCGCCTGCACCAACGAAAATACCATGAGCGAAACAGTTTCAGGATTTTTTCTCACACAGGTCATTAACTATGGCGCGCCCTTGTTTGCATTGACGCTCTTCTTCGGCGCAATCGGACTGCCTGTGGGCGCATCACTGGTGCTGATTGCCGTCGGCGCATTTTCGCAGCAAGGCTATTTTGAGTGGGGTCTGATGGCGGTGCTTGGTTTGTTGGGAGCCGTGATCGGCGATACGCTCAGCTTCAGCATGGGACATTACGGCAAAGATTGGGTCGAAAAACGATTCGGCTCATCCCCCTCATGGATCAATGCGCGCGCGTATTTCGATAAACGCGCCTGGGTGGCGATCTTCCTCACCCGTTTTCTAGTGACTGCTCTGGCAATTCCCACCAACCTCATTGCCGGCGGCAGCGGATATAAGTTCAGGCGCTTCATGCTTTACGACACCCTCGGCGAAGCGACATGGGTTCTGCTCTACGGCGGGTTGGGATACGCGTTCGGCACCCAATGGGAAGTAGTCTATGAATTTATCGGCAACTTCGGCAGGTTCTTGCTGGGAGCCGTGATCGTCGGCGCTGGCATCTGGCTTGCGAGAAGCCAATTGGGAAAGCCGCGGCAAGTTGAACAAAGTACATGAAAAAGGACTGCCATTTTTAGGTGGCAGTCCTTTTTTCTTTAGTGGTGGTGCCCGCCGCCCTCGTGGACGTGACCGTGGTCGAGTTCTTCCTCGGTCGGGTCGCGCAGGGCAACGACCTTCACATAAAACTCCAACACAGCCCCGGCAAGGGGGTGGTTGAAATCAAGCTTGACGGTCTTATCGTCGAACTCAGCGACATAGGCAGCCTGGTGATTGCCGTCATCGTCGGTGACGTGAAGTTCCATGCCTTCTTCCAATGCCATATCGGCAGGGAATTCCGTGCGCGGAACATCCATAAAAGCATCGTCTTCGAATTCGCCGTAACCATCGGCAGGCTGAACGGTGACGTTCTTGCTGTCGCCGATCTTCATGCCCATCATTTCACTTTCCAAACCGGGGATGATGTTGCCATACCCCACCAAAAACTGCAAAGGACCCGCCTCGTCAGAAGAGTCCAGAACTTCCCCATCCACGGTCAGTTTGTAATCCATCGAAACAACCAGCCCGTCTTTTACTGTATCGTGTGCCATACATTTTTCCTTTCGAATTTAATGCGCCCATTGTACCAGTGATTATCAGAGTCAAAAGTCGAAAGTCAAAGGGTGTGCAAGCAAAGGCATCAGGTAACTTGTTCCCTGCGCCGTCCCCGGCGCAGGATTTACCTGTACACCTGCCCAAGCGGGCGGTGCTAGGGAAACGCCGCCGGGGACGGCGGCTTGAGCGTTAGCGAGTCGAAAGTCAAAAGTCTTTGATATTCAGAGACCGTCGACCTCCGACCTTCGACGCGAAATCCCTTCGACTATAATCGCCCCATGCGTTATGACTTATGCCTGCCCTGGTACTGGGAATATGATGATGTGTTCGTTGGGATGGTGGAGAGAGCCTGCATCAAGGAAGGGGTTTCGCTCTGGCAGATCAAGCCTGATAATTTATTGGAGTCGATTACGGCGCTTTATAAAGGGGTAACGACGTTCAAGACTCTGCTTCATCGCGGGCAGGGCGAGCCGACCTTCGACCCCATCCCTCGTTGGGCAAAGGAGTTTGGCGCGCGGCGCATCAACCCGGAAGAACTATCCCTGTGGTCAGAAGATAAAGCCACAATGCACCTTGAACTTATCCATGCAGGGCTGCATACGCCTTATACGATTCTGCTTGCGCCGTTTTTGGAACAGCCTGTCATCTCATCCATTGACCTCTCCCCGCTTGGGGAGAATTTTGTGGTCAAGCCGTCGAATGAAGGTGGAGGGGAAGGTGTTCTTCTTGGCAAAAACACAATCGATGAAATTCTGCGGGCACGTATGGAATTCCCGGAGCAGAAGTATTTGATTCAGGCGCATGTCATACCACGGGTTGTCAACGATGCGCCCGCTTGGTTCCGCATCTTTTATGCGCATGGCGAGACATATCCCTGTTGGTGGAATCCTGACACGCACATCTACAAAAAAGTCACAGCGGCGGAAGAGGACTCGGTTGGGCTGAGCAGGCTGCGGGATGTGACGAAGCGCATCGCTTCCATCTGCAAGTTGGACTGGTTCTCGACAGAGATTGCCCTCGCTGACGAATTCATCGTCGTCGATTACGTCAACGATGGCATCGATACGCGCGTGCAAAGCGCAGCCATGGACGGCGTGCCCGATGACATCATGGAAAGCATTGCAAGGCAATTGGTAAAAATCGCAAAGGAGAGTGTATGAAGAAGGTACGCGCGCGGGATTTGGGAATCCCTTTTGAAGGCAGCCCGGGAAAATTCAACGCCATTACAGACGTACACGGCGTCACGGTTGGATACTCCACCATCATCGAAGGAACCGATGCGCGGACGGGCGTGACTGTCATCCACCCGCGTGGGGCAGATGACTTCACGCCTGCATTCGCGGGAGTCCATACTTTCAACGGTAATGGCGAAATGACCGGCGCGGCATGGGTGGAAGAGGGCGGGATGTTGGAAGGACCGATTGGAATTACCAACACACATAGCATTGGCATTGTCCATCACTCGATCATCAAATGGCAGGTGGAACATCACAAGATGCTTCAACATTGGTCATGTCCGCTGGTGGCGGAGACCGCCGATGCCTGGCTGAACAATATGAACGGCTTTTTCGTTCAGGAACACCACGCCATGCATGCGCTCACATCAGCGAAATCTGGCGCGATTGAAGAGGGTAACGTGGGCGGTGGGACGGGGATGCTATGCTACGAATTCAAGGGCGGCACCGGTACCGCCTCACGCAAATTGCCGGAAAAATTGGGCGGCTGGACCGTGGGCGTTTTGGCACAGACCAATTTTGGTCGGCGTTATCAACTGACGATTGCAGGCGTGCCGGTGGGACAGTATCTGAAAAGCGACGCGCCTGTAACCAGCGGGGAGAATCCGTTTCGGCAGGAAGCCGGGTCGCTGGTCGTCATCGTCGCCACGGATGCGCCGCTGATGCCGCATCAACTCAAGCGGGTTGCGAAACGCGTCACACTGGGCATGGGGCGGACCGGCACCACTGGCGGGAATGGGTCGGGCGATCTGTTCCTCGCCTTTACCACAGCCAATGTTGAAGCCGCGCGCGGCGGGGTGATTGCTCAAATGCAAGCCCTGCCCAATGATCAACTCGACCCGATCTTCGGTGCGACGGTCTATGCCACCGAAGAAGCGATCATCAATTCGCTGGTTGCCGCTGAAGATATGACCGGTCATGAGATCAGCGCAAAAGCATTGCCGCATGAAGAGGTGAAGGAGTTGTTGAGGAAGTATGGAAGGCTGTAGAGCAGAAGGCTGTAGAGCAAAAGGCAGAAAGCAGAAAGCAGTAGATAGTAAGTAACGTCAATAATGGATAACAGTCTAATGTCATGCTGAGGGGCGCACTTTGCCCCGAAGCATCTCTACCTGATTACGCCAGAGATCCTTCGGTCGCAAAGAACATGCTCCCTCAGGATGACACAACGGTGGTTTGGGCTTA
>JACPVC010000241.1 GCA_016191955.1 Chloroflexota bacterium
ACGTCGCCAAGCCTATCGTCCTTTGGCTGCTGATTATTATGAAAAAGAGCATCGTGACAAGGTTGTTCGTTCTTTGCAGCGCAGGGCCGCCACTTTGGGCTTTCGCTTAGAGGCCGCCTCCAGTTAGTTTCTTAGTAGCGAAGCATCTCTACAATGGTATTAGAGACCCTCGCCGCACTGCATCTGCAACGCGGTGCATATTTGCCCTGGCGGGCGGTGTGTCGCTGGCGCTCAGGATGGCATTTTGTAAGGCAGTTTATATTAACCTGAATAAGAACATTTATTGAATGCAAGCGTGTAGGGCAAGATAATAACCAACACAACATTTTATGATCGAATAGGCTTAATCAACAGCGGCAGAGATTCCCCTCTGTCGCTGTTTTTAGTTCCCGTTTCCCATTACAAAACTCGCATTTACAAAAATAGACGTCATCTTTGTGTCAGGTTTTTCCTGACAGAACTACAAAAAGTAGCGGACTTTCCCCGCTATATGATTTTTACCATCGGGTGGAAAATAACGCTGGCATTATCGGGCACACGTCCAAATCTAATTCTATGAAGGAGAAGCACAATGACAAACGAAGCATCGTTATTGGATAAATATGCTTCTGAGGTGTTCGCCGGGTTGGTCGCTCCTGTGTTGGAAGGCGTGCAAGTTTCTGCCGCTCCCGCTGAGGACTTCCTTGTGAAAGAGGATGCTCTTTTCCGTATGAACGCGGAATTAAAGCGCGCTCTGGAAAAACCTGCCTCAGAAAGGCGCTGGGTGATGGTGATCGACCTGCGTCGTTGCATTGGTTGTCACGCCTGCACGGTGGCATGCATTGCCGAAAATAAACTGCCACCGGGCGTGGTCTATCGCCCTGTGATGATCGAGGAAGTTGGTATCTACCCCAATGTGACGATGAAATTCCTGCCGCGTCCGTGTATGCAATGCGAGAAATCGCCTTGCACGGAAGTATGCCCAGTCACCGCCACATATCATAATGAAGAGGGCATCGTGGTTGTGGATTATGACCAGTGCATTGGTTGCCGCGCCTGCATGGCGGCTTGCCCTTATGGAGCGCGTACCTTCGACTTTGGCTACACCTACACCGAGCAGTTGCCCGTCTTTGACGGAGCAGTTGTCGGCGGGGAGAATGCTGCGGGGTACGAGCACGCAAGCCAGGAGTATGGCGAAGCGTGGAAGCGGGAGGGCAAACACGAGTCGCCCATCGGAAACGTCCGCAAGTGTCACTTCTGCCTGCACCGCATCAAAGATGGCATGTTGCCCGCCTGCACCACCACCTGCATCGGACGCGCCACCTATTTTGGCGACGCCAACGATCCCGACTCACTGGTGACTGAACTCATCAACAAGCCCAATGTGATTCGGCTCAAGGAAGAACTTGGCACCGAACCGCGCGTGTACTATGTTGTGTAGGAGGATGAGATGATTAAGAAAATTTCTTACGCTGTCGGCGCGCTTGCCTTGCTGTTCGGACTTTGGGGTGTGTACATCCGCTTGTTCGAAGGCGAGCAAAGCGCGAACTATGGTTCCTACATCGGCTGGGGCTTGTGGGTCGCCATGTATTTGTTTTTGGCGGGTCTGGCGGCGGGAGCATATATGCTTGCCACGCTCGATTACCTGTTCAACATTCCCCAATTCAAAGGCACAGGCAAAACCATGTTGTGGGCGGCAGTGGTCACACTCCCTGCTGGCTTGGCATCCATCGGCATGGATTTGGGACACATGGATCGCATCTGGAAAGTTTATCTCCAACCGAACTTCACCTCCTTTCTTGCTCTCATGGTTTGGGGATACACGATCTTTCTCGTCTTGATCCTGATCTCGTTATATCTGGCTTTTGCCAAGCCTGAGCAGCGTGTGATGAAAATCGTCATGTGGATCGGGTTGGTGACTTCCATCTTGGTTGCGGGCGGCGTGGGTTTCCTGCTGGGCGGCAATGCGACACGCTTGTTCTGGCATGTCGGATTGCTTCCCGTCCAGTTCCCGGTCTTTGCGCTGGCTTCGGGCGTGGCGTTGATGCTCATGCTGGTCGGCTGGTTCATGCCCAGCCTGGAAGCGGAACATCGTTCCAACCTGCTATGGACGCTCGCCATACTTTCGATTGTGACCAGTGTCATTAAACTGTATTTCCTGGTAGCAGACTTGACCCAATCACTGTACGGCGGCGCGACGGATAACCTGATTGCCATTCAGTACATGCTAACGGGTCCGCACGCCTTCATGTTTTGGGGTGTACAAATTGTTATCGGGCTGGCTGTCCCCGTCATCGTGCTTGCCCAGCCAAAACTGGCGAAGAACGGATTTGTCGCCGGGTTGATGGGCTTGTTCCTGATGGTCGGTTATGCCGCCGCCCGTATTCTGATCGTTGTGCCTGGGCAGGTTGCCCCCATGCTGCCCGGTCTGGCGGAAGCCTTCCACGGACCGAAATTGACAATGGACTACACCCCCAGCCTGATGGAGTGGTCGGTAACATCCGCAGTGATGGGCTTTGCCATTCTCGGTATTCTCATCGGCATGGATTATTTACTGGCTTACCTGGCGCGCTTTACCGAGGTGAAGAAATGAAAACTAAACAATCTGATAACAAATTTTCACGCCGCGACTTTCTCAAGCTCTCCGGTGTGACCGGCGCGGCGGCGGCTTTTCTGGCCAACCTGCCCAAGGCGCAAAAAGCCATTGCCAAGACCATGAGCGCGGGCGAAGGCAGTTTCTTTGAAGCCAAGCCCGAAAACCAACTCTATACCGTCTGCCTGCAATGCAATACAGGCTGCGGAATCAAGGTCAAACTGCTGGAAGGTCTGGCTGCCAAGATCGATGGCAACCCCTACAGCCCATGGACGCTCTGGCCGCACCCTGCCTACGAAACACCGATCAAGGATATGGCGAAGATCGAAGGCGGAATTTGCCCCAAGGGTCAGGCGGGTATTCAAACTGCGTATGATCCGTATCGCATCGTCAGCGTACTCAAGCGCAAACCCGGCACGAAACGCGGCGAGGGACAGTGGGAGACCATTCCCTTTGACCAGGCGATTCAGGAAGTTGTCGAAGGTGGCGACCTGTTCGGTGAAGGCAATGTGGATGGCATGAAAGCCGTTCGAGCGTTGGCGGATGCCGAACTCTCGAAAGAGATGAAGGCTGCCGTCCAAAAGATTTGGGACGAGAAAGACGCCGAGAAGAAGAAAGAATTGGTGCATGAATTCCAAACGGAGTTCAAGGATCATCTCGATGTCATGATCGATCCCGAACATCCTGACCTCGGACCCAAGAACAATCAATTTATGTTCGTCTGGGGACGCATGAAGGGTGGGCGTGAAGATGTGGTGGATCGCTTCGTCAAAGGCGGGTATGGCTCCATCAACATGAATGGTCACACCACCGTTTGCCAGGGATCACTCTACTTCACTGGTAAAGCCATGAGCGCCAAGTGGAATGACGTTAAAGGCTCTTTTGACGGCGGCGACAAATTCTACTGGCAGGCGGACACCGCCAACAGCGAATTTGTGATTTACGTTGGTACGAATCTGTTTGACTCCAACTACGGTCCTCCACATCGTGCTCCAAAAGCCACGGATGCAATTATCAACGGACGCAAGTTCGCTGTTGTGGACCCTCGCTTGAGCAAGGTGGCGGCTCGCGCCTGGAAATGGGTTCCGATCAAACCTGGCGAAGATGCAGCCATGGCGCTTGGCATGATCCGCTGGATGCTGGAAAACGAAAAATATAACGCGGCATATCTGGCGATTGCCAATGTTGCCGCCCAAGCTGCCACTGGCGAACCGAACTACAGCAATGCCTCCTGGCTGGTGAAACTCAAGGACGGCGTTCCCGGCAAACATTTGCGCGCCAGTGAACTGGGTCTGCTTACACCGCAAACCGTCCAGAAAGACGGCAAGGATGTAAAAGTCTATGTGGATGCGGCTGGTGTTGAATTCCCTGGCGATACTCCCGTAGCGTTAGTTGCAGGCGTTCCGACACCCATCAATGTGCTGAACGCAGAAGCCGCGCCCGTCATCGGTGACTTGTTCATCAACCAGAAAGTCGGTGAGTTCAGTGTCAAAGACGGGATGCAAATCCTGCTCGAATCGGCACAGGAACATACCATTGCTGAGTGGGCGGAGATCGCGGGCATTTCGGAAAACGATATTCTTGAACTTGTCAGCGAATTCACCTCGCACGGACGCAAAGCAGCTGTGGATATTCATCGTGGTCCTTCTCAGCACACCAATGGTTTCTATAACAACAACGCCTGGTATGTGGTCAATCTGTTGATTGGCAACTTTGACTACGCTGGCGGCACCATCAAACTCAGCACCTATGACCGCAAGGGCAGCAAGAAGGGTCAACCCTTCCCTGTGTTGACCATGTGGGGCGAAGAAGAGATGAGCGCTTTCGGTGTGGACATCATCCGCACGGGCGTGGCATACGAGAAGACATCCCTCTTCGATGGAACCTACCCGACCAAACGTCCGTGGTTCCCGCTTGCCAGTGATGTCTATCAGGAAGATGTTCCCTCCATCGGCGATGCCTATCCATATCCCGTCAAGATTCTGATGACATATATGGCGGCTTTGCCATACAGCCTGCCCGGCGGACAGAAAGTCATCGAAATTTTAGCTGACACCAAAAAACTGCCGCTCTTTATCGCCAGCGACATCATGATTGGCGAAACCAGTATGTACGCCGATTACATCTTCCCCGACCTTTCCTATCTGGAACGCTGGGAGTTCGGCGGTTCGCATCCATCCTTCCCGTGGAAGGTGGAAAACGTTCGTAACCCGGCTCTCTCCATTCCGGGCTGGCCGACAGTGAAAGTCTTTGGCGAGGAAATTGCCATGTCGTTCGAATCAGTTTTCCTGGCGTTGGCTGAAAAACTGGAACTGCCCGGCTTCGGTCCGAACGGTTTTGCGGAAGGTGTTCCGTACATCCGCCCCGAAGATCACTACCTCAAACAGGTGGCGGATATTGCCTTCGGTGAAAAGGAAGACGGCTCTGATTCCGTCCCTGAAGCCGATGATGAAGAGCTGCGCATCTTTCTGGAAGCGAGGCGGTTCCTGCCCCCAAGCGTCTTCGACGCCGACAAATGGAAGGCTGCCGTCGGTGGTGACGAGAGACTCTGGCGCAAAGTCGTGTATGTCCTGAATCGCGGCGGCCGTTACGAAGCTTTCGAGAAGGGCTACAAAGGCAGTAAAGTGGGTCACCCTTATGGCCGCCTCGTCAACCTGTATCAGGAGAAGACCGCTACTTCCATCAACACGATGACGGGTAAGCCTTATGTAGGCTATACCAAATACATCCCAGCGGCTCTATCCTCTACGGGCGAAGAAATCAAACATAATGGCTATGACCTGCATCTGATCACCTTCAAGACCATCACAATGGGGAAAGCACGCGGCATCAGCAATTACTGGACTCTGGCAGTTGCCCCCGAAGGCTACCTGCTTATCAACGCCAGCGATGCCCGCAAACTGGGCATCAAGGATGATGATATGGTGCGAGTCTCATCCTCCAGCAACCCCGAAGGCGAGTATGACTTGCAAAACGGCAGGAAGCATCCCATTGAGGGCAAAGCCAAAGTGATCGAAGGCATCCGCCCTGGAGTTGTGGCATTCCCGCTTGGGTTTGGTCATTGGGCAAGTGGCGCCGCCGATGTTGAAATTGATGGCACAGTTGTCAAAGGCGATCCGCGCCGTGCTGCCCCACTGATGGCAAATGGCGCGATGCAGCTTGATCCGGTGATGGGCAATGTCACCCTAAGCGACCTCGCTGGCGGCTCTGCCGTGTTCTACGACAGCAAAGTGAAGGTGGAGAAGGTCTAGCTTTTCAAAACGTATTCCGTATTGCGTGTTCCGTAAATTTATACGGCGCGTAATACGGAATACGCAACACGCACCAAGGAGTAAACATGTTTCATTTGGGTACAACAGAACTCGTTATCATCTTCGTTATCGTACTCTTGCTTTTTGGGGTTGGTCGAATCGGTAAAATTGCGGGTGAACTCGGTTCTGGCATCCGTTCTTTCAAGGAAGGCTTAAGTGGTGACAAGGAAGATACCCGGTGATTAACATCACTTTTTGAATAACAAGAAATCCAATACACTACCTTATCTCTCCAAAGCCTGTTTGCCTACCCTGCAAAAAAGCATGGCAAACAGGACAGGCTATCCCAGATAGTCCAGGTAAAAGTGGAAACGCTTTTATCCCCCGCATTGGAAAGGAGACACTCGCATTCCCCTGCGTCGTCTCTTTTCAAGAGACGACGTTTTTTTATTTCACCAACAACTGCTCACTGAAAACTGGAACTACCTATGAACCTCCAACCTCTTCTCGAAAAATCCACCCGCGATCATTCCCACCTTTGCCCGCGCCAAATCCTCGGCGTGCGGTTGGGACTGGTGGGTTTGTCGGCTCTCGGTTTTGAAACTCCGCCCGATAAAAAACAATTGCTCGTCATCACCGAGACCGACGGCTGCTTTACAGATGGTCTCTCCGCTGCGACCAATTGCACCGTTGGTCATCGCACCCTGCGCGTGGAGGATTACGGCAAAACCGCAGCCACCTTCGTGGACACAAGAACGGGGTCCGCCGTTCGCATCGCACCTGCTTTGGATATTCGCCAGAAGTCGTACGCGTATGTTCCCGACGAACCGCGTCATTACTTCGCGCAAATGCAGGCATATCAAATCATGCCCGACGATGAAATGTTCACCGTCACCGAAGTGCAACTCGCCACATCCATTGAGTCCATCATTTCACGCCCTGGCGTGCGCGTCAACTGCGAGGTATGTGGCGAAGAAATCATGAACGAGCGTGAGCTTCATCGCGAAAGCCTAACTCTCTGTCGCACTTGCGCGGGGATTTCATATTATCATCTGCCTGTGTCCATTCCCGTGTTGGAGAAGTACCCCGTATGAGTTCCTTCCTTTTGCCCTTATTGGTATTCGTCATTGCCACCCTATATTCCAGCGTAGGGTTTGGCGGTGCATCGGGCTATCTGATTGCCATGAATTTCTTTGGCATTCCCGCCGATGTCATGTCCAGCACGGCGCTGGTTTTGAATATTTTTGTTGCATCCATTTCATTTGTCAATTATGCGCGGGCAGGACATTTCCATCCGCGTTTGTTAATTCCCTTCCTGATTACATCCATCCCAGCTGCGTTCATCGGCGGGACGATCAAACTCTCCGAACAAACCTATACAACCCTGCTGTATGCGGTCCTGACCTATCTCGCCATTCGCATGGTTCTGTTCCCAACCCTGACGGAGAAAACCAACTGGACGCCGCGTTCCGTTCCATTGTGGGCGGCGTTACTAACTGGCGCGGTCATCGGACTGCTCTCTGGCATGATCGGCATTGGTGGTGGGATCTTTCTCTCGCCGATCATCATTTTCATGCAATGGGGTGATGCCAAACAAGCCGCCGCATCTGCGGGCGGATTCATTGCCATCAACTCCATTAGCGGTTTGATCGGGCGTTTTGCAAACGACACATTTACGATGGGTGAATTTGGAATTTCTCTGCTTGTCGTCGGCTTGCTTGGCGCGCTGATCGGCAGTCAACTGGGCGTGGTCAGGTTTTCAGGCGCTGGGGTGCGCCGTGTGTTGGGAACCATCCTGAGCATTGCCGTGATAACCTATTGGATGGCTTATTTGCAATGAAACGTGAAAGGATCGACCTACGCATTCTTGTCCGCGGCACGAACGATGTTGCTTCAGCGGTCGCTCATCGGCTTTTTCAGGCGGGCTACGCTGTAGTGATGCACGAAGATTCGAACCCAACCGTAACGCGGCGCAGAATGGCATTCGCAGATGCCATCTTTGATGGAGAAACCACTCTGGATGGAGTGCAAGCAAGACGGGTGGAGAGTTTGAATTTACGAGGAGTGTTGCTCTCTCCTGCTTTCATACCTGTGATGGTGAGTGATCTATCCAGGCTTGTCAAAAAACTGCGCCCGCAGGTTCTGGTGGATGCCCGGATGCAAAAGCATAAAAAAACCGCCCGACAATTCCACCTGGCATCCTTGGTGATCGGGTTGGGTCCTAATTTCGTTGCTGGCTTCAATGTTCATTTGGCTGTCGAAACCGCCCGTGGTGATGATCTGGGGCGCGTGATTACCATCGGGAAGACAAAAGACCTTGAAGGAGAACCCATCTCCATGGAGGGCTATGGTCGGGATCGATATGTTTATGCTCCAGTTGCAGGAAAATTTTCTACTTCTCATGAAATAGGGGATGCGGTCCTGAAGGGACAGGAAATCGCAGCCATTAATTCAACCCCTCTCTATGCATCAATTTCCGGAGTGATCCGCGGCATCACCCACACGGAAGTGCCTGTGAGTCTTCGCACCAAGGTAATCGAGATCGACCCTCGTGGGAAGCGAGCGCAAGTTTCAGGAATTGGAGAACGCCCCGCACAGATTGCGGAAGGCGTTCTGAGCGCCATACAAAACTGGGAAACCAATCATGTTCATTGATCCTTTCGGACGCCCTGTCACCTATCCCCGCGCTGTACCTGCCTACCTGTGTAATTTTCCATGATATTCATCACTCGACATTCTTTGTCCGATTTGCTACATTCATATTGATGGCGGCAGGTCATTCTTCAAGCGTGGCTGCTCGAACAACAAAACTGATTGACCATGAAAAAAATAATCTTTCTACTAGTCGCTCTTTTCCTCGTCTCCTGTTCGGCAATTCCACAAACGGAAATCGCGGGGAATGTGGACTTAAACGATCTCCAGCCCCTGCCTACACCCGCAGGCTACGAAGCGGTTCCCTTGCGTGTGGCGGTTGCGGCGGTCATCTCGCCCAAAGGGACAGTGGAATCCTATTCACCATTTCTTTCCTACCTCGAAGAAAAGCTTAATCGTCCCGTTGAACTCATCCAACGGCGCACCTATCTCGAAGTCAACGATTTGATCGAGCACGGCGAAGTGGACATCGCTTTCGTCTGCACCAGCGCCTACATTCAGGGACACGACACCTTTGGTATGGAACTTCTTGTTGCCCCACAGGTAGACGGCAAGACGACATACAACTCTTATCTGATTGTTCCAACTTCGAGTAACGCGCAAAGTATGAGCGATCTAAAGGGCAAGGTCTTTGCGTTCACCGACCCCATTTCACTCAGCGGACGGGTCTACCCAACCTATTTTCTCCAGCAACTTGGCTTTACACCAGAAGGATTCTTTGCAAGCACGTTCTACACCTACAGCCATGATGAAGCCATTCGGGCAGTGGCAAGCGGCGTGGCAGATGGAGCCGCCGTCGATTCGCTCGTCTTCGAATATGCGGTGGCGCGCGATCCTGCACTGGCAGAAAAAGTCAAGATCATCCATCGTTCACCCGATTTCGGAATCCCTCCTGTTGTTGCGAGTCCATTTACACGCCCACAAATTAAGGATGAATTGCAATCGGTGCTCCTTGAAATGGTGAATGACCCAACGTCAGAAAATGCTTTATTAGCCATTGGTGTGGAACGCTTCGTGCTAATTGACGACAGTGCCTACGACAGTGTGCGTGCGCTGGTGGGCGTCATCCCCTCCTCAGCAGTACAGCCATGACCAAAAATTTTTTTCGACGCATTTGGGGGATCGCAGGCGCGGTCAGCGTCCGCTCGAAGATCCTCGGCATTGTACTTGGGTTCATCGTTCTGCTTGGCGCGGGCGTGACGATTCAATCGCGTTATGCGCTGACTGCTACCATGACCGCACAATTGGAGGAGCAAAGTGTTTCGGTCTCGCGCGATGTGGCGGCGCGTGCCACCGACCCCATCCTGCTTAATGACTTACTCGGTCTTCACGACTTACTCGACGAGACCCTTGCCAACAATCCCAATGTCCGCTATGCCTTTATCGTTGACCCACAGGGGCAAGTGATAGCCCAAACGTTTGAAGGCGGCTTCCCGCTGGATTTATTGACTCTGAACTCTGTGGACCCAAATGAACACCACCATACAGCCTTGATTCAAACGAATGAGGGACTCATCTGGGATGCGGCTGTCCCCATTCTTGACGGAAAAATCGGCACGGCTCGCATCGGACTTTCAGATGCTTCCATGCAATCGGCTTTATCCACGCTGACAGCGCAACTGCTGCTCACGGCATTACTTGTCTCCGCAACAGGTGTGGTGGTTGCTGTGTTCCTCACATGGATTCTGACACGCCCAATTTTTGCGCTCGTAAGCGCCACCCAATCCGTTGCCAAAGGAGATTTCACGCCGCGCGTTTTGCGTTGGGCAGATGACGAAATCGGTGATCTTGCCGAAGCATTCAATGCCATGATCGAAGAACTTGCGCGCACTGACGAGTTGCGGCGTGAAAGGGAAGTTCTGCGCCGTCAATTGCTTGAAAAAGTGATCACCACCCAGGAAGATGAACGCCGCCGGATCGCGCGTGAACTGCATGACTCTACATCCCAGAACCTAACCTCACTCATCGTGGGACTGCGAATTATGGAAACGAATTGCGCTCAATGCGCTGCACAATCGAAAGCCACCGACATGCGCCAGGTTGCATCGAAAACACTGGACGAAGTCCACGACCTGTCCATGCGCCTGCGCCCGCGTGTCCTTGATGATCTCGGTCTTGCCGCAGCTTTGGAACGTCTCGTCTCCGAGTGGCAGGCGCGTTATAAAACTCCCGTGGATGTTGCGATTCAATTGAATGAACGCCTGCCAGGTGACGTGGAAACCGCCATCTATCGCATAGTGCAGGAGGCACTGACCAATATTGTGCGTCATGCTCAGGCACACTCTGCCAGCATTATGGTCGAACGCCGCGGTGATATTGTGCGCGCCATCGTGGAAGATGATGGAGTTGGCTTTAACAGCAAAACAAATCACGGCGAACGCCATTTGGGTCTGCTTGGTATGCGCGAACGCGCCGAATTACTGAATGGAACATTGACTATTGAATCTGCCGTTGAACGGGGAACAAGTATTTTTATCGAAATCCCAATCCAGAGTGAAAAGGTTGAGGCGGCAGTGTGAATTCCTCAATTCGCGTACTTCTCGCTGACGACCATGCTGTTCTTCGTTCTGGACTCCGTTTATTACTTACCAGTCAGAATGAATTTGAAGTGGTTGGTGAAGCATCCAGTGGAATCGAGACCCTTTCCCTGGCTGAAGAACTTCAACCCGATTTGATCCTGCTTGATTTGAGCATGCCCGCATTGGGTGGCTTGGATGCGCTTCCTGCGTTGCGAAAACTCGTCCCTTCGACTCGGATTTTAATTCTCACCATGCACGATGATCCGCAATACCTGCGGCAGGCGCTAAAACACGGCGCGAGCGGATACGTTCTCAAAAAAGCCGTTGACGCTGAATTGTTATCTGCCATGCGCTCCGTGCTACGCGGCGAAGTCTATGTCCATCCTTCTATGACGCGCATCCTGTTGGAAGACATGCTTCCCGAAAGGCAGTCCACGAACAAGAACGATTCATGGGGGAGTCTAAGTGATCGGGAACAGGCTGTCCTAAAAATGGTTGCGCTTGGGCATACGAGCACTGAGATCGCCGAGCAACTTAGTCTTAGCGCGAAGACGGTGGAAACTTATCGGGCACGGGGAATGGAAAAACTTGGTCTGCGGACACGCGCCTCACTGGTCAAGTTCGTATTGCATGAAGGTTTAATGCGAGGGGAGTGAGCAAGCAGTTTACTTGCAAATAAGTATCAAGTATTTTCGTTTTGCAACCGGATTTCTAAAACAAATCATAAGAGAGTACAATCTCAGCATTCTTATGCGACGCTGGCTCAATATCCATCACGATCTTGGGTTGCAACTTCTCGCTTTTTATCTGCTCCTGATCGTTCCGTTTCTTGTGACGTTGGTCATTTTTGACCGTATCGTGGGCGAACGTATTCACCACGATGTGGAAGCAAATGACCTTGCACTTGCGCGTGCCATCGCCCTGGAAACAGACTCAAGCATTAGTAGTTCACTAAATACAGTTGAACAACTTGCAGCCTAAGTGAACACTGCCAAACATGAAGCACGCATATATAAAAGGAGTTTCCCATGTTTGTAGGTGAACGAATGTCCCGCCCGGTCATATCCATTACAAAGGGCATGCCCATTCATGATGTATTGGTGTTGTTCAAACAGGAGCGCATTCGTCGTGCTCCTGTGATCGAAGCGGGCAAGCTGATCGGCATTGTCTCCGATAAGGATCTGCTGAACG